>DASRSJ010000344.1:0-21684 GCA_035656555.1 Opitutaceae bacterium
TCTCGCCCACGAAGACATCCGGCTGTGCGGATCCCTTCGCCGCCGGTCCCGGGGTCGCCGGGTTCGCAAGCGCCAGAAGGTTGATCGAGCCATCGGCGTTGCGACGGATGGACGCATGGCCGCCGGAGACCGACGCCTTCGCCACTGTTGCCTTCATCGCGACGGCGTCGAGGGACACGCCGCTCACGTCGAGCGCGTCGAGTTCAACAGCCGGGCGTGAGCCCGCGCGCTCCACGACCTTCAGTCCACGCATGCCCAGCTCCGCGCCGCTGACCTGCAGGGTGCGCACCCTGGGGTCGAGGTTGATCACGTAGTTGCCCTGGAGCCCTAGCGTTCCGTCAGTCACGTCGGCCCGGCTCAGGCTCTCGAGATACGGCGAGTACTTCTTAAGCACGATTCCTCCCAGTTTGAAGTCGCCGGAAGAGGAGAACGGGTCGGCGACAAGCGTGCCGTTCCAGGTCAGGCTCTCCCCTGCCTCGGTCGTGGCGTCAAAGTGGTAAGGCGCCCCGCTTGAGCCCGCGGTGTGAAAGCCCGTCAGGTTGAAGGTGAGCGGCCCGACCACCGTCGTGAACGAGTGCTTGGGCGTCATGTCCACGAAATGGACCTCGGCACCCGTGACGGAGAGGTTGGATATCCTGACTGGCCGGTCCGGCTTCGTGGGGGCGGACGAGGGCGGAGCAAACTTCACAAGGAGGTCCGAGAAGTTGAACGAGCCGTCGTGGTTTAGCGTCACGCTCGCATGGAATCCGTCGAGCTCGATGTCCCCGATCACCCATTCACCAGCGATCGAGAGGAGCGCGTCGAAGCGAACGTAAAGGCGCTTCCATCCCACCAACGTTCCCGGGCCGTCCTTCTGCGCGATGTCCAGGTCATCGAGCGTCAGCGACAGCGCGAATGGATTCACGCGCACTTTGCCGACGGTGACGGTGCGGCCCAGTTCCGCCGTCAGCCGCTTCTCCAGCTGCCCTTTGATGATCGGTGGAAGGACAAGAAAACCGACGAGCCCGAACAAAATGACCGCGATGACCGACGGGGCCATGATGCTCTTCCTGCGTCGTCGGGACCTCATCTAGTGAAAGTACCGAGGCACCCTTCCACCTTCAACAACCGAACTTTCCACGGTTACCTCACGCGAAACAGTCGTTTCCCGGTAATTGGTAAAATACGCAAACCACTTTGCCTCAGCGTGATGCCAAGCTCGAAATCCAGTATTGCAAATTTAGTGACGATTGCACGCGTCAGCTTTGACGCCGAACAATAATTCCTCCAGCGTCTGCGCAATGAAGCCGGTCAAGGTTCCAGCACTTGAATTGTTTCTTCACGAAATGATTCCGCTCGCGAAAGCGATGGGCGTCGGCGTCGAGGTAAGCGACGACCGTGCGCTGGTGCTTACAGCCCCGAAGGAACAGAACAAGAACTCCCTCAACACCGCATTCGGTGGAAGCCTCGTTTCCCTCGCTACCCTCGCCGGATACGGCGTCGTCTGGGAGCTGATGAAAAACGAGAAGAAGGCCGAGAAGCCAGTCTGGCACATTGTGGTGAAGGAGAGCCGCGCGGCCTACCGCCGCCCTGTTATAGGCGACCTTCGCGCCATATGCGAGCGTCCGGCCCAGGCAGCCATCGCGGAATTCAAGGAGGCCCTCGCTCGCTACGGCAAGGCCAAGCTCAAGCTTCGCGCCTCCATCGTCGAGGACGGGAACGTCGCCGTCGACGTCCAGGCCGCCTTCGTCGTCTCGCGCTAGGCGCGGGTTTACTTCGCGGCCCCCTCGGCCTGCCTCTCCAGCGCCTCGTTCATGAGCGCGAATCCCTGCGCCTCCGGCTTGAAGTCGAAGAACGGGATGATGAGCCCGGACATTCTCTCGTTCTGGTAGAAGGTTGTCCTTTTGGGGCCCTCGTCCTCGATGATGAACTCGTGCTTCCCGCGGAAGAGACCCGGGATCGCCAGGCTCCCGGTCCATGCAAGCCGCGTCTGCGTGAGCGAAGTGATCGTTGTCTCGCCGGAGATCGGGTCCTTGCCGACCGGCTTCACGGTGACCTGCACCTTGCCGCCCTCCTTGGCCATGCCGTCCACCCTGACGATGAAGGGATTCCACCTTGGGTAGTCCTCGAACCTGAGGAGGGCGCTCCTCACGTCCTTGGCCGGGGCGTTGATTTCGATCTTCGTCTGCACCGAGGCGCAGCCGGCGAAGAGGACGACCGAGGCGAGCAGGGAGAGCTTCATCCCGGACAGACGCGCGGGCGCGCGCCTCAGATGTGCTTGGAGTCGGATTCGTCCTTCTTGACGTATCCGGACTCCTGCCTCTGGAGGTTCACCTGGTTCTTCTTCACGTAGGCCGTGAAGACGTCCTCGGCGCTCATGCCCAGCGTTTGGGCCAGGGAAATCACGAAATGGAACAGGTCGACCACCTCGACCCTGGCGTTCTGCTCGTCGAACTTCTGGTACTTCGCCCACCACTTCCACGGCACGGAATCAACGAGTTCCGCCATTTCCTGCTGCATGGCGCGGGTATAGTTCAGGATCCACTTCGCCTTCTCCTCCTCGGTCTCCGGAGGGAGGGATACGCCAATGCGGCGGTTAAGGGCGTCCTGCATCCTGAATATCTCGTCGAATTTGTCCATGGGACCCAAAGCTGCGGCGGCCCCGGTCGGGCGCAAGATGCAATTGGACCCGTCCAAAAGGGTGCTTTTGGGGTTGCCGCCAGAGGGAAAATGGCAGATTATTAACCCTTCGGCGTTTGCGTCTGAGCGCGTATCCATGCGCTCCGCACCGCCGGCAAACAAGGCCGCCCCCGATTCTTCGGCGTGCGCCATTACACAAAACAAAAACACAATGACAGATACAAACCCGTCCGGCGCATCACTCGCCCCGGCTGCCGACAAGTCGGCACCCGCGGCCAGCGCCGAGACCACTGCCGGAACGTTCGGCAGCACCCGCGGATCGGGCCTCGCCCGCGGCAAGCGCCAGTCCGGCGCTTCGGCCCCAGCAGCAGCAGACACGTCGGCCAAGGCCGATTACAAACCCAACGCAATCGAGGTCATCGTACCCGTGCGCGAGTACAAGAACCCGTTCGCGAGCCCAGAGCCCGAGAACGCGCCGGCTGCGGAGCCGGCCAAAGTTGAGACACACAGCGAGCCGGCCCCGGTTGCGGCACAGCCCGCCCCCGTCGCCTCCGAGCCGGTCCACGTGGCCGCCCCGGATGCCCCGGTTCACGCCGAGGCTGACAAGACGGAGATCAATATCCTTCCCCCCGCCGACTCGGCACGCCCGGCCGTGAGCTGGGAGTCGCCCTCATCCCCGCGCGAGGAATCGTCCGACGAGGCCGAGAGGCCCCGCCGCGACGAGCGCCCGACGTTCCGCCCGGACCGCCGGGAGGACAGCATGCCCCGCCAGGAGGGCTCCGAGAACCGCTCCGAGGGCTTCCAGCGCCAGCCGCGTGACCCGAGGGACGAGCGCCAGCCGCGCGACCCGCGCTTCGCCAGGCAGCCCAGGGATCCCCGTGACGAGCGCCAGCCGCGTGACCCGAGGGAGGCCCGCCAGCCACGCGATCCCCGCGAGGCCCGCCAGCCGCGCGACCCGAGGGACGAGCGCCCGCGCTTCGAGAATCGCAACCAGACCCCCTACGTCGCCCCGGCAGCGGCCCCCAAGGGTTTCCTTGGCTGGCTGAAGAGCCTCTTCGGCGGCAGCAAGCCCGCAGCCCCCGCACCGGCCCCCCGCGAGGGTGGCCAGGACAGTTACCGCGGCGACGGCCAGCGCAGGCGCCACCGCGGCGGGCGCGGTCACGGTCACGGCGGCCCCCAGGGCTTCCGCGGCGACGGCCAGCGTGGCGAGGGCAACCGCAGCGAGAGTCCTCGCGGCGAGGGCTCCCACCAGGACGGCGAGCGCCACGGCGGCGGCGGTGATCGCCAAGGCGGCAACCGCCGCAGGCGCAGCCGCGGCGGCCGCGACAGGGGCGGCAACCCGCGCAGCGAGGGCAGCCAGGGAGGCGGCGCGATCTGACCCTGAGGGTCCGTTCCCGTTTAATATTGCCAACGCGCTCTTCAGAGAGCGCATTCCAAGGCGTCCGCTTCGTGCGGGCGCCTTTTTTTATGGCCGATCTCGTCGTCAACGGAGGCAAGCCGCTCTCCGGAATCATCACCCCTTCGGGCAACAAGAACTCGGTCCTGCCGATCTTGTGCGCGACCCTGCTCACGAACGAGCCGGTGAGCCTCTCGAACGTCCCGGACATCACGGACCTCGACAAGCTCGTGGCTTTCTTCGAGTCGCAGGGCTCCAAGATAGCGTGGGACCGCTCGAAGGGCGTCATGAAGGTCGACCACAGCTCATTCAGGAGCGCCCTCTCGAGTTCCGAGCTGCCCCAGGACATGCGCTCGACAGTGCTCCTCTACCCCGCCCTCCTCCACAGGCTTGGCAGCATCACGATCCGCTCGAACGCGAAGGGATGCTCACTCGGTGTGCGCGAGATCGACCCGCACCTGGACATCCTCGCCGCACTAGGGGCCGACGTCCAGGGGGACGACCCCCTGGTCATCACGGCAAAGTCGGGCTTCAGCGGCGCCAGGCACTGGCTCGACTACATGTCGGTCACCGTGACCGAGAACTTCGCGATGGCCGCCTCGATCGGCAAGGGTTCCTCGACGCTCATGAACGCGGCGAGCGAGCCGCACGTCCAGGATCTCTGCAAGGCCCTAGTTGCGATGGGGGCCAAGATCAGCGGTATCGGCACGAGCATGCTGTCGATCGAGGGCGTGGGCGTCCTCCACGGAGCCTCGATAGAGATCGGCACCGACTACCACGAGGTCACCACGTTCCTTGCCCTTGGCGCCATCACGGGGGGCGACGTGACCGTGCTCAACTCGGTTCCCCAGCACTTCGACCTGATCACGCGCTCGTTCAGGAAGCTGGGCGTCGTCGTGACGCATGACGGCACTTCGGCCTCGGTGAAACGCGGCCAGAGCATGGTGATCGAGACGCCTCACACCGCGAACCTGCTGCCCAAGATCGAAGCCGCCCCGTGGCCGTATTTCTCGGTCGACCTCCTGCCGCTCCTGATCGCGCTTTCGACGCGCTGCGAGGGGACGATTCATTTCTGGAACAAGGTCTACGAGAATGGATTCTCGTGGATGCCCGAGCTCGCGAAGTTCGGCGCCCACGTGCTCGTGAGTGACCCGCACCGCATCGTGGTGTTCGGCAACCGCCCGCTAAGGCCCGCCGTCGTGGACTCACCCTACGTCATCCGCGCGGCCGTTGCGCTCACCATGGTCGCAGCCTCCATCCCCGGGCGCAGCGTCGTCCGCAACGCCGAGATCATCAAGCGCGCGCACCCCAGGTTCGTCGAGAACCTGCGCTCGCTTGGCGCCGAGCTCGAATGGAAATAATCCCCTCCAGGCAGCCGTCTTCCGGCGATAAGGGAACCGGGTTCGTTACATCGACCCTCGCGGCGCCCGTGACCGCGGCCGAAGCCGCGCTGCGCCCGCTCCGCTTCTCCGACTTCGCCGGGCAGGCAAAGACGATCGAGCGTCTCCAGGTGATGGTGGGCGCCGCGCGCAAGCGCGGCGAGCCGCTGAACCACATCCTCCTCTCGGGCCCCCCCGGGCTGGGAAAGACGACGCTCGCCTTCATCCTGGGCAGCGAGCTGGGCCGCAACGTGCGCGTCACGTCGGGCCCCGTGGTAGAGAAGGCGGGCGACCTCGCCGGACTCCTCACCAACCTCGAGGAGGGCGACATCCTCTTCATCGACGAGATCCACAGGATACCGAAGACCGTCGAGGAGTACCTTTACTCCGCCATGGAGGACTTCCGCATAGACATCATGATCGACCAGGGCCCGAACGCGCGCAGCGTGAGGCTCACACTGCCGAGGTTCACGCTGATCGGCGCTACGACGCGGGCCGGGCTCCTCACTGCGCCGTTGCGCTCGAGGTTCACGCTCCAGACCCGGCTCGATTACTACGACACGCAGACCCTCGTCTCGATCGTGAGGCGAAGCTGCGGGCTCCTGAAGGTCGAGATCGACGAGGGAGGCGCGGAGGAGATCGCCCGCAGGGCCCGCGGAACGCCCAGGGTTGCGAACAATCTGATCAACTTCATACGCGATTTCGCTCAGGAGCGCGCCAAGGGCGCCATCACGCGCGCCGTCGCGGCCGCCGGCCTTGAGCTCCTGGAGATCGACGCCGCGGGCCTGGACGAAATGGACAAGCGCATGCTGCGCGTCATGGCCGAGAACTACCGTGGCGGCCCGGTCGGCATGAGCACGATCGCGGTGGCCGTCGGCGAGGAATCCGAGACGCTTGAGGAAGTGCACGAGCCCTTCCTGATCCAGGAGGGTTATCTTCGCCGCACCCCCCAGGGGCGCATGCTCACCGACAAGGGATATGCGGCGATCGGACTAAAGCCGATGGGCGACGGACAGACGGTACTGCTCTGAACTTGGGGGGATCTTAGCGGATGGTGACGCCGCGTGGCTCCGGCAGGGCTAGCTGGCCACCAATTTGCGCGCGGGTGCGGGCGATGGCTCGCAGGGCAAACGGGCCGACATTGTTCAGGGCGAGGAATCCCACGCCGATCGTGATCTGGGTTGCGCCCATGACAAAGAGCCAGAGTGCCCTGCAGCTGTACTGGTAAGAGCCGCAGCTCGGAAAGAGTGAAGGGAAGGCTCGCGGGGCGATTTCCATCAGAAATCCGAAGGCCGCGAAGAGAAGAGCATTTGTGGCGTTCATGGGCGTGGGACAGTTATTTGGTAATCTAGGCTTCCTTAGAGTTACGCCCTATTAAGCGGATGCCGTGCCATCGAATTGTTAAAATTGCTAGCTCATGGCTTCCAAGGGATTACGCCTAGATGTCGCTCAGTTGCGAACCCCAGCTTCCCGCAATATGCACAAATAGCAGGCCTGCGTCGTGCAGGGTGCGGCAAGGGCAGGCTTTCCCTATCCCTTATAGGTCGCCGAGTTGCGGACGAAGGACGATTTCCTCAACCACCGTGCGCCGGGTCATCTTGTAGAGACCCACGAAGGCCTGGGCGATGTCCTCAGCCGGCATCATCCTGGATGCGGGGACGCCGCTGCCCTTCCAGGAGGGCGACACCGTGGCGCCCGGATGAACGCAGCACACCCGCACTCCCTTGTCCTGAAACTCGGCCCGCATCGCCTTTGAAAGGCCCGCCACGCCGAACTTCGCGGCCGAGTAGGCGGGCGCGCCGGCGAAGGCCGTGATGCCCGCCACCGAACCCATGTTGAAGATGTCACCGCGGCGGCGCCTCACCATCCCCGCGGCAAAGGCCTTCGACACGAGGAACAGGCTGCGCAGGTTTGCCGAGATCATCCGGTCGAAGTCCGCGACGCTCGTTGAGAGGAAGGGCGAGCCCGCGAATTTACCTGCGTTGTTCACAAGCACGTCGACCGGCCCAAAGCGCTTGCGCACGAGGACCTCGAGCGCCGCGACATCCTTCTCGTCGGTGACGTCGCACGGAAATACGCCGGGGGTTGCGCCGGCCTCGGCGCAGGCCTTGGCGACCACGGCCAGGTTGGCCGAGTCGCGCGCGACCAGCGCCAGCCGGGCGCCTGGTATCTCCCGTGAGAAGGCCACCGCGATCGCGGCACCGATTCCCTGGGAGGCTCCTGTGATGACAATGACGGGGATGCGCTTCGGTTTGGGCATTGGAACGGGCGCAAACCTAGCACACGAGCGACGCGAAATCCATGAAGTCGGCCCTGAAACCGCCCTCGACGCCCTTGCATATGACACTCACGGCATCGTGGGAGTGGAGCGACTCAAGGTGCGAGCAGGCTATCTGGAAGTCGCGCACCCGGCCGTCGGCGTCGAACTCTCGGTAAAGGAGGCGCGCCGCGTCTTCGACGAACTTGAGGTGTGCGCCGTTGAGCTCGGCAAACGCCTGCTCGTCCTCCCTCTTGACCATCACTTGGGTCTCCGTCCGCAGCGCCCTCACGCAGAGCGCGTGGACATCCTCTATCCAAATCTTCTTCCCCTTGGCCTCCTCGAGGACGAGCCTTGCCTTGCTGCGCTGGGAATGGGGGACGCCGTAGACGCCCCGGGTATCGCGGGCATGCTCGGCCAGCTCGGCCGAGCACGGACACGCGGAGGAGTAGACGAAGTCGAAATGCACGAACCTTCGGTACTCTCCCGAGCGCGTGACGACGCCCTCGAAAGCCGCCTTGTAGAACTGGAATCCCTCAAGCCCGCTCCTGAGGCTGCGCTGGAGGATGGGATACGAGAACGAGAGTTTGAGGCGCGCGTCTTTGCTCTCCACCCGCCGAAGGTACGACTTGAGGATCCTGCCGACGCTCTCGCCCGTGAAGACCTCGTTCTTGTGGTCGTAGAACGAGCGGACGATGCGGCTCATGTTGATTCCCTTCAGCTCGGCCTCGAGCGAGACGGTCCCCGTCACGCTGGTCTCGAGGGTTTGCGAGCCGCCCTTCTTCATCCTGATCTTCAGCGGCAGCTTGAAGTTCGAGACGCCGACCTGCTGGATCGGGACGTGCGCTCCCTGGATCGCGTCGTGCGCGACGTCCATGATGTCGGGCATCGACCTGCGGTAGGCCGCCGACGGCTTGAATTTCGAGTCGTAGGCCCTCTTGGTCCTGGCGGGCGCGCCCTTTGCCGAGGAATGCAGGTACATCGGGCTGTCCTTGCTCATCGGCCGCCCCCTGGTCCCCTGTATTCCGCGGAATTGCGCGGCGTCTCGAAAAGACGGACGCTGTGGAGCGTTCCGGACTTGATCCGGGGGGCGATCCTTCCCCAGAAGGCAACCACGAGATTCTCAGCGGTCGGTATCACGCCCTTAAGGAAATCGACGTCCTTGTTCAGGTTGCGGTGGTCGCACGGCTCGATGACGGCCTTCTCCACGATCCCCTTGAGGACGCCGAGGTCGATAACGTAACCGGTCTCGGGATCCCGGAGGCCGCTCACCGTGACCTCGATCACATAGTTGTGCCCGTGGCCGTTGGGGTTGGCGCAGGGTCCGTACATGCGCTCATTCCATGCCCTGCTGCGCGCCGGATTGTAAAGCCTATGCCCCGCGTTGAAGTGTAACTGCCTTGTTACGAGCACCTCTCCTGCGACGGGTTCTACCTTTCGAGTCGGCATGGAGGGTCAGGCGTACCACAAAATGCACGGCGGTCAACCACCGGACGAAAAACCATTGCCCTGCCGGCGGGCGCACGCTGAATCGTTTCCATAGCGATGAGATTTTCGATCCTGGCGAGCGGGAGCTCGGGCAACAGTGCCATTTTGGTGACGGACGGGTCCCGCATCCTCTTGGACGCGGGCCTCTCCGCGCGCCGCCTCGGCGAGCTCCTGAAGGAGTCAGGCGAGTCGATCCAGGCCATCGACGCCGTGTTCGTCACCCACGAGCACAGCGACCACTGCTCGGGGGTTGAGGGTCTGAAGAAGTTTCCCCACCTGAAGTTTTTCGCCAACGCCGCGACCGCAAGAGCCGTCCAGAAGATGCTCACGTGGACGCCAGAGTGGCAAATCTTCGCGACCGGCTCCGCCTTCAGATTCAAGGACATCGACGTCGAGAGTTTCTCCATCCCCCACGATGCGTCGGACCCCGTGGGCTTCCGTTTCACGAGCGGCCTTGATGATCTCTTCTCGCCGCGAAGAACGCTCACGTGGGTGACGGACCTCGGACACGCCACGCCCGGCGTACGGGAGCGAATCCGCGAGTCCGACGTCATCGTCGTCGAGGCCAACCATTGCCACAGGATGCTCGAGGCCGACCCCAAGCGCTCGTGGGTGCTAAAGCGCAGGATCTCTGGTCGCCACGGCCACCTCTCGAACGAGCGCATGAGCGAGCTCCTCTCGAGTGTGGCAAGCCCGCGCTGGCAGAAGATCTATCTCGCGCACCTTTCCCGCGACTGCAATTCCCACGACGCGGTCGAGGAGGCCCTCGTGCCGCTTCGTCCTGTCCTGAAGTGCGAGTTCAAGATAGTGGCGCACGGCTCGGGCACGCCCTTCTACGAGATCGCCTGACCGGCTGCGGCGAAAAAAACGTAAAAGGCCCGAGCGCCTGACACCTTCGACCCCTTGCGACGTCACAGGGGTCATGCTCGTACTTCCGGCCGCGGCACGCCTGCGCCTTAAGGTCCTCTGCGTCATGGCATTCGCCATCGGACCATTTCTGCGCGCCGATTCACCGCGGGTGTTCAACCTTTCCACCCGCGGGTCTGTCGGCACCGGACCCGACATCATGATCGCGGGCTTTGCCATCGGAGCAGGTTCCCCGGAGACCGTGCTCATCCGCGCCGTCGGGCCGGCTCTTCTGCCACTCAACGTCACGGGCGTCCTGATGGCGCCGGAACTTTCCTTGTTCGATTCCTCGGGAAACCTGATCCAGTCCAACCAAGGCTGGAGTTCTCCCGGCGGGACGGCGAGCGCCGCCCTGATGAGCGAAGCCGGCGCCTTCGCGCTGCCAGTGGGCAGCGCGGACTCCGCCCTCGTTGCGACGCTTCCTGCGGGAACCTACACGGCCCAGGTGGCCGGCGTCGGGAGCACGACGGGCATTGTCCTCCTCGAGGTCTACGAGGTGGGCGCGACCTCCTCCACGGCGCGCCTGCAAAACCTCTCGACCCGGGGCCAGATCGGCACCAACGGCAGCATCATGATACCCGGCCTCACGATAGGCGCAGGGAGCGGGACAAGGACGCTGCTCATCAGGGCCGCGGGGCCCGCGCTCTCCGGGCTCAACGTTCCCGGAGCGCTGGCGGATCCCACACTGTCAGTGATGAACGCCTCGGGCTCCATTGTGGCCGGCAATGACAACTGGGGCACTCCCCTCGCCTCCGGCCCGGACTCCTCCGAACTTGCCTCCATCTTCGCGAGCGCCGGCGCATTCCCCTTCACCTCGGGCAGCCTCGACTCCGCCCTGGTCGTGACGCTGGGACCGGGATCCTACACCGTGCCCGTGAGCGGAAACGGCGGGGCCACCGGCGTCGGGCTTGTGGAGGTATACGACATCACATCCTCGGCTCCCGCCGGACCCCAGAGCGTGACGATCACCGCGAATGACGCGTCCGCCGACACGGGAGGCACCAATCCGGGGTCCTTCATTGTATCCCGGGCCGGCGACACGAGTCAGCCGCTTACGGTGGCTTACAATGTGGGCGGCACCGCGGTCAACGGCACCGACTACCAGTCGTTGCCGGGGACGCTCACACTCGGCGCCTACGCCTCCAGCGGGACCATACCGGTCAGCCCCAACATCAGCTTTTCTTCGTCGGCCTCGAGCACGGTGAGCCTCTCGCTCAAGGCGTCGAGTTCCTACAGCATAGGTTCCCCGTCGGCGGCGACCGTCACGATCCAGAACCTGCCCCCCACCCTCTACGTTTCCCAGATCAGGCCGACTGCCGCTGCGACCGCGTCCACCGGCTCCGGAGTGGCGACCATCCTGCTCGGCGCCAACGGGACGGTCGCGAGCATCAGCCTGACATTTAGCAACCTGAGCTCCGACGAGGTCGTGGCTCACCTGGAGATCGGCGGCGACACGAACAACGGCACCGTTGTCCTCGGACTCCCGAAGGGACAGGTCGCCAACTTGACATGGACGCCCACCGCCCAGGGCACCTATTCGGCGGCCGACATCGTGTCCGCCCTCAAGGATGGCAATCTCTACGTCGAGATCGACAGCGCGACCTACCCCGGCGGCGAGCTGGGTGGTCAGTTCGGTCTGGGCTCAGGCTCCGTCACCTTCTCGGCGCCGCCATCGCCCCCGGCCATCAGCCTGGCCTCGGTGTCCGACGCGGACGCTCCCCGGTTTCTGACACAGGCAACCTTTGGGGCCACCTCTTCCGACATAGCAGCACTGCAGTCACAGGGCTACGCGGCGTGGATCGCATCGCAGATTGCGCTGCCCGAGACGTCGCACCGGACGGAGGCCGACGCCGACGCGGCGGCTTTTCCGAACACGGGCCAGTACCCGGTGTTGCAGAGTAACAGGCAGGAGGCCTGGTGGAAGATCTCGGTGACCTGCAAGGACCAGTTGCGCCAGCGCGTGGCCTTCGCGCTCAGCGAGATTTTCGTGACCTCAGATGTCTCCTCGCAGCTCAACCTGGAGGCTGACGGACTCGCCAACTATTACGACATGCTCGCCAAGGACGCCTTCGGGAATTTCCGGGCGCTCCTCAACGACGTGACGCTCAGCCCGGCCATGGGCAACTACCTGAACATGCTGCGCAACGCCAAGGCCAACGCGGCCAAGGGCACGAGTGCGGACGAGAACTATGCGAGGGAGGTCCAGCAGCTCTTCACGATAGGGCTCAACGAGCTGCAGCCCGACGGATCCCTCGTTCTGAACTCTAGCGGCCTGCCGGTGCCGACCTACAACCAGGACGAGATTGTCCAGACCGCGAACGTGTTCACCGGGTGGGGTTACCACTCGACGGCGGCGAGCCCGAGCTTCTACGGGGCGGCCTCGGACTTCGACGATCCGATGATGGCCTACGCGTCATACCACGACACGACGCAGAAGACCGTCGTCGGCGGCCTTGTCCTGCCCGCGGGCCAGGACGCCGCGCCAGACCTGAAGATGGAGCTCGACGCCCTTTTCAACCACCCGAACACGGGGCCCTACTTCTGCACGCAGCTCATACAGCGCCTCGTGACGAGCAACCCCAGCCCCGGCTACGTCTACCGGGTCTCCCAGGTCTTCGCGAATGATGGCACCGGCACAAGGGGCAACCTGGCCGCGGTCGTGAAGGCGATCCTCACCGACTACGAGGCGAGGTCCCTGACGGTCGCGGGCAACAGCGGCTTCGGGAAGCTGAAGGAGCCTCTCCTGCGCCTGACGGCGATCTACAGGGCGTTCGGCGCCTCGGCCACGGACAACCGCTTCAGTATCTTCAACGCCCAGACCGCGCTCGCGGAGGCCTCGCTGAGGTCCCCGACGGTCTTCAATTTTTTCGATCCGGACTATGTGCAGGAGGGCGTGCTCGCGGCCGCGGGCCTCCAGGCTCCCGAGTTCGAGATCACGACGGCAAGCACCGCGATCAGCGTGCCGAACAACATCTACTCGACCGTCTACTTCGCGAATCCCCCGGCGGCCGCGACGCTCGTTCTCAACCTGTCATCGCTCACGGCGAACTCGGCAAACCCGACCGCCATGGTGGCCACGCTGAACCAGCTGCTCTGCGGGAACGCGATGGGCGCCTCGACGCAGGCCGCCATCGTCGCCGGGCTGAAGGCCGCGCCGTCCTCAACGACGGCCACGGCGCTGGCGCAGATGGCCCTGTACCTGACCGCCACATCACCCGACGCAGCGATCCAAAAATGAGCAACATACACGACCTTTCCAGGCGCAGGTTCATCGGCAGGGCGTGCGCCGCCGTCGGGGCGACCGGCATGCTCTCTGCCCTCGCGCAGCTGCGGATGATAGGCGCCCTCGCGGCCGACTCGGCGCCCTCCGACTACAAGGCCCTAGTGTGCCTTTTCCTATACGGCGGCAACGACTCGAACAACCTCGTGGTGCCGATCGACAGCACGAACTACGGGCTCTACTCGGCGGCAAGGACCGTGCTCGCCCTGCCGCAATCGACCCTCCTTCCGATCGCCCCCAAGGCGTACAGCGACGGCCGCCAGTGGGCGCTGCATCCCTCCCTGGCCGAGGTGCAGCAGCTGTTCGGACAGGGTCGGCTGGCTCTGATGGCAAACACCGGGACGCTCGTTCAGCCGGTCACATTGGCCCAGTACAAGGCCGGAACGGTCGCTCTCCCGCCGCAGCTCTTCTCCCACGCAAACCAGCAGGTGCAATGGCAGAGCAGCGTGCCCGACCAGCCTTTCACGACCGGCTGGGGAGGACGCCTCGCCGACATCGTGGACTCGCTCAATTCCAACCCGAAGATATCGATGTCCGTCAGCGTCG
This sequence comes from Opitutaceae bacterium, assembly GCA_035656555.1. GTDB lineage: Bacteria > Verrucomicrobiota > Verrucomicrobiia > Opitutales > Opitutaceae > Palsa-1447. The sequence goes on from DASRSJ010000344.1 coordinate 13,872, forward strand.
CCGGGCAGAACTCCTTCCAGGTGGGAAGGACCGTATCCCAGTTCGCGGTCAATCCCACCGGCGCCGTGGTCCTTAGCGGCATGAGCGGCTCAACCCTCGCGACCGCCCGCTACGGCGCCCAGCAGAACATCCTGAATCTCCAGGAGCAGAATCTTTTCGAGGCGGCCTTCGGGGGCACCACCTCGGCGGCGGTCGCCGACAGTCAGCTCCTGAATTCGGTCCTCGCCACGGCGCCTGCCTTGGCGACCGTCTTCCCGACGACAAACATCGCCTCGCAGATGAAGATGATCGCGCGCATGATTGGCGCCGCCCCCAAGCTTGGCCTCACTAGGCAGGTCTTCTTTGCGAGCCTTGGCGGGTTCGACCTTCACTCCGACCAGCTTCCCGCGCATGCGACCCTCTTTGCCCAGCTGAGCCAGGCCCTCAGCGCCTTCTCCGCGGCGACGGCCGAGCTCGGCGTCCAGAATCAGGTGACCACATTCACGGCCTCCGATTTCAGCCGGACCTTCAACACGAACGGAACGAGCGACGGGACGGCGGGCTCTGACCATGGCTGGGGCTCCCACCACCTGTTGATGGGCGGCGCCGTCAGGGGCGGCGACATCTACGGCTCGGTGCCGCTCCTTGAGCTTGGCGGCCCTGAGGACACAGGGCGCGGGCGCTGGATACCCACGACGAGTGTCGACGAGTACTCCGCGACGCTCGCGTCGTGGTTTGGCGTGAGCGCCTCAAACCTCGCGGTGGTGCTCCCGAACATCGGAAGATTCGCGGTTCCAAACCTCGGCTTCATGGCGTCGTGATGGAAACGCAGCGCATCAGGATCGGAATCTTCGGCGCCGCGCTCGCCACCGGCGTCGTCCTCCTGCTGGTGGTCTTCCACCCCAGGCTCGCGCCGATCTGGAGGGGTATTTCGCCCCTGCGCCAACACGCTGCCGCCGAAACAGCAGCCGGCCGGCCCGCGCTTGCCGCGTCCGCCTCCGATCCCGCCGGCCGCTCGACGCTGGCGGACGACCTGAATTCGCCGAGGACGGACGTGCATTCCGACCTGCGGCTCGTGAACGAGATCTTCCTCGCCTACCGTTCGGCCGTCCGGGACGGGGACCCGGTGGGGGAAAATGCGGAGATCACCGCGGTCCTGAAGGGACGCAACAAGGTCGGATTCGCGTTCATCCCGCCTGACAGCCCCGCCCTCAATGCCAAGGGCGAGCTCTGCGACCGCTGGGGCCACGCGTACTTTTTCCACCAGCTATCGGGCGAGAAGATGGAGATCCGATCGGCGGGCCCCGACGGGGTGCTCTGGACGGGCGACGACGAGGTCCTCACGCCCTAGGTCCAAGGGGAGCCGCCCTCGCCGGTTGACGGCGGGTCGCATTGGCGTTCATTTCGTGGAAGCACCCGAAAGACCGAATGGATCCCAGCCCAATACCCGTAACCGTCCTCACCGGCTTCCTTGGCTCCGGCAAGACGACCCTCCTTAACCGAATCCTCTCCGAGCAGCACGGCCGCAAGCTGGCGGTGATAGAGAACGAGTTCGGGGAGGTCGGAGTCGACAACCAGCTCGTGATCCAGAGCGACGAGGAGCTCTTCGAGATGAACAATGGTTGCATCTGCTGCTCGGTTCGGGGCGACCTCATACGGATCCTGGGCAGGCTCCTGAAGCGCAAGGACCGTCTGGATGGAATCCTGATCGAGACCACCGGCCTGGCCAACCCGGCACCCGTGGCCCAGACGTTCTTCACGGACGACGAGATGAAGCGCAACTTCCGGCTGGACGGCATCGTGACGGTCGTAGACGCAAAGCACGTTTCCTCCCACCTCGACTCGGACGACGAGTCGGTCAAGCAGCTGGCCTTCGCGGACGTCATCCTCCTCAACAAGACGGACCTGGCGACCCCTGCTGAGTTGGACGCCCTCGAGGCCCGCATCAAGGAGATCAACGCCGTCGCATCCGTCACCCGGACCCAGAACTGCAACGTCCCCCTGGAGCGCGTCCTCGGGATCGGCGGCTTCAACCTCGGGCATGCCACGGAACTGGACCCGAAGTTCCTCGAGCCGGAATATCCTTTCGAGTGGGCCGGTGCCTACCAGCTTCCCGCAGGCAGCCACGAACTCGTGATCGGCCACGCCCCGGGCGAGGAGCATGATCACGAGCACGGACACGAAGGACACCACCACCATCACCACGGCAACGAGAACGAGCTGGACGTGGCGGTGATCCCGGTGACGGGGCTTGGCGAGGAGCAGACGTCAGCCGCGCGGGACGCGGCCGTGAAAGTCTTCGCCGACTGGGAAAAGCGCCTGAAGGCGGGCGACTCGGTCGTGCCAGGAACATCGCTCAACAGGCTGCTTCTCGAAGAGGGACGCGGCACCTACAGGCTCGAGGTCGAAAAGGCCGGGCTCTTCATGGTGTTCGAGGGGTGCGGCGACGAGCCCCTGCACGTCCAGGTGGCCGGTGAGACCGTCAAGCCCTCATGGCAGGCCGACTACCACGCCGCCCACGAGCACAACGAGAGCGTGACCTCGGTGGGCATCCAGGAGGCGGGCGAACTCGACAGCAAGCGGCTGAACGAGTGGATCAGCCATCTCCTGCGCACGAAGGGCAACGATATCTACAGGATGAAGGGCGTGCTGAGCGTGAAGGGCTCCGCGAAGCGGCTGGTCTTCCAGGGAATCCACATGCTGTTCGATGCCAAGTTCGACCGCGACTGGGGTTCCGAGCCCCGAATGAACACCCTCGTGTTCATCGGCAAGAACCTCGACCGCGCGGCGTTGAACACGGCCTTCAAGGCCTGCCTCGCCTGACCAGCCGATGCAGCTGACAAAGCACTGGGCCGGGCAACTGGACGACTACGTCATCGACCTGGCTTGGTCACCCGACAACTCGGTGATAGCCGCGGCTTCCGGCGCGGGTCCCGTGACGATCTTCGACGCGTCCGGGGGATCGCGCCGCCATGAGCTCTCGGGCCATGACGGCGGCACGAACGCGATCTCGTGGAAGCCCTCCTCCTCCACCCTGGCCACCGGCGGCCAGGACGGCGCAGTGAAGCTTTGGGACGCCGTGGCGGGCCAGCACGTCGCGACCGCCAACCTGGGCCGCTCCTGGGTGGAGCATCTCTCCTGGAGGCCCGAGGGTCCTGGCGCCACGCTGGCTGCCGCGGCCGGCAGGAAGTTCGTGTACCTGAACCCGGATGCCACGATCCGCCATGAATTCAAGGACGCGCCGAAGACCATCACGGCGGTGGCGTGGCATCCAAAGGGAGCCCGTGCGGCCGTCGCGTACTTTGGCGGCGTCTGCATCTGGGACGGGGACGATGCCATCGCCCAGAAGGAATTCCCCTACGGCAACGGAATACATGCGCTGACCTGGTCGCCGGACGGGCGCTGGCTCGTCTCTGGCAACCAGGATCCAAGCGTCCACCTGTGGATGCCCGAGAGCGACGTCGAGCTGCAGATGAGCGGCTATGAGACCAAGGTGCGTCATCTTTCCTTTGACTGTGCGAGCCGCTGGCTCGCCACCAGCGGCAGCCAGGATGCCTGCGTGTGGGACTGCACGGGAGCCGGCCCCGAGGGCCGCGAGCCCGTCATGCTTCCCCATCCCGACCAGGTCTGCGGGACGGCCTTCCAGCGCACCCACGGTCTCCTGGCGACAGCGTCGGTCGACGGAACCCTGATGCTCTGGAGTCCAGACCGGAAGCAGCCGATGCGCGCCACGGTGAAGATGCCGGTTCCCGCGAGCTGCCTCGCGTGGTCGCATGACGACAAGTTCCTCGCGATAGGATCGGAGAAGGGCATCGTCTACGTCCTTCGGTGCGAGCAGTAACCCCCATCGCCTTCCTCGGCCTGACTCCCGCCCTGTGGCAGTCCCTCGGCGTCACCCTCGAGCTGGCCGGTCTGACCACGGCGATCCTCGCCGTCCTCGGCCTTCCCCTGGCCCACTGGCTCAATACCTCGAGGGCTAGGATAACGCCGGTGATCGAGACCCTCGTCGCCCTTCCGATCGTCCTGCCCCCGACGGTCATCGGCTTCTACCTCCTGATCGCTTTCTCGCCCCAGCACGCTCCCGGCAGCTGGTGGGTCGCCGTCACGGGGCACTCGCTCGCCTTCACTTTCCTCGGACTGGTGGTGGCCTCCACGATCTATTCCCTGCCTTTCGCGGTGCAGCCCTTCCAGGCAGCGCTCAAGAGCGTTCCAAAGGAGCAGCTGGACGCCTGCGCCGCCCACGGGGCGCCACCCTGGCACGTCTGGACCCGCGTCCACCTGCCGCTCGCCTCGCGAGGGATAGCCGCCGGCCTGACCCTCGCCTTCGCCCACACGCTCGGGGAATTCGGCGTGGTGCTGATGATCGGCGGGTCGATTCCCGGGGTCACCAAGGTGGCGAGCATCGCGCTCTACGATGAAGTCCAGAACCTGAACTACCCGACGGCCCACGCCTTCGCCGCGTTCCTCCTGGCCATCTCCTTTGTCCTGATCCTGACGGCGACGCTGCTTCGCCGCCGAGAGAGCTGGCGCTGATCAGGGAGCCTTGGAATCCGTGCCGAACACGGCCGAGGCGTAGTTCGCCGCGCTGAAGGCCTGCAGGTCGTCCGGCTCCTCGCCCAGGCCGACGAAGACAATGGGAAGCTTCAGCTCCCTCCAGATGCCGACGATGGCGCCGCCCTTGCTGGTGCCGTCGAGCTTCGTGACGATGAGGCCCGTAAGGCCGAAGCTCTTGTGAAACGCCCTCGCCTGCTCAATCGAGTTCGAGCCGAGGGATCCGTCGACGACCAGCCAAGAATGGTGCGGGGCGGACGCGTCGATCTTCGCCACCACGCGGCGGATCTTGGCCAGCTCCACCATTAGGTTGTCCTTGGTGTGCAGCCGCCCGGCCGTGTCGATGATCACCCAGTCGCGCCCCCTACTCTTGGCTGCCTGGACGGCGTCAAACGCCACCGCCGCGGCGTCGGCACCGGGCTTCGTCGAGACGAGTTCCAGGTCAAGGCGCTGCGCCCAGGACTTGAGCTGGTCGATGGCGGCCGCCCGGAACGTGTCGCAGGCAGCCACGAGGACGGTGTCGCCCTCCTGCTTGAGCCTCCAGGCGAGCTTCGCGGCGGTCGTCGTCTTGCCGGAGCCGTTGACGCCGATCAGGACGATGACGGTCGGCTTCTCCGCCGCCTTGGTCGCCGACCCCTCGGAGCCAGCCAAGGCCCGCTTCAGCACCTCCGCGCCGATCTCGGCCGCCTGGCGCCCCTCCAGGGCCTTGTCCTTGCGGGAGGCGGTCTTGATCTCCGAGAGGATCTCGGCCGTCGTCTCGACCCCGAAGTCCGCCGAATAGAGCGCCTCCTCCAAGGTCGTCAGCGACGAGGCATCGATTGGCTTGCCTCCAAAGAGGCCATGGGTTTTCGAAGAGATCGCCGAGACGGTCTTCGCCAGCCCATCCCTGAACTTCTTGAAGAGCGAAAGCACGGTTCCGCGTACTCGCCGCCCGCCTAGTCCGACGCCTTGCGGGCATCTCGGCCCAGCTGGTCCTTGAGCCTGTCGAGGATGCCGTTGATGAACCGCTTCGAGTCGGCGTTGGAGAACTGCTTCGAAATGTCGATGGCCTCGTTGATCGAGACGACCGGGGGGATATCCTTGCGGTGGAGCATCTCGTAGATCGCGATCCGCAGGATCGCCAAGTCGATCTTCGCCACGCGCTCGAACTCCCAGTTCTGCGCAAGCACGCGGATCTGCGCGTCGATGGCGTCCTGGTTCTTGATCACCCCGTCGATGAGCTCCTCGCCGAACGAGTAGTGGTCGCGCGGCTGCTCGAGATTCTCGAAGAAGACCCTGAGGTCGTCGACGAGGTTCGCCGGTGAATTGATGCTCCAGGCGTAGAGGTACTGAAGCGCCGCGACGCGCCCGTCATGCCGTTGTGCGTACTGGGCCTTGCTCATGTGGTAAGTGTCTTCCGAAGCGCCGCCATCGCAAGGGCGGCGTCTGCAAACTCGGCCCCCCGGTCGATGCGGCCGTTGCAGCGCGCGCGGGCCTGCGACTCGTTCTCCGCGACGACGACGCCATTGATCACGGGGATTCGGGACTCGAGAGCCACATCCATAAGGCCGTTTGTCGCAGCCGTCGCGATCAGCTCATAGTGGATCGTGTCGCCGCGGACGATCACCCCGAGGGCGATCACGGCGTCGAGCCTGCCCGCGTCAGCGAGGAGCTGGGCGGCCACGGGAAGCTCGTTGGAGCCAGGGACCCTGACGACCCTCACGTTGCGCTCTTTCACCCCGCAGGACGCGAGCCTGGCCTGGACGCGCTCCAGGAGGGCCCCCACCAGCTCGCCATTGAATTGCGCCGCCGCGATCGCAAACCGCAGGCCGGAGCCATCGATGGCCTGCTGCTTGTGTGAATCGCGACTCATGGAACGTTGAGAAGACACCCTTGGGGGGGCTATCCGCAACATGATTTCGCTCGGTGCGCCACCAGGGCTGCGATGGAGAGCATCTTCAGGCCGAACTTCTTCTTGAACTCGATGATGTCGGGCATCCTGGAGACGGTGCCGTCGTCGTTCATGAGCTCGCAGAGGACGCCGCTGGGGTGAAGGCCCGCCATCACGGCCAGGTCCACCGCGGCTTCGGTGTGACCGGGCCTTTCAAGCACGCCACCTGGACGCGCGCGAAGGGGAAATACATGGCCGGGACGCACAAGGTCGTCGGGCCGGGTGCCCGGGTTTCCTATCAGGCTGATTGTCCTCAGCCTGTCGGCGGCGCTGATCCCGGTCGTGACGCCCGACGCGGCGTCCACGCTGACGGCGAAGTCCGTGCGGTAGAGGTCGCGGTTGTTGGCGACCATGGGTCCCAGTCCGAGATTTTTGAGCACCTCGCCTGTCGTCGGGACGCACACGATACCGCTGCCGTGGCGGATCATGATGCCGATGGCCTCGATGGTGGCCTTTGAGGCTGCGATGATGAGGTCCCCCTCGTTCTCGCGCTTCTCGTCGTCCGTGACGATCACCATCCGGCCGGCGGCAATGTCGGCCACGACGGACTCCACAGAGTCGAACTGGGGTGGCTGGGGCGCGGGCATCGAGGGGACAAGGTCGCCAGCGCGTGCCGGGGTGTCAATTCACCGCCGGGCAGGTCGCGGAACCCTACTGGGCGAAGTCGACGACGTAGCTCTCCACGTCAGAGGTGCCGGTCTCAAGAAGGGTCATGTGCACCTTGAAGCTGTGCGGCTCCTTGACGAAATAGCTCGAGGCCAGGACCGAGGGGCTGCCCCCCGGCGTCAGCTCGGTGCGTTCCGCGTTGGGCTGATAATGGACGCTCCACCAAACGACGGCAGAAGGACGATCCGCGGCCACCGGCTTTTTCCTGTCATTGTAGAATGTCAGGACGAAGTTGCTGTCCTTGAGCTCGAGGCCGAGCCAGCCGGCGCCGCTCCTCTTGATCGGCATTCCCACGATCGTGCCTTCCTTCTCCTTGTCCTTTTCGTCTGCCGCCCGGGCGACGAGCGCGCACGACAGGAGCATCCCGGTCAACGCGACGAGCAAGAAGCGCTTCATGCAGAAACGCTATGCGCTGGGGCGCTTGGCGGCAAGGTTGTTCCCGGTCAGCGCGGCCTTCATGCCGGCCCAGCGCCTGAGCCGCTCGGCCACCTGCGCCTCGGCCCCCACTGGCTTTGGCGTGTAGAGATTGAGCGGCTTTTCCAAATAATCCTGTCCGGAGATGTTCTCCGGAAACGAGTGCGAATAGTCGTAGCCCTTGCCGTGCTCCATCCTCTTGCTTGCCTGCCCGCCCTTGTCCCGGAGATGGATCGGCACCGACTGGACAGGGGCCTCCGCCAGGGCGCGCCT
>DASRSJ010000345.1:0-2321 GCA_035656555.1 Opitutaceae bacterium
GCCTTTCCTGTCAAGGACCCGCAGGGCCACGTGATGCGCATCGTCGGAGTCGCGGAGGACATCACCAAGAGCCGGGAGCTCCAGGAGCACTTCCTTCGGGCGCAGCGCATGGAGGCGATCGGAACGCTGGCCGGGGGAATCGCGCACGACCTCAACAATATCCTTTCGCCTGTCCTCATGGCGCCGCTCCTCTTGAAGGACTCCGTCCAGAGTGAGCACGACCTTGAGCTTTTGGATCTCATTGAGCAGGGAGCCCGCAGGGGCTCCAACATCCTGAAGCAGCTCCTGACCTTCAGCCGGGGAACGGGCGGAGAACGCATCAGCGTGCAAATGCGCCATCTCCTCAAGGAGATGGTATCCATGGTGAGGGAGACCTTCCCGCGGAACATCACGGCGAAAGTCCAGGTGGAGAGCGACCTCAAGCCCGTCACAGGCGACCCGACCCAGCTGCACCAGGTGGTCATGAATCTCTGCGTCAACGCCAGGGACGCTATGCTCGACGGCGGTCAGCTCTCGCTCTCCGCCAGGAATGAGGTGCTGGGAGCGGAGCAAGTCGCTGATCACTTCCCCGCGAAGCCAGGGGAATTTGTCGTCGTGTCAGTGATGGACACCGGATCCGGGATCGCGCCCGAGATCATGGGCCGGGTTTTCGAGCCGTTTTTCACCACCAAGCCCCCGTCCAAGGGAACGGGGTTGGGGCTTTCGACGGTGCTGGGGATTGTCCGCAGCCACGGCGGCTTTGTCACGGTGGCAAGCCTGCCGGAATCCGGCACCACATTCAGGATATTCTTGCCGGCATCGCCAGCCGGGACGTCCCCGGTGCCCGCTGCTGACGGGGACGTGCTGCCGCGCGGGCGTGGAGAGACCATCCTCGTCGTGGACGACGAGGAATCGATCCTGATCTCCATGCGCTCGCTGCTCGAGCGCCACGGCTACTCGGTCCTCACCGAGAGCGAGGGCTCCGAGGCGTTCGCCACATACACCGAGAACAGGGGACTTGTCCGCGCGGTCGTGACGGATGTCATGATGCCCGGCATGGGAGGCCTGAACCTGGTTCGCGCCCTGAAGGCGTTCGAGCCCAAGCTGAGGATCATCGCTAGCAGCGGGCTGACGGACCAGGCGAACCACGACAATCTGAAGGCGGCCGGCGTCGACGCCATCGTGGACAAGCCCTGCGCGCCCCAGGCTGTGCTCGAGGCCCTGCGCAGGGTGCTCGCCCTGGCACCCTAGGCGCTGGACCGGCCAAATTACGTTGTGGGCGGCGTCCCGGCGGACTGGAGTGGCGGTCCTTCATGAAGAATCTCCTGCTCCTTGCCGTCCTTGTCCTGGGGTCGACGTCCGCGCGATCGGCCGATACCTCAAAGTACTGTGCCGAGCTTGGCGCCGCGGAGAAAAACTTCTGCGCGCAGGTCGCAACCATTGGCCTCGACGAGGCATTCCTGGCGAACCTGTCGGACGAGTGCTTCATCCCCTACCGCCTCACCCTGACGAAGGCAGACTACGAGGCTCAGGTCAAAAGGGCGCGTGAGAAGGCCGGCGCCGCGTTCATGGCAGGCCCCGATCCCAAGACCTCGCTCACGTGGTCACCCTCGAAGATCGAGGTCTCGCAGGACGGGACGCTAGGCTACACCTGGGGCCGCTATGACTTCACGACCCATGGCAAGGACGGCAAGGATTCCACGGACACGGGCATTTACCTCACGATTTGGCGCCGGGACGCATCGGGTGCATGGAAGGTGGCCTACGACGGAAGCCCGGAGCTGCCGGGCAACACCGCCGCCGTCCTGAAGTTCCTCGCGAGAAGCGACCTGCCTCAGCCTCCAAAGGGCTGACGGGCCGGCCGGTCTACTCGACGGGACGCATCTGGATCGAGTCGATCGACTTCTTTCCGGCGAGGACGTTGGTCACGACGACCATCCAGTCCCCGGGCTTCACCCATTCGCGCCTCAATAGGTAGGCGAACGCGTCGCCAATCGAGTCTTCGGGCTCCTGGTGAAACTCCATCAGGAACGGCTCGACACCCCACATGAGCAGCATGTGACGGAAGACCTGGGGATCATCCGTGAACGCATAAATCGGGCAGCGCCATCCTCTGAGGGCGGCAAGAGCCTGGGGAAGCAGGCCGTTGCGGGTGAAGACTATGATGCCGGCGTCGCCCAGCTCCTGGGCCAGCACCACTGCAGACCTAAGGAGCCTGTCCTTGTTGGTCTTCAGCGGCAGCGCGGCGTTATAGCTCTTCGTGGCATTGCCCTCTATCTTGCCGGCAACGCGCTTCATGAACTGGACGCACTCCAGCGGGTAAAGGCCAGTCGTTGTCTCGC
>DASRSJ010000346.1:0-25770 GCA_035656555.1 Opitutaceae bacterium
CCTTTCTAGGCAAGCCGCCGGGGATTTCGATCACACGCATTTTGCCTCCATGAAAGTCCTCGTCGCCGATAAGATATCATCAAAGGGAGTTGCCTGGCTGAAGAAACAGCCGGGCCTGGAAGTCGTGGAGGCCTACGGCTCCTCTCCCGCCAAGCTCCTGGAGCTGGTCAAGGACGTGCACGCGATCGCGGTGCGCTCGGAGTCCAAGATCACAGCCGAGGTCCTCGCCGCCGCCCCCCTCCTCAAGGTGGTCGGCCGGGCGGGTGTCGGCGTCGACAACGTCGACGTGGACGCCGCCACTGAGCGCGGGGTCATCGTCATGAACACCCCGTCCGGCAACACGATCGCGACGGCGGAGCTCACCTTCACCCACATCCTCTGCGGCGCCCGCCCGGTGCCCCAGGCCGCCGCCTCCATGAAGGCCGGCCAGTGGGACAGGAAGACCTTCTCGGGCATTGAGCTCTTCAAGAAGACGCTCGGCATTGTCGGCCTCGGCCGCATCGGCACCGAGGTGGCGCGCCGCGCCCAGGCCTTCGGCATGAGGGTCGTGGCCTTCGACCCGTACTTGGCCCCCAGCAGGGCCAAGGCGATGCAGATCGACTCGGTCTCCATGGACGAACTCCTGGCCCAGTCCGACTACATCACGGTCCACATGCCGTTGACGGACGACACCCACTATATGATAGACGAGGCCGCGCTCGCGAAGTGCAAGAAGGGGGTCCGCCTCTTCAACTGCGCTCGCGGCGGCATCATCAAGGAGGCGGCGCTCATCGAGGGCCTGAAGTCCGGCCAGGTGGCCGCGGCGGGCCTCGATGTCTACGAGGACGAGCCCCTGGCAGTGGACAGCGAGCTCCGCAAGCTGGCGAACGTCACCCTGACACCTCACCTCGGCGCCTCGACGGCGGAGGCCCAGGATGCGGTCGGGGTGGAGGTCGCCGAGCAGATCGCCGACGTCCTTAACGGCGGGGTGATCCGGAACGCAGTCAACATGCCGACCCTGGACGCCGCGACCCTCGCGGTGCTCCGCCCGTACCTCGACCTGGGCGCCAAGCTCGGGACTCTCCTTCAGCAGATCTCCCCCAAGGGCGTCACTTCCCTCAAGATCACCTACTGGGGCAAGATCGTCGACATGGACGCGAACGCCATCACACGCGCGATCCTCGGCGGCTGGCTCAAGCGGGTGAGCGGCAACGGCGTGAACTTCGTGAACGCCCCGTTCTACCTTGAGAGGCTCGGCATCCGCTACGAGGTTGTGAAGTCGACCGGCGAGGCCGACTACACGGAGCTGATCCAGGTCGAGGCGGCGAATAGCGCCGGCGAGACCGCCAGCACCTCTGGCACCCTGATCGGCAAGGCCAGCAGCCCCAGGATCGTCTCCATCAATTCCCGCGGGGTCGAGGTCTCGGCCGACGGCAAGCTCCTCATCATCGAGAACAGCGACGAGCCCGGCATGATCGGCTACATCGGCACCCTTCTCGGCAAGGACAAGGTGAACATCGCCAACATGTCGCTCAGCCGCCAGGAGCCCGGGCAGTCCGCGCTCGTCGTCATCAACCTCGACCACGAGCCGAGCGAGTCCGCGCGCGCGGAGCTTAAGGGCCACAAGGCCATCCGCCTCGCTAAGTTCGTGGAGCTCTAAGAAGACATGGCCGGAACCGCTGACCAGGGAGCCCTCCTCGTTCCGCTCGTCGTGGCGGCCGTGGCGGGCTATATCCTCGGCTCGCTGCCGTTCGGCTACCTGGTTGCGCGCTCCAAGGGCGTGAACATCTTCGAAGTTGGCAGCAAGAGCTCCGGCGCCACGAACGTGCGCCGCACGCTCGGAAGCGGCCCCGGCAATATCGTCCTTGTCCTGGACATGCTGAAGGGCTCTGTCGCCGCGGGCTGGCCGCTCCTGGTCGCCTGGGGCGCGATCCGCACCTTCAATGTCCCGAGCGTCCTCGGCTACGTGGGCCTCGGCTTCGCGCTCCTCGGGCACTCGTTCTCCTGCTTCACGAAGTTCCGCGGCGGCAAGGGCGTGGCGACCGGTGCCGGCGGCCTGGCCGTCCTGATGCCAAACGTGGCGCTGGTCTCGGTCCTCGTCTGGCTCGCGGTCTTCTTCGCGGCCCGCTACGTCTCCCTGGCCTCGATCGCCGCGGCGCTCAGCCTGCCGGCGGCGGCTTTCCTCTTCCACAGGGACTCCCTGGCCCTCTCTGTTGCGGGCGCCATCGCGCTCTTCGTCATCATCCGCCACCGGGCGAACATCGTTCGCCTGATGAACGGCACCGAGAAGCGCATCGAAAAGAAGAAGGACAAGGCATGAAGACCTCGCGCACCCTCAATATCGGCATCTGCGGCATGGGTACGGTCGGCCAGGGCGTCTGGAAGCACTTCGGGCGCCTCAGGGCGGAGCTTGAGGCACGCCTGGGCGCCAGGATCGTCCTTAAGCGCGCGGCCGTCCGCAGCCTCACCAAGAAGCGCGGCGTGGCGATTCCCGCCGGAAAGCTGACGACCGACCCCCTCTCGATCGCGACCGACCCGGAGATCGACATCGTGTGCGAGCTGATGGGCGGGACTGGACTCGCCCGCCAGGTGACGCTCGAGGCCCTCAGGCGCGGCAAGATCGTCGTCTCGGCCAACAAGGCCCTGATTTGCGCCCACGGCTCCGAGATCTTCGCGGCGGCCCGCAAGAATGGCGGCCACTTCCTCTTCGAGGCCAGCGTCGCCGGCGGCATCCCGCTCATCAAGGCGGTCAGGGAGGGGCTGGTCGCCAACCGCTTCCCGCGCATCTACGGAATCCTGAACGGCACCTGCAACTACATCCTCACCCAAATGGAGGAGCTCGACACGCCGTATGCGGCCGTGCTGAAAGAGGCGAAGGCCCTCGGCTACGCCGAGGAGCAGGAGTCGCTCGATGTCGAGGGCTGGGACACCGCCCACAAGGCTTCGATCCTCGCGTGGCTCGCCCACGGCGTCTGGGTGCGCCCCGAGCAGATGATCGTCGAGGGCATAGAGCGGATCACCCCGGCCGATTTCAAGAACGCCTCCGCGCTCGGCTACGGGATCAAGCTCCTCGGCATCATCACCCGCGACTTCAAGACGAACGAGATCTGCGTGCGCGTGCACCCGACGCTCCTTCCCGAGGACAGTGTCCTGGCGAGGGTGAGCGGCGTCTTCAATGCGATCTCCGTCACGGGCGATGTCGTCGGGACGACGGTCTACATCGGACGCGGGGCCGGCCAGGACGCGACAGCGAGCGCCGTCATAAGCGACATCGCCGACGCGGTCTCCCTCCTGATCCACGGAAAGGGCGCCCACCTGATGGGTGAGGACGCCCTGCCTTCGTCCAAGGGGACCAAGCTCGCGCCGCCGGAGAGGGTGCTCGGGCGCTACTACGTCAGGTTGACGGTCGCCGACCAACCCGGTGTGCTGGCAAGGGTTGCCACCATCATGGCCAAGAACCGCATGAGCATCGCGAGCGTCATCCAGAGCCCTTCCGAGAAGCCGGGCCTGGCGTCGCTTGTCCTGACGACCCACGAGAGCGACGAGCACTCGATGCGCGTCGCCCTGAGGGCGCTCGCGGGCCTGGGAAGCGTGCGCGAGGCGCCGCTCCTCTTGCGCATAGGCGACTTCGGGGAATAGAAACTCCAGAACCCCCACTTCAACCATCATGCCCAGAATCGTACAGAAATACGGCGGTACCTCGGTCGGCGACGTCGAGCGCATCAGGAACGTGGCGAGCCGCATCAAGGCCGCCCGCGACGAGGGCCACGAGGTCGTCGTCGTCCTCTCCGCCAGGGCGGGTGTAACGAACGAGCTGATCGCGCGCGCCAAGGCCCTCTGCTCGGACCCGAGCACGCGCGAGCTCGACCAGCTGCTCTCGATCGGCGAGCAGGAGACGATCGCCCTCATGGCGATGGCGCTCCACGGCATGTCGGTGCCGGCCGTCAGCTACACGGGCGCCCAGGCCGGAATCTTCACGGACAAGGTCCACACCAAGGCCAAGATCAAGATGGTGAACCCGAAGCCGGTCATCAAGGACCTGTCCGAGGGCAGGGTGGTCATCGTCGCCGGCTTCCAGGGCATCGACGAGGAGGGCCAGATAACGACCCTCGGGCGCGGGGGCTCGGACCTGACGGCCGTGGCGCTCGCCGCGGCGCTGAAGGCCGACCGCTGCGAGATCTACACCGATGTCGACGGGGTCTACACCGCGGACCCGCGCGTCGTGAAGAATGCCAAGAAGCTGCCCGAGATCTCGTACGACGAGATGCTGGAGCTTGCCTCATCCGGCTCAAAGGTGATGCAGTCGCGCTCCGTCGAGTTCGCCAAGAAGTACGGCGTCGTCTTTGAAGTCAGGTCCTCGTTCAACCACAATCCAGGAACAATCGTGAAAGAAGAAGTCGCCTACATGGAACAGGTCGTCGTCCGCGGCATCGCCGCCGACAAGGACCAGGCAAAGGTCATCGTGAGCAACATCCTCGACAAGCCGGGCTCGGCCGCGAAGGTGTTCCGCGGCCTGGCCGACGCCAACGTGATCGTGGACATGATCGTCCAGAACGTGGGCCGCCAGGGGATCGCGAACCTGACGTTCACGGTGCCGCAGGGCGACACGGTCAGGGCCGTCAAGGCCTTGGAGCCGGTCCTCGACGACATCGGCGGCGGCCAGGTGGCCGTCCACGAGCACATCGCCAAGCTCTCCGTCGTGGGTGTCGGCATGAAGACCCATAGCGGCGTGGCCGCAACGCTCTTCCAGGCGCTCGCCGACGCCGGGATCAACATCGACCTCATCAGCACCTCCGAGATCAAGATTTCCGTGGTCGTGGACCAGGACCGCGCCGACGAGGCCGTCCGCGTGGCCCACGCAGCCTTCGGACTCGACAAGGTCTAGGCCGGGGCGCCATGCGCTACGTCTCGACACGGGGCGGTGGTCCCTCCCTGGGATTCTCCGACGCTGTGGCTGCCGGGCTGGCACCCGACGGGGGACTGTTCGTGCCGCAGTCGCTGCCGGACCTTTCCGGCGAACTCTCCGGAATGAAGGGGCTTTCCTACGCGGAGCTCTGCATCCGCTTCTTCTCCCACTTCGCGACCGACATCCCGGCCCCAGAGCTGGCGGAACTGATCCGCGCCTCCTATGCCCGGTTCGACCGGCCCGAGGTGGCGCCGCTTCGCAGGCTTTCCCCGAACCTCCATGTCCTGGAGCTCTTCCACGGACCCACGCTCGCCTTCAAGGACGTGGCCCTCCAGTTCCTGGGAAATCTCTACGCCCGCCAGTGCCGGCTTCGCGCAGAGACGATCAACGTCCTTGGCGCCACATCGGGCGACACGGGCGCCGCGGCCATCCATGGGCTGATGGGCAAGCCGGGCGTCGCCATCTTCATCCTTTATCCCGACGGCCGCGTGTCCCCGCTCCAGGAGCGCCAGATGGCCTGCACCGGCGCGCCCAACGTCCACTCCCTCGCAGTCAGCGGCTCCTTCGACGACGCACAGGCAGTCCTTAAGGAGATATTCGGGGACGCAACCTTCAAGGCGAGGCACCGGCTTTCCGCCGTCAACTCGATCAACATCGCGCGCGTCCTCGCCCAGTGCGTCTACTATCTGAGCGCTTGGCTGCGGCTGCCCGAGGACCAGCAGTCCAAGGCTGAGTTCGTGGTGCCGACCGGCAACTTCGGTAACGTGCTGGCCGGATGGATGCTCAAGCAGATGGGCGTTCCGATCCATGGCTTCCGGGTCGCGACTAACCAGAACGACATTCTCCACCGCTTCTTCACGACGGGCGAGTACCGGGTCGGCGAGGTGCACCCGAGCCTGGCCCCCTCGATGGATATCCAGGTGGCGTCGAACTTCGAGCGCTTCATCTACTACAGCCTTGGCGGCGACGGTGGGCAGGTCCGCGGCGCGATGGACAGCATCAAGTCAAAGGGACTCTGGAGCCTTCCGGGTTTCAAGCCGGGCGTCTTCACCTCCTCCAAGTGCACCGACGCCGAGATCACCGGCATCATCAGGGATGTCCACAGGGAGCACGGGTACATCGTGGACCCGCACACGGCCTGCGGCTTCAAGGACCTGGACGCCGGCAAGCCAAGCGTCGTCCTCGCGACGGCCAGCCCGGCCAAGTTTCCCGAGGCCATCATGGCCGCGATCGGCATCGAGCCGACCGACCCCACGCTCGACGCGCTCAAGTCCCGGCCCCTCGTGCGGCATAAGATTGTGGCTGACGCGGCGGCAATACGTGCCTTCATCGACTCTCGCGCCGTCTGAAGGGCGCACTGCCATGGCCGAATCCGACATACGCATCTACGACACAACCCTTCGGGACGGAACCCAGGGGGAGGGGATAAGCTTCTCGGTCGCCGACAAGCTGATGATCGTCGAGCGCCTGGACCAGTTCGGCGTCGACTACATCGAGGGCGGTTTCCCGGGCTCGAACCCCAGGGACATCGCGTTCTTCGCCGAGGCGAAGCATCTCAAGCTCAAGCACGCCAGGATGGCCGCCTTTGGGTCCACCAGGCGCGCGGGTACGAAGGCCAGCGAGGACGCCCAGCTAAAGACTCTTCTTGAGAGCGACATGCCGGTCCTGACGATTGTCGGCAAGACATGGATGCTCCACGTGACGGAGATCCTCCGCACGACGCCCGAGGAGAACTTGGCGATGATCGAGGACTCGGTGCGCTACCTGACTTCCCAGGGCCGCGAGGTGATCTTCGATTCCGAGCACTTCTACGACGGCTACCTCGACAACCCGGACTATGCGATGCGGGTCCTGGACGCGGCTGCCAAGGGCGGCGCGTCGAACCTCTCCCTCTGCGAAACGAACGGCGGCAAGCTCGTGCCGCAGGTCTTCGCGATCACGGGTGACATGGTGAAGCGCTTCGGCCGCGACAAGATCGGCGTCCACTGCCACAACGACAGCGGCCTGGGTGTCGCCGTGACGCTGGCCGCTGTCGACGCGGGCGCCAGCCTCGTCCAGGGCACGGTGAACGGCTACGGCGAGAGGGTGGGCAACGCCAACCTGACGACCATCCTGCCGAACCTGGCACTGAAGATGGGCAAGACGATGTCCTGCGCACCGCACATTGCCCAGCTGCGAGACCTCTCCCTTTTCTTTGACGAGCTGGCGAACCTGCGCCCCGACCCAAAGGCGCCCTTCGTCGGGCAGTCCGCCTTCGCCCACAAGGGTGGGCTCCACGCGAACGCCGCCCAGAAGGTGGCCCGCAGCTACGAGCACATTGACCCGGCGGCCGTCGGCAACAGGACCCGCGTCCTCGTGTCCGACATGGCCGGGCGCAGCAGCCTGGCGCTCAAGGCCAAGGAGTTCGGCCTGGAACTCGACGAGAAGAGCCCGGAGCTGAAGGGCCTGATCGAGGAGCTCAAGGACAAGGAGTTCAAGGGCTACGAGTACGAGGCGGCCGATGCCTCGTTCAAGCTGCTGGTCGCCCGAAGCCTTGGCCGCCACAAGGAGCACTTCGAGGTCGAGGGCTACCGCGTCATCGTGGAGCGCCACAAGGGCGAGATCTGGTCCGAGGCCACCGTGCGCGTAAAGGTGAATGGCGAGTCCATCCACACGGTCGCAGAGTCGTCAGGACCCATTGGGGCCCTGGACAAGGCGCTTCGCCTGGGCCTGGAGAAGACCTTTCCCCAGCTGCGCGACATGGTGCTTCGCGACTACAAGGTGCGAATCCTGGAGAGCAACGAAGGCACGGGATCCAAGACACGGGTCCTCGTCGAGAGCGGCGATGGACACACGATCTGGGGCACCGTGGGTGTTTCCGACAATCTTATCGACGCCTCTTGGGAGGCGCTTCGGGAAGCCGTTGAATTCCGGCTGACGAGCACGAACAAAAGCTAGGATCCGCTGTCTGGATCCAATCGCGGGCTTCATGCAGGATGCCCGAGATTTTTTAAGTGTTCTAGGACAGCAAATTACTCGACTGCAGCACAGGTAGGTTTCAGTTTCATTAGTCCGGCCTCATACGTGAGGACTCCTGACTATTCCGCGAATTAAACACCGCCGCAATGAGCTCAGAATTTTCACCGGAACTGCGTCGCGAGCTCCTCGATGATTTCTACGCGGAGTGTGACGAGCTACTGACGGCGGTTCGCGAGGGACTCGGACAGCTGGACGGAATCGGTTCCGATTCAAAGCCGAGCGAGGTCGTCATCGAGGGACTCTTCCGCTCCACCCATTCGCTGAAGGGCATCTCCTCCATCGTCGGCCTTCGTAGCGCGGAACAAGTCGCCCATGCAATGGAGGATGTTTTCCGCGCCGTCACAAAGGGAACGCTCCAGATCAATGCCGACATTGTTGATACTCTTCTGGGTGCGATCCAGCGACTGGAGGACATCGTGGTCGCCCACCGACTTGGGAAGGACCTCCCGAATGCCGATGAAACCTTGGGTGGCCTGAAGGCCCTGTCCGGTTCCGACAACCGGGAGAGTGCCATGCTTGCCTCGCATTCCGCCGAAAGCGAAGCGGCGCCAGACCCTGTAGCCGCAGCCCGGAAGAGGGGACGCGCCATCTATCTCGCCAAGTTCTCTCCCTCCAAGGAGCTAGACGCCCGCGGCATCAATGTTTCGTCCGTGCGCGCCCGACTGGCGTCAATCGGCGAGGTCCTGAAGGGCACGCCCCAGGTCAAGGGGAAGGGGATGATCGAGTTCGAGTTCCTTCTGGCGGTTGACGAGGCCCCCGCAGACCTTGCGATGTGGGAAAAGGACAATGTTCGCCTCGAAGCGGTAGTCTCCGAGACCGCAAGCACCCCCGAACAGGATGCGGCAGCCTTCTCGCTCACCCCGTCGCACATCGTGCGCGTCGATCTGGCCAGGCTCGACAACCTCATGAGGATCGTCGGGCAGCTCGTGATTCAACGCTCGCAGCTTGAGGACCGCCTGCAGCACCTGGGCGAGGCCCGGGAGGTCCTCAAGGAGGTCAACCTTGGCATCAACCGCTCGCTGAAGGAACTCCGCACCGCCGTCTCCAAGGTGAGGATGGTGCCGATCGCCGAGATATTCGCTAGGATGCCATTTGTCGTTCGCGACCTCGCGCGCGATTCCGACAAGAAGGTCCAGGTAGTCCTGGAAGGCCAGGCTACCGAGGTGGACAAGTATCTGGTCGAGCGCATCAAGGAGCCGCTCCTCCACTTGGTGCGAAACGCATTTGCCCACGGGATCGAGCCTTCGGCCGCGAGGGTCGCGGCGGGAAAGCCCGCCGTGGCGACTATAACGCTTTCCGCGCGAAGCTCAGGCCAGTCTGTGATGATCGGCATCCGGGATGATGGGCGCGGCGTGGATCCCGGGATCGTGGCGAGGAAGGCCGCCGAGTCGGGCCTCACTGTACCTGAGCACTTGGACGCATTCGCGCTCGTCGCGCTTCTTTGCACCCCGGGATTCTCGACGCAGTCGGAGGCTGACATGGCCTCCGGCCGCGGCGTAGGCATGGCAGTTGTTGCATCCACCGTCAGGGAGCTCGGGGGAAGCCTCCGGCTCGAGAGCACGGTCGGCAGCGGGACCGAGTTCATCATGAGGCTTCCGCTCACGCTCTCCATCGCGGAAGCGATCATCCTCACGGTCGCCAAGGGGACCTACGCGGTGCTCCAAGCTGAGATCGACGAGATCCTCAAGGTTCCTGCAGCCGATGTGAGGACCATCAAAAAGACCGAGGTGATTCCTTATCGGAAGGGCCTGTTGCCTCTCGTCAGGGTCAGGAAATCCTTTGGCGCGGAGGCTGATAAGGCCGAAGACATCACGATCCTGGTCGTTTCCTCCGAGACGGGAGCCACGGGACTTGTCGTCGACAGGGTGAAGGGACAGCGGGAGATCGTCATCCGGCCTCTGTCGGATCCCCTCCTGCGGGTTCCCGGCATCACGGGAGCGACCGAGCTTGGAGATGGTCGTCCCGTCCTCATATTCGACCCGCACGCCCTCACAGAGGGAGTCACCCGGCCTTCCGAGAAAGCCAGGAAGGTGAAGGAGAACACACCCATCCAAAGAACATGAGCCTGGCCGACACCTATATCATCTTTGAGCTCAACCATGCGGCCTACGCCGTCCGGAGCGAGCACGTGCAGCACGTTGAGATGCTGGAGCACCTGACCGCCGTTCCGAATGCCGCGCCGGCCGTGGAGGGCGTCGTCTTCTCCCGCGGACAAGTTATCCCGGCAATCAACCTGAGGAAACGGTTCGGCCTGGATCCGCAGCCCCACACCGCGCGCACCCGTCTCATATACCTGAAGGTACGAGAGAGGGTTGTCGCCCTGATCGTCGACGCCGCCAAGGAGTTTGAGCACATCCCGGCCTCGAGCATCCGGCCGATCCAGGAGACACTCGTCGGGATAGAGGGAAACTACGTCGAGGGAGTCGTGTCGCTAAAGGGCCGCAACGTCCTTGTCCTCGATGTCGGCTCCGTGCTGACACTCGAGGAGATCACGCCGCCCGGGTCACCCGAGGTTTCCGCAGCGGCGCAAAACTGAACACTTAACAGCCTGAATCCACTCCGCGCATGAAAAGAACAAACCCAGCCCCGCAAAAGCCCGCAGCCAACCGCATGTCCAACAGCGACTCCGACCTGATGGCGGACCGCATGCGCGCCGGGGTAACCTCCCTGAATACATCGCTCGATTCGGCGATGCACCAGACAAACGAGATGGCCGCGTCGCTGAAGGAGACCGCGGAGCAGGCCCGCTCGCTGGTCACCTCCGGAGAGGAAACCGCCTCGTCGACGAACGAACTCGCGGCGTCCATCGAGCAGGTGTCGGCCAACGGCGCCCAGGTGGCAACGGCTTCGACCCAGATCAGCGTCGCGATCAAGGAGATCGCAGCCGGCGCCAGGTCAATCACGGGCAGCACCCAGGAGATGGCCACCTCCTCGGAGGAGCTAAAGACCGCCACGATCGAAGTCGCCGCCTCGGTCAGGCGCGTGACCGCCGACTCGGATTCGCTGGCCTCCTCGCTTGACGAGACAGGTGCCTCGATTGAGGAGATGGCCCGCTCCGTACAGGGAGTCGCACGGCATGCGGACGACCTGTCGGCCGCCGCGGAAGAGACCCTTTCCTCGATGAATGAGATGGCGGCGTCCATCGAGGAAGTCGGCGCTATGAGCGAGGGCTTGGCGACATCCGTCGAGGAGACCTCCAGCTCGATCGAGGAGATGGCGAGGTCCATACAGTCGGTCGCGCAGAACAGCGAACGCATCACGGAAGCCGCGCAAACGGCCAATACCAATGCCACCCAGATGGACCGTTCCTCTAGGGCTGTGGCGGACCTCGTGAAGCGCACCCAGGATGTGACAACACGGATGTCGGCCGACGCCGACGAAGGCGGCCAGGTGATCCGGCGGTCCATCGAGGGAATCGGGCGTGTCGCAAAGGCCATGGAATCTTCCAGGTCGGTCATGAAGGAGCTGAACCGCCAGACGGCGGAGATCGGCACGATCGTCGGCACTATCAATGTCATCGCCGAGCGCACGAACCTACTCTCCCTAAACGCCTCCATCGAGGCCGCCCGCGCCGGGGATGCCGGCAGGGGCTTCGCCGTTGTTGCGGAGGAGATACGCAACCTCGCGGACCGCTGCGCGAAGGCGACCGCCGATATCAGTCTCATCGTCCGCAATCTCGAGAACGTGACAAAGGATGCCACGAGCGCCGCCGCCGAGGGCGCGAGGGTAAGCGAGGAGTCCAACCTCCTCTCGGAAAGCGGCTCCCAGGGCCTCAAGAAGATCCTCGAGGGCATAAGGTCCTCGATTAGCTTCGTGGCGGACATCAGCCGGGCCTCGGACGAGCAACTCCTCGCAAGCAAGGGAGTGCTCGATGCGATCTCGACCACGACACTCCAGGCAAAACAGGTCTTCCAGGCCACGAGCGAGCAGGCCAAGGGCGCAACGGGAATCGTCCAGGCAGCCGGCCAGATGAAGAAGGTGACGCGGGAGGTTTCCCAGGCGATGGGCGAGCACGGCAGGGCGGCCCGTGAGGTCGTGAAGGCTGCGCAGTCAACAAGCGGCATCGCCGTCCAGGTACGCAAGGCAACCTCCGAGCAGGCAACCGGCGCTACACAGATTGTTGGGGCCGTGGCTGAGATGCGAAAGAGCGGCGCTTCAACGGCCAAGGCGATGGCGGAGCAGGCGGTCGCGATGGACCAAATCTCAAAGACTGCGGAAGGGCTCACGGTGCTGATCAAGAACGTCAATCGTTCGGTCGCCGAGCAGGCTACCGGGGCAACGGAGGTTACGACTGCAGCGGACTCGCTCAAGGTCCAGTCGGACCAGACCGCCAGGGCCATGATCGAGCAGAGCAAGGCGATGAAGGACATCAGCTCGTCCTCGACGAACATCGCCAAGCAGATCAAGCTGATCGCGGCGGCAAACATCGAGCATTCCGCATCCGCGGTATCAGTGTTGAAAAGCATTGAGGAGATCCGGGCTGTGAATCTCCAAACCTCTAGCGACGCGAGGACGCTATCCGGAGGATCCAGGACGGCCGAACCCCATTCCAACGGGGCGATCTCGCCCAACGCGAAGAAACCCGCGAACGGAAAGATGCGGAACGGGACCAAGGGTAGATGAGTTTCGCCCCGGACCCGGTGGCCCTGGCGCCTATTCTGGTACCACCGAATGTGGCGGTGCTTGTCCGCGACGTTGTTCACGAGAGGACCGGTGTCTTCTTCGAGAACGACCGGACTCCGTCGATGTTAGACAAGCTCGAGCCACTCGCCCGCGCACACCAGTGCCGCTCGTTCCTGGAATATTACTATATTTTAAAGTACGACGAGAAGGGAACGGAAGAGTGGAGGAGGGTCATGGATGCCTTCTCGGTGCAGGAAACCTATTTCTGGCGGGAGGCCGACCAGATCCGAGCGCTTGTGGACGTGATCGTGCCGCAGTGGATGAAATCCAAGTCCAAGCCCCTTCGCATCTGGAGCGCGGCCTGCGCCTCTGGCGAGGAGCCCTACAGCATCGCGATGGCGCTGGAGGAGGCGGGATTCGGAAACCAGCCGATCGAGATCGTCGCCAGTGACGCCAGTGAAATGGCGCTGACGCGGGCGCGGGCTGCGACCTACAGGGAGCGTTCGTTTCGCGCCATCGCCCCACAACTGCGCGCGAAGTATTTCAAGACCGCAGACGCGGGGTCGGTTCTGGACGAGCGCATCAAGTCGAAGGTGTCCTTTGAGTGGGCCAATCTCGTTAATCTTGAGGGATTCGCTCAGGTCCAGAATGTCGACGTGATCTTCTGCCGGAATGTCTTCATCTATTTTTCAATGGCGTCGATCAAGCAGGTGGTTGCCTCATTCGCAAGGCGCCTGCCACCCGCTGGCCATCTCTTCGTCGGCTCCTCGGAATCGCTCCTCAAGGTGACCAACGAATTCGACCTCCAAAACCTCGGCGATGCCTTCGTCTACATCCGCAATGCAGACCGCTGAGCCAAAGATTGCCTCGACGCTCCGCGTCCTTGTCGTCGACGACTCCGCCTTTGTCAGGAAGGTTGTGAAGGAAATGCTCTCGGGCGACACTGGCATCGAGGTTCTCGCGACCGCGAGGGACGGGGAGGAGGCCCTGGCGCTCACCGAGTCGCTGAGGCCGGACGTCGTCGTATGCGACCTCATGATGCCCAAGCTCAATGGGGTGGAATACATTCGCCGCCAGATGAAGCTCAGGCCCTTGCCGATCCTCGTACTCTCGGCGGCCGCCCAGAATGCGGCCGAGGTTATCGACGCTTTGAGTGCGGGCGCGATCGATGTCGTCACCAAGCCGAATGCGTTGGCAACGGACGACCTGCGCGTCGTGCGCAATGAGCTCGTCGAAAAACTCCTCGGCACCTCATCTGCCGTCCCAAGAATTCTAGAGAGCGCCGTGATCCCTCAGCCTGTCCTCAGGCCGAAGCCAGGGCCGACTAAGGTAGACATTGTCGTGATCGGGATATCCACCGGGGGTCCCCAAGCCCTCCGAAAGATGATCCCCATGCTCGCAGCGGACTTCCCGGTGCCAGTCGCCGTCGTCCTGCACATGCCCGTGGGTTACACGTCAATGTACGCCGAGAAGCTCAATGAGCTCTCGCAACTCGAGGTTAAGGAGGTCAACGAAGGCGACCTCATGAGGCCCGGGATGGTCTACGTGGCCCAAGCCGGTCGCCATTTCGGTTTTCGCAAAATGCCCGATGGAACCGTGGTGGCCCATCTGACCATGCAGCCCCTGGAGAAGATCCACCGGCCGGCGGCCGACGTTCTCTTCAAGTCTGCCTCCGAGGTGTACGGGGACCGTGTTCTGGCGGTCGTTATGACCGGAATGGGGGACGACGGGAAAGAAGGTTCCGCATGGGTGAAGGCGCAGGGAGGAACGGTATTTACAGAGGATGAAAAGAGTTGCATCATATATGGGATGCCGCGGTCTGTTAATGAAGCGGGTCTAAGCGATGGCACCTTCACGCTGGACGACATGGCCCAAGCAATAACCTCCCGAATTTGATGAATGCCAAAGTCTTGATCGTCGATGACTCGTCGCTCGCGCGGCGTACGATGCGCGCGGCGCTCGAGGGTCTCGGCTGTTCAGTCGATGCCGCCAAGGATGGGGCCGAGGGTCTGGAGAGATTCTGCGTGGATCCGCCGGAGCTTGTGATACTGGACATGGTCATGACCGGGATGTACGGCCTGGAGGTGCTTGGGAAGATGCGCGAGCTCAAGCCCGATGTTAAGGTGATCATCGCCACGGCCGACATCCAGCAGTCGACCGCCGAGCAGGTTCGGAGCGCAGGCGCCAAGGGCATCCTGAACAAGCCGATCAATTCCGATAAGCTCAAGGCGGCGATCGAGGCCATCATGGCCGGAGGGGAAACATGGAACTGACCGTCGACCAGAAGGACGGCATCACCGAGCTGATCAATATCGGCTACGGCCGCGCCGCCGGCGCGCTCTCGGAGCTGACCGGCTATCGTATATTCCTAGAGGTCCCCCAGGTCGCGATCCACGACATCGAGGCGCTGGCGCCAATGCTGGACAATGTGCTTGGCCGCTCGATCGCGAGCGTGAACCAGGCCTTCACGGGTCCCGTCAACGGGAACGCGCTCATGCTGATGGACGAGCCGTCGGCCGTCATCCTCTCGCGTCTGCTGGGCGATGACCATTCGCTCAGCCGGACCATGGATTCCAATGCCAAGGAGACCATCACGGAGGTCGGCAACATCCTCCTGAACGCGTGCCTCGGGGTCTTTGGGAACCTGCTACGCATCCACGTCAATTTCGAGGTGCCGCAGATGCACCTGGATTCCGCCGATCATCTCATCGAGTCCGCCGTGCTGTTTTCCGAGGAGAAGCTCAGCCACGGCCTCATGATCCACACCCGTTTCAGGGTGAAGGCCGAGAACCTAATCGGCTATCTCGTCATCGTCCTCGGGATCACCTCGCTGGACCGTTTGCTCCTTGAGCTAGGAAACTGGGAAACACGACAGGCGCAATGAGCCAGGAAAATCCGCCAATGGATGCGGATGCCGTTCTCCGTGGGGCACGGTCCGCGAACCAGGCAATGGCGACGTGGATGCAGGAGATATTCCCCTATGGAATCTTCAGCACGGACAAGGATCTCAGGGTCGAGAGCTGGAACCTGTGGATGGTCAGGCACAGCGGGCTGACCCCCGAGGAGGTCATAGGTCGCTCCATCGCCGAGGTCTTCCCAAGCCTGAGGGAGCGCCGGCTGGTCGAGCGGTATGAACGCGCCGCGGCGGGCGAGATTATCGTCCTCTCGACCGCGCTCCACAAATACCTGCTTCCGCTTACCTCTACGGTACCCGAGAGCGGCTTGCCGCACATGCTGCAGACCGCCCGCATCGCCCCGATTCCAGAGGGAGACTCGATCGTCGGGACCGTCACGATCATTGAGGACGTGACCCAGAGGGAGTTCCAGGCGGGAATCGTGAACCGCCAGCAGGAGGTCGACCGCCTGCTCTCAAACGCGCTCGTGACGCTCCTCGTGTCCAAGGACCCAATCCAGGACATGGACCTTATCTTCGCGACGGTTAAGGTGGCGCTGGGGCTTGATGCCTACGCCAGCTATCTCCTCTCCCCGGACCGAAAAACTCTTGTCATGAATTCGTCGACCGGTCTCGCGCCCCGCGATCGCGATTCGATAGCGAAGGTGGCCGTCTCCGAGGAGGAGATCCTGGCACTGGGGCGCGTCTCGGCCTCTGGAAATCCAATCCCACCGGAGTCGAACCTCGACCTGCTGCGGGCCCTGGCCATCGAGGGCAAGTGTTCCTACCCGCTGGCGGTGGGCGACCGCGTCATCGGGCTCGTCGCTTTCGCGAGCTACGCCAGGACTTCGATCGTCGCGGCCGACGGCAACACGCTCTCACGGATCGCGAGCTACGTCGCCATTGCGATCGACCGCGAGCGCCGCGAACGGGAGACGATCCGAGCCTCCAAGGCCAAGGACGAGTTCCTGGCAGCCCTTTCGCACGAGCTGCGAACGCCGCTCAACCCCGTGCTCCTGATGGCGAGCGACGGAGCCCTGAACCTGGATTATCCCGAGGACGTCAGGGAATCCTTCGCCGTCATCGAGCGTAACGCCCTTCTCGAGGCGCGTCTGATCGACGACCTTCTGGACATCACGAGGATTTCCCACGGCAAGCTGGCGCTCGACATGCGTCGCCTGGACGTCGTGGCGGCGCTGCGCGATGCGCTGGAGAATGTCCGACCGAGCATGGATGAGAAGGGCCTGAGCGTCGTCTCCCAGATCGGGGACACGGCGCCGATCGCGATCGGCGACTACGGCCGCCTGCAGCAGGTTTTCTGGAACATCCTCAAGAACGCCGTCAAGTTCACGCCGCGCGGTGGCAGCGTGACGGTCGAGTGCCATGTGGAGGTGGCCTCCCGCAAACTGTGCATTTCCGTCGCGGACACCGGCATCGGCATGCAGCCGCACGAGATCGGCCGCTTCTTCGAGGCTTTTTCCCAGGGCGACCACGCCAACTATGGCCAGGCGCACCGATTCGGCGGCCTAGGCCTCGGGCTCGCCATCAGCCGCACCCTGGTCGAGATGCACGGCGGCACGATCACGGCGACAAGCGCCGGCCGGGACCAGGGCTCACGCTTCACGATCATCCTTCCGTGCGTCGCGGAGGGCACGCTCCTCAGCGATCCGCAGCTCGCCCTGTCCCCGACAGACGCCCCTCTTGATTCGAAGCCCGGCACGCAGGCCCCGCTGGCGATCCTCCTCATCGAGGACCATGAGACCACCCGCCGCGTCCTGGGCGAACTCCTAAAGCGCCGCGGCCACGTCGTCACCGTCGCAGCCAACGTAAAGGAGGCCAAGGCCGCCGCCGAGAATGCGCATTTCGACCTCGTTCTCTCCGACATCGGGCTGCCCGACGGGGACGGTTTCACACTAATGAAGGAGCTAAGCGCCAAGCACGGCCTGAAGGGCGTCGCCTTAACAGGCTACGGGATGTCCGAGGACATCGCCCGAAGCCGCGAATCCGGATTCTTCGCCCACATCACAAAGCCGATCAACGTGGACCGGTTGGACAAGATCATCGCCGACGAGTTTGGCCGGGTCCTGAAGTAATTACGGCTTAGCGGCTGGTGCGGTCTCCGTAGAGG
Source organism: Opitutaceae bacterium (assembly GCA_035656555.1). Lineage (GTDB taxonomy): Bacteria > Verrucomicrobiota > Verrucomicrobiia > Opitutales > Opitutaceae > Palsa-1447. The sequence goes on from DASRSJ010000346.1 coordinate 17,548, forward strand.
ATCCCGCGCCCGCCCGTGCCGATGTAGACGCGCCCATAGATCCTCGGGTCGCCGATGATGGTGCGGATCTCGCCGAAGCCGTGGCTGTCGTCGTTGATGCGGATCCAGGTCACGCCGTCGTCATCGGAGCGGAAGAGGCCGTCCTGGTCGTTGATCACGGCAGAGATGAATATGGCGGGGTAGGGACTTCCTGGGGCTCCCTTTCCGAATCCGACATGCGAGGCCTGGATGTCCTTGTCGCCCTCAAGCGTGTGCCCGGAGTCGCGCGAATGCAGCAGCTGGCCGTCGGCGATGACAAAGAGTTCGCCCTCGCGCCCCGGCACCATGTAGAGCCTTCCCGGGGAGGGGCCCCAGCGGCCCTTCACTACCGGCAGACCCGCGAAGGTGCCCTTGAAGCTCTTGGCTCCGTCCGTGCTCTCAACCACGGATCCCGACTCGGTGTCGTACGCGAAGAACTTGAGCGGGTTCACCGTGTCGGCCGCGACCGCGAGATTGATGGAGCCGTTGACGCTCGGGAACCAAGTCTTTCCCCAGTCGTTGGTGTAGTTCGCCGGCACGCCGGTCGGCGACCAGACGACGGTCTTCGCGTCAGGGGAGATCGTGATCGTCCCCTCGCCGCGCCAGTACGGCCCCAAGGTGCCCGGCGGCTCCGAGACGAAGGATTTCCAGCTCACGCCGCCATCCATCGAGTAGGCGGCGGTCACGATGTCGTTGTGATAGGTGTTGCCGGCGCGGACGATGACCTGGGGATTGTTCCAGGCGAAAGCCATGCTCGCGGTGTTCTTGAAGGGCGGCGTCCCGAACCGGCCCGAGGGCGGGGAGACGTCCAGGTTGTCGTGGCGGAAGCCGTCGACGTCTCCGACGCCGCTCAGGAGGTGCGCCCCTTCGGGCGGGCTGACGAGGACAAGCGGGACCGTCTCCTCGATCCCGCGGTCCTCGAAGCTCCATAGGGTGGGCCGTCCCGAGTCCGCCGCGGTCAGGTTGTGGGTCACCCACACTCCGAAGCCTGTCGTGAACATCGCGTGGTCGGGGTCAAAGGGATCAATCTCGGTCGAGGCCAGCCAGTGCCGGTTCATCGACTCGGTGTACGGCGCAGAGGAATGGTCCCACTTCGCCTCGCCAAGGATCGCCTTCCATGTCTTGCCTCCGTCCAGGCTTCGGAAGATCTCGTCCAGCGGCGAGTAGTGGTTCCAAGTCCCCACGACGACGGTGTCCGGGTGCTTCGCGTCGACGGAGACGGAGGCATAGCCGAAATGCGAGGCCTCCGAGGGTCTCTCCGGGGTGACGTCCATCCATTCGCCACTCGCGGTATTGAACTTCCACACGGCTCCGTCGGTGATCGAGTTGGGGCCGGACTCCTTACCATAAGCAATGTAGAGTATCCCGGTCTTGCTGAGCGCCATCCTGATGGGCCGCAGGCCCAGGGGCTCGCCCTCGATGGGAGCCCAGTGACGGCCGATGTCGGTGCTCCTGAAGATGCTGGCGTTCGGCGTCGAGGCCGCGGCGTAGATGACGGGCGTCGGGGAGCCGCTGGATCCGGTCCTGGAATCGAAGAGGATGATGTTGATTCCCACATGCTGCGGCACGTAGACGTGGGATCCCGGGTCCCTTGACGGCAGCACCTCGTCGATGTCGGGAAAGGACTCGATGTGCGACCAGTTGGCGCCGAAGTCGTGGCTTCTCCACAGGCCATCGTTGCGCGTTCCGAGGAAGAGAACCTTGTTATCGTTCGGGTCCACGACCAGGCGCTCGCCATTGCCGCGACCGGCCTCGTTCCCGCCGAACTTGAAGGGGAGGGGGCTTCGCTTCCAGTTGGCGCCGTAGTCCTCGGAGCGCAGGAGCTCACCGTTCGAGACACGCGCGTTCGTGTAGGTCCCCGCCGCGATGTAGACCCTCCGCGGATCCACGGGATCCGTCGCCAGGCTCTCGACCCCGTAGAGATTCCAGTCCTTCTGGCCCGCCCAGTCGAGAAGCGGCACCCACGCCCCGGACTTCGCGTCCATCCGGTAGGCCCCCCCGACATCGGTCCTGGCATAGACCAGACCTTTCTCGGACGGGTTGAAGATGATTCCGGTCACGAACCCGCCGCCGCCGATCGCCACGTTCTTGAAGGTGTAATGGTCAACGCCGGGCGCCGGAGCGGCCGCCGCGGGAAACGCCGCCAGGCATGCGAGCGCGATCAGGGAAAGCAGGGCCGGGACGCGGGGCTTTGTCATGGGAGGTATGGCTCCACGCTTGGCCGAGACCGGTTAAACCGCAAACCGTAAGGGCGGCTAAAGTATGGGGGCCATCAGCCTGCAGACATCCTCGGCGACGCTCGTGAGGAAGCTGCGCTTCGAGAGCACCGGCAGGACGCACTGGGTCTTCACGTCCTCCACCCAGGCCCTCATCCGGTCGATCTCGGCCTTGGTGTGGACAAAGACGCCGATCTCGAAGTTAACAAAGAGGCTTCGCAGGTCGAAGTTGGGTGAGCCGAAGAGGGCCACCCGGTCGTCGATGACGATCGCCTTCGCGTGGATCATGCCCGCATTATAGAGGAGGACGTTGGCGCCCGCGCGGATCAGCTCGCGAGTGAAATTCCTGCGCGCGAAGTCCGTCACCGGGTGGTTGGACTTGGCGGGGACGATGACCGTGACACGGCATCCCGCCCTGGCCTTCACGATCAGCGAGCGCTGGAGGACTTCGTCGGGAATGTAGTAGGGCGTGACGATCGAGATCTCGCGCTCGGCCTGCTGGATCATCGATATGATCCCCTCGTAGAGGGGGTCTCCCGGCACGTCAGGACCGCTCGCGACGACCTGCAGCTCGCAGTGTCCCTTCACGGGCGCGCCGCCCGCGTGCGAGTCGCTGCGAACGGCGTCCGGGGGCTCGCGGGTCACGAAGCACCAGTCCGCGGTGAACACTTCGCCGAGGACAACGGCCGCGGGCCCCTCGATCAAGGCTCCGAAGTCCCGCCAGCGCTTCGCGTAGGGCGCGCCGCCCATGTACTCGATGGCGAAGTTCCTGCCGCCGACGATCGCGGTCGTGCCGTCGAATATCGCGATCTTCCTGTGGCTTCGCAGGTTCGCGGACCCCCGCGAGGTGAAGGGGAGCACAGGCATGAAGCGCGCGACCTCGCCGCCCGCCTTCCTGACGGGGTCCACGAACCCCCGCGAGGTCCTGAAGCATCCGAGGGCGTCCAGGAGGAGGCGCACCTTGATGCCTTCGCGGGCGCGCCGTGCAAGGAGATCGACGATCCGCTTTCCGGTGGCGTCCTTGCTGAGGATGAAGGTCGCGATGTGGATCGAGTGGCGGGCGCCCAGGATGTGCTTCTCGATCTCAGCGAAGTCCTCCTCCCCGGTCAGCAGAAAGCGCACGCTGTTCCCTCCCACGGGCTCGTAGCCGCCTGCGCCGGACACGGTTTTCGATACCGGCAGGCAGACATCCTTGGCATCGGCCATGCAGATATCCGGTAGGACGGGAAGGAGGGCCTTCTTGTCCTTGGCCAGCTTCCTGAGCTTGCGGCCTCCAAGAAGGAGATAAAGGGGGACGCCGAGCCAGGGGATGAAGACGATCACCAGGAGCCACGCAAAAGTGTTGGCCGGCGCCTTGCGCTCGCTCATCAGCCGGGCGATCAGGAAGAACGCCAGGAGGAAGCCCGCGACTGTCGAGAAGTGCGCCATCAGCCCGCCCGGGACGTACCTATCTATGTAGAGACTCAGGGCTGACATGCGGGTACAGGAGCAAAGGGGAGCCAAGGGCACTTCGCGAGGCACAAGTGACGGCAGGCTAGCGACTCGCGGAAATGCCTGCAGCCGAACGGCGGCACCCTGCAGCCCAAAATGAATGTTGACGGAAGCCGCCGCTCGTGGATGTTTCGGCGTTTACGTTTGTGCCGGTGGAGTTGAGCAGTGGCCGCTCCGGAGACTGTAAATCTCCCCTCTTACGAGACCGTTGGTTCGAATCCAACCTCCACCACCACTTACAGAGCTGCGGCTCACCCCGGATTTAGAGGGCCAATCCCCGAAGCATAGCTCGGACGAATTCAGGTCACCCACGTTTGACATGGACTTTGGTGAGACACATTGGTGAGACATGAAGACCGCGACTGTCCGAGAGATTCGCAATTCGTTCCCCGCCGTCCTTAAGCTCATTCGCAAATGGTGAAAGCGTTTCGATAACCTCAAGAAGACGGGTTGTTGCGACCTTGAGCCCTCCTTCGCCTGAAAAGACCCCGCGCGCGACTCGTCCTTGGGCCGACATAGATTCCTATCTCGCTGATTTGCAGAAAATGCCAATGATGCCGGTTTCCGGCGCCGAGATGCTCGCTCGTGATCGAGACCGCTATTGATGTGACCGTGGTTTACGCGGACACCTCATTCCTCTTCTCGGTCGTACTGAACGACGCGAACAGCGTTCGCGCGGCGACTTACCTAAGGATTCATTCCGTAGGCCTCGTTTTTACTCCGTGGCAGAGATGTGAGCTGGCCAATGCCGTTCGCCTATCTGAATGGCGAGGGGGTTGCTCGAATTCGGATGCGAAATCCGCATTCAGAAAGATAGAGTCGAATGTAGACGAGCGAAAGTTAACCGAGGCGCCTATCGTTTGGCCCGACGTGATGGGGATCACGGAGGAACTTTGCCAAAACACACATCGTCCATGGGGGTTCGAACCTTCGACCTGGTTCACGTCGCCACAGCCGTGAGTCTAAAGGCCAGGACGTTTTTGTCATTCGATGAGCGCCAGCTTGCCCTGGCTCGCGCGGTCGGTCTGCGAGTCCCGAAAATTTAGATCGGATCCCGACTAGTGAGACGCCCCTGCATTTTTTTGTCCCTGGCTGCCGTCCTACTTTGGAATCCCGTGGGCGGGCAGCTCAGGGCTGAACCTGTCGCCACGGCCAAGATCGCCGAGTGGGCCGCCTCGGACAGGGGAGGGAAGGCCGACTACCTGGAGCTCTCGCACGGCCGGGTCGTGGACCTGAACAAGGTTCTATGCCCCGGGAAGGTGACGATCATCGACCTTTCAAGCGACTACTGCGCCCCGTGCGTCTCGCTGGCGATGTACCTGATAAAGATCAGCAAGATTTACCCCCAGCGCTACGCCATCAGGCGGGTGAACATCAACAGGCCGGGATTCGTCGGGATTGATCTGCAGTCGCCCGTGGCCGCGGAGTTCAAGTTGGAGGCCGTCCCGTGGATCGCGGTCTACGAGAACAAGGTGAAGATCGCGGAGGGCAAGGCGGCCCTCAAATGGGTTTCCGACGACGTCGCGAGGCTCGACGGCGCAGCGGCGGCAGCCCCTTAGAAATCATACTATTCGACCTTTGACGCTGCACTTGCGCGTCCACTAGCCTCCGAACTCCCCAAAACCCCAAATGCAATCCATCATCCACTTCGGCAACATCGACTACCTGGTCGTTGCCATCTACTTCGTCTTCGTCCTCGGCATCGGCTGGGCCCTGCGCCGCGGGATGAAGGGGAGCAGCGACTTCCTGACCTCGGCCAACTCGATCCCCGGCTGGGTCGCAGGCCTCGCGTTCCTCTCCGCCAACCTGGGAGCGCAGGAAGTGATCGGCATGGCGGCCTCCGGCGCCAAGTACGGCATCATGACGAGCCACTTCTACTGGGTGGGCGCCATACCGGCCATGGTCTTCTTAGGCGTCTTCATGATGCCGTTCTACTACGGCTCCAAGGCGCGCTCGGTGCCTGAGTACCTGAAGCTGCGTTTTGACGAGAAGACCCGCGGGTTCAACGCGTTCAGCTTTGCGGTCATGACGATATTCTCCTCCGGCATCTCGATGTACGCGATGGCGAAGCTGATGGGACTCCTCCTCGGCTGGCACTTCGGCTCCAGCATCGCGATCTCCGCCGCCATCGTCCTGGTCTACATCTTCCTGGGCGGCCTCACTTCTGCCATCTACAACGAGGTCCTCCAGTTCTTCATGATCGTCTTCGGCTTCGCGCCGCTGGTCTTCCTGGGGCTCAAGGATGTCGGGGGCTGGAGCGGGCTAAAGGAGAAGCTTGTCGGCGTCTCGACGTCGCAGGGCTTCGCGCCTGGCGGCTGGACCGAGGCATGGAGCCACCTGGGCTCGCCCTCGCAGAATCCGCTCGGCGTCGAGTGGTTCGGCATGGTCATGGGACTCGGCTTCGTCCTTTCGTTCGGCTACTGGTGCACGGACTTCCTGGTCGTGCAGAGGGCCCTGGCTGCCAAGACCATGACGGCCGCCCGCAGGACGCCGCTGATCGCCGCGATCCCGAAGATGCTGTTTCCCTTCCTGGTCATCCTCCCCGGCATGATCGCGATCGCGCTGACCTACCAGGCGACCAAGGGCTCGACCGGCGGCTTCTCGCTGCCGGCGAAGAACGGGTCCTATGACTACGACCTGGTGATCCCCTACATGCTGGGCCACTACTTCCCGACCGGAATGCTCGGCCTCGGGATGACGGCCCTCATGGCATCCTTCATGTCCGGCATGGCCGGCAACGTGACGGCCTTCAACACGGTGTGGACGTACGACATCTACCAGTCGTACATCGCGAAGGACAAGTCGGACGACCACTACCTTCGTGTCGCCAAGGGCGCGACGGTCGTCGGCATCCTGCTCAGCATCGCGGCGGCCTACCTGGCCGACTCCTTCAACAACATCATGGACGTCCTCCAGCTGGTGTTCGCGTTCGTGAACGCGCCTCTCTTCGCGACCTTCCTCCTCGGCATGTTCTGGAAGAGGACGACGGGCCACGGCGCCTTCTGGGGCCTCTTCCTCGGCACCGCCGCGGCGGCCGTCCACCACGGCGTCACGATCCCGATCGGCGCCACCTCGCTCGTCAAGGGCGGCTGGCTTGGCACGATCCAGCACACGTACCCGAGCGAGATGGCCCAGAACTTCTGGACCGCCATCTGGGCCTTCTGCACCTGCTTCGTCGCGACCTCCTTCATCTCGCTGGCGACCAAGTCCCAGAAGACCGACGCCCAGCTGCGCGGCCTCGTCTGGTCCCTCACGCCGCACGAGGACAAGAGCGAGGGGAACGTTCCCTTCTGGAAGCGCGTGGCGCCCTTTGGCGCCCTCGTCATCCTGCTCACCATCGTCCTGAACGTCATCTTCTGGTAACCCCGAGATACACCCCATGAACCTCGATATCCGCTATCCCATTGGTCTGCTCTTCCTGGCCGTCGGCGTGATCCTCGCCGGGTACGGCCTGGTCTCGGGTCCCGAGATCTACGCCACGCACTCCCTCGGCCTTAACATAAATCTCTGGTGGGGACTGATCCAGATCGCCTTCGGGGCGATCATGGTCGCCCTCGCCAAGATGGGTGCGAAGAAGGGCTAGGGCCTCAGCGGAGCACAAGCTCCGTGCCGGCGTCGAAGAGGTGCGCGTTAGCGAGGTCGAGCGTCACCTTGACCCGCTGCCCCGCCTCGAACCTGTCCGTCGGGTTCACGCGCGCGATGAATGACGTCGCGCCGGTGTCGAGATAAAGGAGCGTTTCCGAGCCCATCGGCTCGGATACCTCGACCTTGACCTCTGCGGTCCTGCCGGGCTCCGCGGCCGCGACCGTCAGGGCGTCGTGGATGGCCTCCGGTCTGATGCCGAAGACCACCGGCTTGTCGATGTGCGCCGAACCCTTGGCCGCCAGCGAGGCGTCGAGTGTCACGGTCAGCGGTGTGCCGGTCTTGTTGTCCTCGACGAAGGAGACATGCCCACCCTCGCGCCTCAGGGTGCCTCTGAAGAAGTTCATGGGCGGGGAGCCGATGAAGCCCGCGACAAAGAGGTTCTCGGGGTGGTTGTAGAGCTGGAGGGGGGCCGCCACCTGCATGATGTTGCCGTCCTTCATGACGCAGATGCGGTCGCCCATGGTCATGGCCTCGACCTGGTCGTGCGTCACGTAGATCATCGTGGCGCCGAGCCTCGCGTGGAGCTTCGAGATCTCCGTCCGGGTGGAGACGCGCATCTTGGCGTCCAAGTTCGAGAGAGGCTCGTCAAAGAGGAAGACCTTGGGCTTGCGCACGATCGCGCGGCCGAGCGCCACGCGCTGCCTCTGGCCGCCGGAGAGCGCCTTCGGCTTGCGGTTCAGGTAGGCCTCGAGCCCCAGCATGGTCGCGGCCTCGCGCACGCGCGCATCGATGTCCGCCTTAGGGAACTTCCGCAGCTTCAGCCCGAACGCCATGTTCTTGTACACCGACATGTGCGGATACAAGGCATAGTTCTGGAAGACCATCGCGATATCGCGATTTTTGGGCGGCACAT
>DASRSJ010000347.1:0-3108 GCA_035656555.1 Opitutaceae bacterium
CACGGTCGATGTCCTCTCGATGAGCGCGACGCCCATCCCGAGGACGCTCTATCTGGCGCTCACGAGCGCCAGGGACATGAGCGTCATCGACACGCCTCCGGTCAACCGCCACCCGATCCAGACGATCGTGAAGGGCTACGACGACAAGGTCGTGGTCGACGCGATCCGTCACGAGCTGCGCCGGGGCGGCCAGGTCTTTTACCTGCACAACCGCGTGGCGACGATCGGCGCCGTCGCAGGACGCCTGCAGTCCCTGGTCCCCGAGCTCACGGTCGGGATTGGCCACGGAAAGATGCACGCCGCGGACCTGGAGCGCGTCATGACCGACTTTGTGGCCGGCAAGTACAAGGTGCTTGTCTGCACGACCATCATCGAGAGCGGCCTGGACATCCCCAACTGCAACACGCTGATCATCGAGGGGGCGGACCGCTTCGGTCTCTCCCAGCTCTACCAGCTGCGCGGCCGGGTCGGCCGCTTCAAGCACCAGGCCTACGCTTACCTGCTCCTCCACAGCCACACCCGCCTCCTTGACGCCGCGAGGCAGCGCATGAACACACTGCGCCAGCACACCCAGCTAGGCGCGGGCTTCCGCATCGCCATGCGCGACCTCGAGCTGCGGGGCGCGGGCAACCTCCTGGGTTCCGAGCAAAGCGGCCACATCGTAGGCGTGGGCTTCGAGCTCTACTGCCAGCTGCTTCGCCAGTCGGTCGCCCGCCTTAAGGGCGAGAAGACGGCCGCCGCCATCCGCGCCAACGTGAAGCTCGATTTTGTCTTCGTGGGCGAGAGCGAGGCCGAAGGCGCCCCGAGGGGACGCCACGAGGACAGTTACACCGCCATCAAGGACGCCGAGGACAAGGCCCGGGGCCAGGAGATCGAGCATATCCAGGCTCGGATCCCGAGTTCCTACGTGAACGAGACCCGGCTTCGGATCGATCTCTACCGCAAGCTCGCCATGGCCGACTCGCGGGAGTCCGTTAAGCGGATCGAGGCCGAGCTCAAGGACCGCTTCGGCAAACCGGGCGAGGAAGTGCGCACACTGCTGCTGGTGACTGACATCCGTGTCCTTGCGGAACAAAAAGGCATTCTGTCCGTCGAATCCGAATCGAACCGCCTTAAGTGCCTCCGCGGCTCGGGAAAACGGGACGACTGGGTGATGATTGGCGCCCGGTTTCCAAGGTTGACCGCGCCTAGGCCGCATCTACGGTTGAAGGAGATTATCGCCTTTCTGAACCATCTGCCGAATCCATGACCCTGCCCCGCGGCGCCTACGCTGCAATCGTAGCCCTTCTGCTCGCAACCTCCGGCCAGGCTCAGAACGCCCCAGCGGACGACAATCTTAACATGCGCTTCGCCAACGGGATCGCGGCGATCGCAGAGGACAAGATCATCACGGTGGACGACGTCCGCCGCGAGGTGACGCCCCTTATCCCCCAACTCCAGAGGGATGCGTCCGCCTTCAGCCAGGACGCCACGCAGAACGAGCAGGAGTTCAACCGCAAGCTCGAGGCGCTGCAGGACAACGCGATCCAGAATTTGATCGACCGTGTGCTGATCATCAAAGACTTCCAGAAGGACGACAAAAAGCATGTGCCGGAAAGCTTTGTCGACAACCAGATCGCGGACGAGCTGACGGACCAGTTCGACAACGACCGCTCGAAGTTCCTGGCCTACCTGAGGGCCCGCGGCACCACGATGCGCGAGTACCGCAGGGAGGTTGAGGAGGACATCATCTACAATTACATGATGCACCAGCAGCACAAGTCGCAGAGCATCGTGAGCCCGATCCGGATCGAGCAGTACTACAAGGAGAACAAGGACCGCTTTTACCAGGACGACAGCGTGCACCTGCGCCTGATCCAGCTCTCGCGCGCCCAGGGCGAGAATGACGGCGAGCTCAAGGGCCAGGCCGACGCGATCCTGCTGCGCCTGCGCTCCGGTGAGAAGTTCGAGGACCTTGCCAAGGAGTACAGCTCTGACTCCCGCCGCGCCAAGGGAGGCGACTGGGGCTGGATGAAGCGCTCCGACCTGAAGCCCGAGTTCAGCGAGCCCCTCTTCGCGGTGAAGAAGGGCGAGTGCTCGGATCCCGTTCTTCTGCCCGAGGGCTGCTTCCTGCTTTATGCCGAGGACCGCAAGTACGCCGGCATCCAGCCCCTCGACGAGGTGCGCGACCAGATCGAGCGCATCCTGGTGCAGGAGATGGGCCGTGAGTACGAAGATCGCTGGCTGGAGCGCCTCAGGCGCAACGGCTACGTGAAGCACTTCTAAGGGTCCGGGCGCCGACGGCGCAAAATTGCAGGGACGACACACCGGATTCTTGCGACAACAATGTTAGACATGTCTAATTTCCTTGGTTAATGACTCAGGGCTGTCCAGCGTCGCGGCATGCTCAAGCCCCCGACGCCCCCAAGGGAACTGCCGCCCCACCCCGCCAACCGCATCCTCACCATGCCCGTCGGTGAACGGCCGCAGGAGCGCTTGGAGCGCTTCGGGGCCGCGGCGCTCAGCGACACGGAGCTCCTGGCGATCGTCGTCAGGAGCGGGACCCGGGGCCAGGACGTGCTCACCCTGTCCTCAAAGCTCCTCTGCGAGGCGAAGTCCCTATCCGGGATGATGGCCTGGCACGAGGCCGACTTCCGGGCGATAAAGGGCATCGGGCGAGTCAAGGCCCTCCAGCTGGTTGCAGCCATGGAGGTTGCGCGCAGGGCCGTGAGTTTCCCGGCCGCCGAGGCTCCCATCCTCGGCCGGGCCGAGCAGATCTTCATGAACCTCCAGGCCGTGGCATCCGGCTTGGACGTAGAGAAGTTCTGGGTCCTTTGCCTGGACAGGCGCAATCGGCTGAAGCGCAGGGTCGAAATCTCATCTGGCACTGCAACGGCAGCCCTGGCCCATCCTCGGGAGGTGTTCCGCTCGGCGGTACGCGAGGCGGCTTCGACCGTCGTCTGCGTCCACAACCATCCTTCGGGCGACCCAAGTCCCAGTGCTGCGGACATACAACTCACCAGGCAACTCAGAGAGGCGGCAGCCGCGGTGGATATCCCTCTGCTGGACCATGTTATCATTGGACGACGAGGAGCAGATCCCCTGGGCCGAGGATATTACAGCTTCAGG
>DASRSJ010000348.1:0-17254 GCA_035656555.1 Opitutaceae bacterium
GCCGATCACGAAGCCTGCGGTCAGGACCGCGCTGCCGGACCCGGAGACCGCGCGGGCGGAGACATTCATGAGGCGGGTCGGCGGGTTGCCGCCGTCGGCGTCGTACACCTCAGCGAGCGCGATTCCGGTCGAGCCATTCACACCGCTGATCTGCGCCGTGTAGGGGCCGGTCGGGAGGGTGACGAACATCGCCGAATCCGCGGAGGTCGTCGGCAGGGCGAAGGCGCCCACGGCCGCGAAATCGTTGGCCAGGGCCGCGCTACCGCCCCAGGCCATGTCGGTCTGGAGCGCGTTGCCGGTCGTGTCGAAAAGCGTCATCTGCGGATTGGAGAGGACACCGCCCACGTTGAACTCGGCGAGCGTCGGGCCGTCTCCGCGCAGGAGCAGCTGCTTTGAGCCGCTTCCCTCGGTCACGAAGCCGACCGTGACCGCCTGTTCTCCCGTTCCGACGAAGGAGCGGATGGAGAGGTTGATGATGCGCGCGCTGCCGGTCGGGGGCTGCAGCGTCGTCACGCCGCCGCCGGTACCCGCCGTGACTGTGAGCGTGGCCGAGGCGCTCGTGTTGGAGCCGGCGGCGTTCGTCAGCTTCACGCGGAAGAGATCGCCGCTCATGGCGGCCGTCGGGGCGACGACTGAGAGGGTCGAGGTCGTCGAGCCGCCAAAGGACGAGCCGTCCGAGACGTCGGCCCAGGTGGTGCCCGAGTCGACGGAGGTCTGCCACTGGTAGGTGAGGCCCGTGCCTCCCGCCACCGTGAAGCTCGTGTTGGTGCCGGCGGCGACCGACTCGCTGGAGACGGACTCGCCGCCCGCCGGCGCGACGACGGCGGCGCCAAGGCTCACGTCCTGGTTGTCGCCATCGGCCACGTAGAGGTTGCCGGAGCCGTCGACGGCGATCCCCTGCGGATAGAGGAAGCGGGTCGCCGAGCCGTTCAGGGTCGCGACGGAGCCGCCCGGGGAAACCATGCGGATCGCGCGGTTGTAGGTGTCAGCCACATAGACAAAGCCGGAGCTATCAACCGCGATGCCGTAGGGCTGGTTGAAGCGCGCCACCGCGCCCGTGCCGTCGGCGAAACCCGTCTTTCCGGCCGCGCCGGCCAGGGTCGTCACGTTGCCGGAAGTATCAATCTTGCGGATCGTGGCATTAAAGAGGTCTGCGACGTAGACGTTGCCATTGGTGTCGACTGCGAGGGCGTAGGGTCCGTTGAACCTGGCCGAGCCGCCCGGGCCGTCGGAGCTTCCGGTCTGGCCGGCCGCGCCGGCCAGGGTCGTCACGGTTCCGCCCGAGGTGATTTTGCGGATCGTGTTGTTGTTGGTGTCGGCCACGTAGACGTTGCCTGCCGTGTCGACCGCGACGGCCTCCGGGGCATTGAAGCGGGCCGCGCCGCCCGTGCCGTCACTGCTGCCGGACGAGCCCGAGGAACCCGCGAAGGTCGTGACCGCGCCGGAGGCGCTGATCTTGCGGATCGAGGAATTGCCCGAGTCCGCCACGTAGACATTGCCGCTGCCGTCCACCGCGACGCCCGCGGGCCCGCTGAAGGACGCCGCGCCGCCCGTGCCATCGGAGCTGCCCGCCGGGCCGGTGGAACCGGCGAAGGTGCTGACCGAGCCCGCCGTCGTGATCTTGCGGATCGTGTTGTTGCCGTGATCGGCCACGTAGATGTGGCCCGAGCCGTCAAGGGCGACGCCGTAGGGATAAAGGAACGTGGCCGAGGTGCCCGTGCCGTCCGCGCTGCCCTTCTGGCCGGAGCTGCCGGCGAAGGTCGTGACCGAACCGTTTGAGGTCACCTGGCGGACCGTGTGGTTGCCCGTGTCCGCGACGTAAAGGGTGCCGGAGGCCGTAGAGCCGATGCCGCCCGGGTAGAAGAAGGTGGCCGAAGCGCCGCCGCCGTCCGCGCTGCCCAGGAAGCCGGAGTTGCCGGCCAGGGTCGTCACATTCCCCGTGGAAGTGACCTTGCGCACCGTCTGGTTGGAGGTGTCGATGACGTAGATGTTGCCGGCCGCGTCGAGCGTGACGGCCGAAGGGTGGTTGAACTTGGCGCCCGAGCCGCCGCCGTCGTTCGCGCCGGCGTTGCCCGCGCTGCCGGCCAGGGTCGTGACCGCGCCGGTCGGGGTCACCATGCGGATCGTGCTGTTGCCGAAGTCCGCCACGTACACGTTGCCGGCCGCATCGGTGGCGATGCCGAAGGGATAGTTGAACCGGGCCGAGCCGGCGCTGCCGTCGGAGGAACCCGTCTGGCCCGCGGCGCCCGCCAGCGTCGACACGGTGCCGGCCGCCGTGATCTTGCGGATCGTGCTGTTGTTCGTGTCGCTCACATACACGTTGCCGGACCCGTCGACCGCGATTCCCTGGGGCAGGTTGAAGAGGGCCGCCGTGCCCGTGCCGTCCGTGCTGCCGGGGACGCCGGCCGACCCGGCCAGGGTGCTCGTGCTGCCACCGGCGGTAATCTTGCGGATGTTGTGGTTGCCGCTGTCGGCCACGTAGACGTTGCCGGAGCCGTCGACGGCGACGGCGTAGGGATAGAGGAAGGTGGCGGACGAGCCGGAGCCGTCGGCGCTGCCCGCCTGGCCGGAGTTGCCGGCGAGGGTGGAGACCGAGCCGCCTGAAGTGATCTTGCGCACCGTGTGGTCTCCGCCGTCGGCGATGTAGATGTTGCCCGAGGCGTCGACCGCGACGCCGGTCGGGTTGAAGAACCGCGCGTTGTTGCCCGAGCCGTTCGTGTGGTCGAGTACCGCCGCGTTGCCCGCCAGGGGCGCGAAGGCGTAGGTGCTGGCCCGCAGCGAGGGAGCCGCCAAGGCGAGGATCGCTCCCGCAGCGGCCAAGGCCCGTGCCGCGCTGGAGATTGAGGTCGCGGCCCGGGTCAGGCCGATCTTCGAAATTGGGAGTTCCATATAGTCCCTTTAGATGCCCATCGGGCGGCCCTGTTACTGGGGTCCACCCCTACTCCCGCCGGGGACCGTCGCCTATCCCGCCGCAGCCGGCACGACCTGCTCGGCCTCGGAGACCGAGATCCGGCCGTAGTCGAGCTTCACCAGGCGGTCCGCGCCGCCGAAATAGTGGTCGTCGTGGGTGATGACGAGGACCGCCTTCCCCAGCGAGCGCAGGTCCGGGAGGATCTGTGTGTAGAAGACATCCTTGAACAGCGGGTCCTGGTCGCTCGCCCACTCGTCGAAGAGGTAGAACGGCCTGTCCTCCAGATAGGCGCAGAGGAGCGCCAGGCGCTTGCGCTGCCCGGTCGAGAGCTGCGTCGTGGAGAAGACCCCGTCCCTGACCGAGACCTTGTGGTCCAGGTGCAGGCGCTCGAGGTATTCCTTGGCGCGCAGATCCGTGTGTTCGCCCGCCTTGCCCGAGACGCCCTCGAAGAGGAAGAAGTCAGCGAACACCGTCGAGAAGCACTGGCGGTAGTCGTCGCGGTTGGAATCGTCCACCTTCACGCCATTGATGCGTATCTCGCCGCCGGCCGGCGGGTAGAGGCCGGTCACGACCTTGGCCAGGGTCGACTTGCCGCTTCCGTTGCCGCCGATCAGGTACACGAGCTCCCCCGGCCGCAGCGTGAGATCGATCGGCCCCAGCAGGAAATTGTCGTCCTCGCGCTCGCGGTGGTAAGTATGGCGGATGCCAACGAGCTCCAGCGACTCGAAGGGCTCGGAGAGGAAACCGCTGTGGCCGGTGGCGAGGTTGTCGCTCGGGTGCGACGAGAGAGCGATGCCCAGCTCGTCGATCTTTCTTAAGGAGACGTTGGCGCGGCTGAACACCGACAGGCTGCCCAGGAGGCCGGCCAAGGGTCCCATGAGATAGAGCGTAGCCACGATGTAGCCCGTCATCGCCTGCGGGCTCACGTTCTGCATCTTCGGCAGAAAGAAGAGGATGAGGCCGATCAGGCCAAGGAAGAGCATCTGGTTCCAGTTCTGGGCGACGATGAAGCGCAGCTCGGCCGCCACGTTGTGCCTGCGGCAGACGTCCGCCGTCCTCGCGACGTCGTTCTCCAGGTAGGCCGCGCGGCGGGGCCGGTGCAGTTTCAGCTCCTTGATGCCCTCGGTGAGGGTGCGGAAATGCTGGAAGAGCTTGTCCTGCCCCTCGCGCGCCGCGCTCAGGTGGCTGAAGCCGTTGCGGATCAGCAGGCGGTAGGTGATCGCCCCCACAACGCCGACAACGAACATCCCTATGAAGACCGGGAAGGAGAGCCACGCCAGGTAGGCCGCACCGCCGAGGAGGACCGCGAAGTTGACCGCAAAGAGCGGGATGCTGAGTGTCGCCTGGGTGATCTCGAGGATGTCCTCGGTCAGGGCGGCCATGATCTTGGCCGAGCCGAGCTCCTCGATCTGGCGCAGCGGCACGGCGAGGATCTTCGCCACGAGGTCGAGCCTCAGGCGCGCGGTCGTCTCCTGGGAGAAGTGCGCGAGGCTGAGCTGCGCGAAGAGGTTCGTCAGTATCCTGCCGACCCCCAGGGCGCAGAAGGCAATGATGACCGCGTTGCCCGGGGCGCCATGGCGGTTGAGGGCGGAATTGATGAGCGCAATCAGGCACGCGCTGCACGCGCCGCTCAGGAGCGCCGTCAGCGACGTCCAGATCACCATCTTCGGGGAATAGCGGTACAAGAAGCGCAGGAGCGTCATGCCCAAGAGTGACACCAACTTGGGGAAGGCGCCGCATCCGGCCCGAGTAGGTGTGAACCCCAACTTCCGGGGACGGCGCTCCGTACGGCCGCCCATATTGGGTCCAAAACCCCATGTGCACCTTCCCAAGGTGCCTTGTCGGAGCAGCATGGCAATTTCCGTACCAAGCGGGTACCCGGACAAGCTCGAGAGGCTTGTCGGCATACTCGGCGTGCCCTTCCACCAGGTGACCCTCGCGGGCGCCGTGGAGCGCGTCGAGTATATGATCGCCGAGGGAGGCGCGCACTACGTCGTGACGCCCAACGTGGACTTCCTCGTGAAGGCCCGCAGGGACGAGGAGCTGCGGCGCATCCTGGTCAACGCCGACCTGGTGCTCTGCGACGGAAAGCCGATCGTCTGGGCCTCGCACTGGCTGGGCGGCCCCCTTCCCTGCCGCGTCGCCGGCTCGGACCTGGTCCCGCTGCTCGCCAAGCGCGCCGCCGAGCGCGGCTGGAGGATGTTCATCCTGGGAGGCGAGCCCGCGGCGGCGGAGGCGGCCGCCCGCCGCATGGCCGAGGATTATCCCCGCCTCCCGCCGGTCGCCCACTATTCCCCGCCCCACCGCCCCCTTGAGCAGATGGACGACGCGGAGATCCAGAGGCGCATCCACGAGGCCAGGCCCGACATCCTGCTCGTCTGCTTCGGGTGCCCGAAGCAGGAGAAATGGATCGGGAGGAACTCGGGCAAGACCGGGGTGCCGGTTATGATCGGCGCCGGCGCCACGGTGGACTTCCTCGCGAACCGCGTCCTTCGCGCCCCCCGCTGGATGAGGTCCGTCGGTCTGGAGTGGCTCTTCCGCCTCATGCAGGAGCCGAAGCGACTCATCCGCCGCTACGCGGACGACTTCATCCATTTCTTCCCCGCTATCGTGCGCCAGCGCTGGCGCCAGTCGCGCCTTCCCGGCGCGAAGGACCGGCCATGAGGATAGCCCTCTCAACGTCGGTCATGCAGCGCGGCAAGTCCGGCGTGGGCCAGTACATCATCGCCCTCACGCGCGCCATGATCCCGCACGCCGCGCGCCACGAGTTCACGCTCTTTGTCCTGGAGGAGGACCTCCCCCACTTCAGTTTCGCCGCGACGAAGATGAGGATATCCCCCGTCGCGGAGCGCCACAGGCCCCCGGTGCGCAACATCCTCTGGCACCAGTCCAGGCTGCCGGGCCTCGTAAAGAAGGTCGGCGCCGACGTGCTTCACATCCCGAGCTACCGCAGGATGCTCTGGCGCAAGCCGTGCACGCTCGTGACGACGATCCATGACCTGGCGCCCTTCCGCGTCCCCGGAAAATACGATGCGATGCGGATGCTCTACGGACGCGTGGCCTGCAGGGCGCTCGCCCGCCGCCAGGACCGGATCATCGCCGTCAGCCGCGCGGCATCGTCGGACATCACGCGCTTCTTCGGCGTGGCGCCGGAGGGAATCGAGGTAATCCCGAACGGCCTGGACCACGGCCGCTTTAGCCCCGGCTCGCGTGCCGCCGCCCGGGCCGCCGTGTGCGCGCCAGCCGGCATCACACAGCCTTTCTTCCTCTATGTCGCCCGCCTGGAGCACCCCGCCAAGAACCACGCGGGCCTCATCGACGCGTTCGAGACGTTCAAGGACGCGACGGGCTCGGACTGGAAGCTCGTCCTGGCCGGGGGCGACTGGCACGGGGCGGACGTGATCCGCCGCCTGGCGAGGGACTCCCGCCATGCCCGCGACATCGTCCTCCTGGGCTTCGTCTCCAACTCCGATCTTCCCGACTGGTACCGCGCGGCGGACGTCTTTGTCTTTCCCTCGCATTTCGAGGGGTTCGGCCTGCCGCCCGTCGAGGCGATGGCGTGCGCGTGCCCCGTCCTTTCATCCGGGGCCGGCGCCCTGGAGGAGACCGTGGGCGGAGCCTGCGGCAGCTTGGACCCGGCCAGCCCGCGGCAGATGGCGGCGCAGCTGACGCGCGCCGTGTCGGACCCGCGCTGGCTCGGCGAATTGCGCCTGGCCGGCCTGCAGCGCGCCTCGGAGTTCAGCTGGGAAGCCTGCGCGTCATCGACCCTCGGGGTCTACCAAGCAGCAGTCGGTGTGAATTCCCTGTCAAACCGGCACAACGGCGCCGGAACCGTGTCGAGCCTCTCATCGGGGGATCTCCACAAGGACAATCCCAGCCGACCCACCATGCCGACCAACGACCCGACGAAGACCCCGGCCAGCAAGGGGATGTATTCGCGCTGAAGCCATGGTCTCCGATCCCTACATCCTCGGCCGCCAGCAGGGAGGTCCCGACAAGGGCCCGCCAAAGCAGCCGTCCGACCCGCTCCGGATCCTTCTCCTGGAGGACAGCGAGACCGACGCGGAGCTGATCCGCCGCACGCTCAGGGAGTTGCAGGTGGAGACCACGATCTCCCACGCGAGGGACCGGCGGTCGTTCGAGGCCGAGATTGCGGGCCGCACACCGGGCATCATCCTCTCCGACTACGGGCTTCCTAATTTCAACGGCGGCCAGGCCCTCCTCATGGCGCGCCAGGCCCACCCGGAGGTCCCTTTCATCTTCGTGACCGGCGTCCTCGGCGAGGAGGTCGTGATCGAGATGCTGCACCAGGGCGCAACCGACTACGTCCTGAAGAACCGACTGAGCCGTCTTGTCCCGGCGGTCATGCGCGCGCTCCGCGAGGCGGAGCAGCGCAGGGACAACCAGAAGGCCCAGGAACGTCTTCGCCGTTCCCACGACCAGCTGCGCGCTCTGACGGGGCACCTGCAGTTCGTGCGCGAGGAGGAGAGAACCCGCATCTCCCGCGAAGTGCACGACGAGCTGGGCCAGGCCCTGACGGGCCTGAAGCTCGACCTCTCCTGGCTCGACGGCAAGATCCACGGCGAGCGCACGCTGCGCAGGAAGATCCGCGCCATGTCCGACCAGGTGGACGCAACGATCCAGACGGTGCGCAGGATCTCGACGGAACTTCGCCCCGGCGTCCTGGACAGCCTCGGGCTCTCCGCGGCGATCGAGTGGCAGACCCAGGACTTCCAGGAGAGGACGGGGATCCAGACGGACGTCACGATCGACCTGAAGGAGCCGATCTGGGACCGGGAGTTCAACACCGTCTGCTTCCGCGTCTTCCAGGAGACCCTGACGAACATCATCCGCCACGCGAAGGCGGACAAGGTGGAGGTGCGCCTCGCCCAGTCGGGCGACGAGCTGATCCTGACGGTGCGCGACAACGGTCGGGGCATCTCCGAGAAGGAAGTCGTCCACGCCCGCTCGATCGGGCTGATCGGCATGCGGGAGCGGGTCGCGCAGGTGGGCGGCGAGGTGTTTTTCTTCGGTCTGCCCGACCGGGGCACCACGGTGACCATGAGGGCGCCGATACCGCAGAACTCCCACATGGAGGCCGTCCCATGAGGTTGCTCATCGCAGATGACCACGCGGTCGTGCGCCGCGGCATGAAGCAGATCCTCGCGGAATCCTTCAAGAAGGCCGTCTTCGGCGAGGCCACGAACGCGCAGGAGGCGCTGGACCTAGTCTGGCACGAGTCCTGGGACATCGTGATCCTCGACCTCTCGATGCCCGGGCGCAGCGGCCTGGACGTCCTGAAGGAGATCAAGCGCGCCCGCCCGAAGCTGCCCGTCCTGATCCTCAGCATGCACCCCGAGGACCAGTTCGCGGTGCGCCTCCTGAAGGCCGGGGCCTCCGGGTACATGACGAAGGAGAGCGCCCCGGACGAATTGGTCGGCGCCGTCAAGAAGGCGATCGCCGGCGGGCGCTACGTGAGCGCCCCCTTGGCCGAGAAGCTCGCGTCCCTGATCGTCCACGACCCGACCTCGGCGCCGCACGAGAGCCTCTCCGACCGCGAATTCCTGATCCTGCGCATGATCGCCTCGGGAAAGCCCGTCGGCGCCATCGCTCGCGAGCTCTCGCTCAGCGTGAAAACCATCAGCACCTACAGGGCCCGCCTCCTCGAGAAAATGTGCATGTCCAACAACTCGGAGCTGATCCACTACGCGTTCCAGAACCAGCTGGTGGAGAACAGGTCCGAGGGTCCCCCGAAGGCGCATCCCGAAGAGGGCACGGTTTCGAGCCGAAAGTAGGGCATTACCCCACCGTTCAGCGGGACCCGTTCGGCGGCGTTGGCGTCCATAACGCCTTCACATTCACGCCTTGAAGAATCCCATGAACGTTACACCACGAAACCAGCTCGCCTCCACGCCTTTTGACGCATGGGCGGTCCTTGAATTCTGGAGCCGGCGCTGGCGCTGGCTCGCCGCCTGGACGCTCATCATGGCGTGCGTCGGCGCCTTCGCCGCCAGGTCCGTCTGGAAGAAGACCTTCACATCCACCTCCACGCTGATCCACTACGAGCCGTCCTCGATCGACGACACGTACCACCCGAGGGACATCTCGACGCCGAGTCTCGTCGTCATGCTGCAGGCCCCCGGCCTCTTCGAGGAGGTCGGCTCGCACCTGAAGCCAGCGATGTCCGCGAAGCAGCTCTCCATGCGCCTCTCGGTCAACCTCGACCGCAACAACGACGTCGTGACCGTGACCGCGATGAGCGGCACCCGCGAGGAGGCGATCGACATCGTGAACCGCTTCTCCTTCGCCGCCATCAACTACACGCAGGTGATGCAGAAGCAGGAGGCCATCGAGGCCGGCGAGAACGTGAAGCGCCAGCTGGCCGGGGTTGAGCAGGAGATCACAACCACCCGCAATTCCGTCCCCGCGAAGGACAAGGCCGCGGTGAACGCCCTTACCTCAAGCGCCGAGGCCGCGCAGCAGCCCCAGAGCGACCTGCCCCAGAGGATCCGCCTCGCCCGCGAGCAGCTGGACGACCTCCTGACCCGCTACACCGACGCCCATCCCCTCGTGCTCGCCCAGAGGGCCGAACTCAACGCCCTCGAGGACCAGCAGAAGGCGAACCCCGCTGCGGCCGCCCCGAGGCCCGCCACGGAGGCCGTCTCCCCGATGATCTACGGCCGCGTGACCCCCGAGGAAATCGCGATGGGCGAGAGGCTCAGGAGCCTCGAGACCAACCGCGCGCTCCTCATCTCCCGCCAGAGGGCGATCCAGCCCTTCCGCGAGGCGCCCCCGGGATACTTCCGCGTCCTCCTCTCCGCCGACGCCAACCCGACGCCGATGCGCCGCTACAGGCTTGAGATCATCCTCTTCGCGCTCCTCGGCGGCTTCCTAGGCCTCTGCGGTTCCGCGGCCCACATCCTCCTCTCCGAGTTCCTGGACAACCGAATCAAGACCCGCGCCGACGTGCGCCGCGTGACCGGCCTGCCCCTCCTGGCCACCCTGGGCGACCTGCGCAAGATGACGCCCGGCAACCGCGACCAGTGGGCCTTCCGCGCCTGGACGGCGCTCCAGAGCAAGCTGAGCATCTCGCCCAACCACGGCATGGTGGTCGGCATCACCTCCGCCAACACCTCCGACGGGCGCACGACCTGGGTCAACCTGCTCTCGAGCGCCGCCAGCGCCTGCGGCTTCCGCGTCCTCACGATCACGGCCCAGCCCTCCGAGGAGATGAACGCCGAGCTCGCGAAGAACGAGAAGGTCAAGGCCCGCAAGGACTCCGCGAAGGAGATCCCCGCCGGCAGCGACAACACGACCTCCCTGACGACAAGCGTCCTCTCCACCCCGGGCCAGATCGTCGACAAGCTGACGAGCGCGGAATGCCCGCCTGTCGTCAGCATCCCGCTCCCGGGCTGGGTCTGGAACCTCGAGCGCCGCAGGCAGTGGCGCGCGGCCCTGGAGGCCTGGAGGGCGATCGACCACGTCGTGATCTTCGTCGAATTGCCGCCGGCCTCCCTCGCCGAGTCCGTCCTCCTTGCCGAGAACATCCCGAACCTCATCTGGCTCTGCGACAGCAACAAGTCCGACTCCGAGGAGACGCTGATCGAGCTGGAGACACTGCGCGACGCGAGCTGCAACCTGGTCGGCGCGGTCCTTAACCGCGAGCGCGGCACCCCGGTCCGCGGCCAGTTCGGCCGCTGGCTCGGCAGCAGCGCCCTCCTCCTTGCCCTCGGCCTTGGCGTCTGCGCCACGCCGGCCCGCGCCGCGGTCGTGGCGCAGCCCTCGGCCTCCCAGGAGGCGCAGAACGCCGAGAACCCGGGCCAGTTCTCAGCCGCCGAGTCCCACCAGAGGGACCCGTGGCAGGACAAGCTGACCCTCGGCCCCGGCGACGTCCTCACTTTCCACCTCTACGGATCCCCCGAGCTGACGCGCGAGGAGGTCCCGGTGGGACCCGATGGCCGCATCTCCTACCTCGAGGCCCAGAACGTCCTCGCGGACGGGGCGACGGTCGACGAGCTGCGCGACCGTCTGGACACGGAGCTCAGCCATTACCGCCGCGCCCCCCAGGTCTTCGTCACCCCGGTGGCGTACCACAGCAAGCGCTACTACGTCATGGGCACCGTCGTTAAGAAGGGCGTGTTCTATCTCGACCGCCCGACGACCGTCATCGAGGCCGTGGCAAGGGCCAAGGGATTCGAGACCGGCGTCTACGACGGCGACACGATCGAGGCCACGGACTTTTCCCGGAGCTTCATCACCCGCAACGGCCGGCGCCTGCCGGTCAACATGGAGAAGCTCTTCCTACACGGCGACCTCTCGCAGAATGTGACGCTGCAGCCGAACGACTACGTCTTCTTCCCGCCCTCCGCCTCCGGCGAGGTCTACGTGCTGGGCTTCGTCGGCGCGCCGGGCCCGGTTCCCTTCAATTCCGACATGAGCG
The DNA here is from genome assembly GCA_035656555.1 of Opitutaceae bacterium. Classification (GTDB taxonomy): domain Bacteria; phylum Verrucomicrobiota; class Verrucomicrobiia; order Opitutales; family Opitutaceae; genus Palsa-1447. Next base: position 11,352 of record DASRSJ010000348.1, read on the forward strand.
CCATATCGGCCATCACGTCGCGCGGCGGTTTCGCACCGGGCGCCTGGCGGACCCGGGTCCTCGTGATCCGCGGCTCCCTTGACCACCCGAAGGCGATCAGGGTCGACGTCGACTCCGCCCTCCTCGGCAACGCGCCTAACCTGGCGCTCGAGCCGGGTGACATCGTCTACGTCTCGAACCGCCCCTGGCTGCTCGGCGAGGAACTTCTCGACCGCGCCGCCTCCGCGTTCGTCGAGTCGGCCGTCGTCACATGGACGGGCCTGAACGTCGGCCCTGACATCATTTCGCGCCCCTCGTCGCCATGATCGCCGCACGCCACGCACTCGCGGGGGCCGCGGCCGCCGCGCTCCTGTTTCTTTCCGGCTGCGAGACGCCGACGCAGCTGCCGACGGCCAAGCAGGGCACGCCCGTGCAGGCCCCGGTCACGGCCCAGGTCGCCCCGGTCGAGCAGCAGGCGATCGACGCCTCGCTGCTCAAACCCTCCGAAGCCGCCTTCAGGCTCGGGCCCGGCGACAAGCTGGACATCGAGGTGATGGGCGACGGCGGCACGCGCTCGACGGTCACGGTCGGGCCCGACGGCCGCATTTACTACAACATCCTTCCCGGCCTCGATGTCTGGGGCCTCACGCTTCCCGAGGCGCGCATCCGCCTCGAGGACGAGATGAGGAAGTACGTGCGCGAGAAACCGGTCATCGCGGTCTCGCTGCGCGAGGTCGCGAGCCAGCAGGTCTGGGTCCTCGGCCGCCTGAACAGCCCCGGCGTCTATCCGCTCGGCCGTCCCACCACCCTCCTTGACGCCGTGGCCGAGGCCGGCGGCCTCGGCGCCACGACGCCCGTTGGGGGCGCCCCGAGCGAGACCGCGGATCTCTCCAAGAGCTTCATCATCCGGGGCGGCCACATCATCCCCGTCGACTTCGAGAAGCTCCTGCGGGACGGCGACATGAGCCAGAACGTCTACCTCCAGCCGGGCGACTTCATCTTCCTGCCTTCATTGCGCAGCGCGCAGATCCATATCCTCGGCGCCGTCCTGCAGCCCCGCTCCGAGCGGATGCGCGGCTACATGACGCTCGTGCAGGCCATCGCGCTGGCCGGGGGCACCATTCCCGGCGCCTGCCTGCCGAACGTCGCGATCCTCAGGGGCTCATTGGCCAACCCCGAGATCGCCGTCGTCGACGTGAAGAGCGTGCTCAAGGGCCGATCGCCCGACGTGAGGCTCGAGCCCGGGGACATCGTCTACGTGCCCTACCGCCCGGAGACGCTCCTCACCCGCTACCTCAGCCTCGCGGTCGACACATTCGTGCGGACGGTCGGCGTCAACGAGGGCGCCTACGCCGTCTCCGGCAAGAGCCAGCCGATCGCGGTCGGCGTCAACATTTCGCCTTAGGACCAGGGCCCTGCGGCCCGGATTCACCGAGGGGAAACCCCCGGAACTTGAAAACCCGTCGGACAAAATCCGACGGGTTTTCGGCGTCTTGTCCTACAGGCAGCGCACCCTCACTTCTGACTCCACTATCAGACCAGCGCTGATACCGGTGATTTTCGTTAGCCGCCATGATGGGCGGTCTAATGACGAGAATCATAGCCAAAGCCCGCGGAGTCATTTCCGCGTTCGTGATAGCGATAGTGACAGTAGCCACCCTGGCCCGTTCCGCAAATGCCGCAGCCTCGTCCACGCTCCCGGCCGTTTCCGTGTCCGCCACAGTGCCCACCGTAGCCCTCAACGGCTCATCCAACGGCATCCTTACGTTTTCCAGAACGGGGAGCACCTCAAACGCCCTGACCATCAACTACGTCCTCTCGGGGACGGCGGTCAAGTGGACTGACTATTACCACCTGCCCCAGGGCGACATGCCCGTGGCCGTGACGATCCCCGCCGGTTCCGCGAGCACGACGCTCGCCATCACCGGCAAGGCCAACAGCACGGGCGCGAGCAACGAGACCGCGATCTTCACGATCGCCGCCGACGCCAGCTACTCGGTGGCCTCGCCGAGCACGGCGACCCTGACCATCGGGACGGCCTCCTCAGGCCCCTCGAGCGTGTCGGTTGCCGCCACCGTGCCGACCGCGACCGTGAACGGGACGTCCAATGCCGTCCTGACCTTCACGCGCACGGGCAGCACCTCGGGCGCCCTCGACGTCAACTTCGTCCTCGGCGGCTCCGCCGTTAAGTGGACCGACTACTACCACCTTCCCCAAGGGGACATGCCGGTGGTGGTAACGATCCCCGCCGGCTCCGCCAGCACGACCCTCGCCATCACGGGCAAGGCCAACAGCACGAATGCCTCGCCGGAGACGGCGACCTTCACGGTCTCCGCCGGCAACAACTACGCCGTCGCGAGCCAGAAGTCGGCCACGGTGACGATCGTCGCCGCCGGCGCCGTGTCGACGACCGGGTCCACGACCGCGGTCACGCCCCCCGCGACCTCGTCCGGCACGACCTCGACGTCGGGCACGACCTCGACTTCCGCCACGTCGACCAACCCGACGCCCGGGACAACGGCCGCCGACTCTCCCGCCGAGAGCGAGATGGACTACACGAACCTCGTGGTCCCCGCGGTCGGCGACCACGCGCTGCGCGTCCTCACCCCCACGGTCGTAGAGCTTCGCCAGCTCAACACGAAGCAGCCCGACCCGGCCACGGTCGCCAACTGGAACCTCGTCGACTCGAGCGGCAAGTTCACCTCGCCCGCCGGCAACCGCTTCACGGTGACGGTCGGCGGCCAGACGGTCTCAGTCTCCTCCGTCGGCTTCCGCCGCCGCGTGTTCTACGCGCCGCTGAAGACGCCCGACCTGAGGATCGACAACGCCCTCTACCTCAAGCTCGCCTCCCCGATCGCCGACGGCGAGACGGTGCAGGTGACCAACCCCGACGGGCAGATCCTCGCCACGTCGGACAGCTACTCCGTCGTCACGAATCCGCTGCGCTACAGCCCGGCGATCCACGTGAACCAGGAGGGATACGTCCCCTCGTTCCAGAAGCTGGCCATGGTCGGCTACTACCTGGGCGACATGGGCGAGCTGCCGATCACGGCCACGTCCTTCAGCGTCATCGACGTGACGACTAACGCCGTCGTCTACTCCGGCAATCTCTCGCTGCGCAAGGACGTCGGCTACGAGACAAACCCGCTCCCCTACCAGCAGGTGTACGTCGCGGACTTCAGCTCCGTCACGGCCCCCGGCGAGTACCAGCTGCAGGTCGAGGGCATGGGCGTCTCGCTGCCGTTCCTCGTGAACGACGGCGTCGCGATGGGCTTCGCCCGAACCTACGCGCTCGGCATGTACCAGCAGCGAAGCGGCATGGCGACGACGCTCCCCTACACGCGCTTCACCCACGCGGCCGACCACACGGCGCCCGCCCAGGTGCCGCAGAACGACGCCGATTCGCAGTTCGCCTTCACCTGGAAGACGATCGCGGGCTACGCCAGCACGGTTAACTCGAACAACCCCGCGCAGACCGCGCCGCTCCTGACAAGCGAGGCCAGCTCCCTCTATCCCTTCGTCAACTCGGGCACGGTCGACGTCTCCGGCGGCCACTGGGACGCGGGTGACTACAGCAAGTACACCGAGAACAGCGCCGAGCTGGTCCACTACCTCATGTTCACGGTCGACTCCGTCACCGGGGTCTCCTCGCTGGACAACCTCGGCATCCCCGAGAGCGGCGACGGCATCCCCGACGTCCTCCAGGAGGCCAAGTGGGAGGCGGACTTCCTCGCCAAGATGCAGGACGCCGACGGCGGATTCTACTTCCTGGTCTATCCCAAGACCCGCGAATACGAGTCGAACGTCCTCCCCGAGAACGGCGACTCCCAGGTCGTCTGGCCCAAGAACACCTCCGTCACGGCCGCGGCCGTCGGCGCGCTCGCCGAGGCGGCGTCCTCGCCCCTTATGAAGAAGTACTACCCGGCCCAGGCCGCGGTGTACCTGCAGAAGGCGACGCTCGGCTGGCAGTTCCTGCAGTCGGCCATCGCCAAGCACGGCAAGGCCGGCGCCTACCAGAAGATCACGTTCTACAGCGACAACTGGACGCACGACGACGAGCTCGCCTGGGCCGCCGCCGCCATGTACGTCGCGACGGGCAACACCGCCTACCAGACGCAGCTCTTCTCGTGGTTCCCGAACCCCGCCGACTCGACCACGTTCCGCTGGGGCTGGTGGCGCATGTCCGAGGGCTGGGGCAACGCGATCCGCGCCTACGCCTTCGCGGCCAGGAGCGGCCGCCTCGCCGCGTCGCAGCTTGACCCGTCCTACCTCGCGGCCTGCCAGGCCCAGGTCGTCGCGGCCGGCGACGACGCCGTCACGTGGTCGAAGGACAACGCCTACGGGAGTCCCTTCCCGCCCGCGACCAAGGCCGTCCTCGGCGGCGGCTGGTACTTCTCGCTCGACCAGGCCTCCGACATGGCCGTCGCCTACCAGCTTAGCCCGAAGCCCGCCTACCTCCAGGGGCTTGTGAGCGCGATGAACTACGAGGGCGGCAGCAACCCGGTCAACGTCACGTACCTGACCGGCCTCGGCATCAAGAGGCAGCGTGAGAACGTGAGCCAGTACGCGCAGAACTCGCGCCGCATCCTCCCCCCGTCGGGCATCCCGCTCGGCCAGGTGACCGCGGGCTTCGAATACCTCTCGCAGTACGGCTCCGAGCTCTCGGAGCTCTCCTACCCGAGCGACAGCGGCAACGGCGTCACGTACCCGTACTACGACCGCTGGAGCGACGCCTTCAACGTCACGCAGGAGTTCATCACGGTGAACCAGGCGCGCAGCTTCATGGCCACGACCTTCCTGGCCACGCAGACCTCGAGCTCCGGCGGCAGCTGGACGGCGCCCGCGGCCTCCATCAACGTGCCGAGCGGCACGGCGCTCCTCAACGCCCCGGTCTCCCTCACGCTCAATACCAACGGTATCGACCTCACGGGTTCCAGGATCGTCTGGGAGGCCCGCGACCAGCAGCCGGCCTACGGCTCGACCTACACGATCTCGCCCGTCAACAACGGCGACCAGTGGGTTGAGGCCGAGGTCGAGTGGCCGGATGGCCGCCGTCTCTTCGCGACCGGCGACTTCCAGGCGAACAGCCCGAACCAGGTCTGGGTCGACGACTCGCTCCCCGCGGGCGCCGTCATCGGCACAAACGGCGGCGACAGCTGGAACTGGGTCTCCTCGAGCCCCTCCCCGCAGTCCGGCTCGAAGTCCGACGAGACCGTGCTGGCCTCCGGCCTCCACGGGGTCTCGTTCACCGGCGCCTCCGGCAGCATGGAGGTCGCCAAGGGCGACACCCTGTACGCATGGGTCTACATCGACCCGGCGAACCCGCCCTCCGAGATCATGGTGGGCTGGAACGACGGCTCGTCATGGGAGCACCGGGCGTACTGGGGCTCCAACTCCATCACCTACGGGACAAGCGGCTCCGCAAGCCGCCACTCCATGGGTGCCCTGCCCGCCACGGGCAAGTGGGTCCAGCTCTCGGTCCCGGCCAGCGCCGTGGGCCTCGAGGGCGCCACCGTCAACGGGCTCAACCTCTCCCTACAGGGCGGTCGCGCGAACTGGGACGCCATCGGGCGTTCATCGGCCAGCCAGTAAGGCCGACAACCACAACGCCAGCTTCAACTTCCCCCGATACGGTTTCGAGAACCTAGTGTAATCCTCATCCGAGCACACGATACCTACCGAACCGTATCCCCCTTTAGCAGAGATCATTAACAACTAGTCCGTCCGGCAATGTAGCACCTGCGAGCGCCGGGTCCAAAGAGGGTAACCACCCCAAGGACCCGGCGCTTTCTTGCTTTACTAAGGAGGATGTCACTTCGCCATCTCCTTGTATGCTGCGCTCTTGGGCTAGCGATCGTGCCGATCGCAATGCGCGCGCAGTTGCGCGGGGACGTCGACACGCAGTCGCTGAGTATCCCCGAACC
>DASRSJ010000349.1:0-8287 GCA_035656555.1 Opitutaceae bacterium
CGCCATCGAGCTTGATCGAGCGGATGATGGCGCCGATGCCGGGAAGGCCGGCCGGCTTAACGTCGTCCGGATCGACATTCAGATCCATGAGGCCCTTTGAGACCTCCTCGAGCGAGGGCAGGGGCGAGAAGGCCATGACCCACTTGTCCATGCCGTCCGAGGTCACCTTCTCGCCGGCGGCGGCGCCGCAGACGGAGTAGGCGAGGGAGACGCTCGGGTCCTTCTGCTTGCCGAACGCGATCGCCTTCAGCGACTCGTCGGTGCGGTCGAGCATGGCCTCCGTGTCGGTCGACACGTACCACTGCGTCGAGGCGGGCCAGACGGAGGCTATGGCGTGGAGGCCCGTGGCCTTCCTGTCGGGGGCGATGGAATCCAGGAGGGCCTCCAGGGAAGCCTTGTTCTCAAGGACGCACTCGCCGCCCGCCTGCACGACCCCGCCCGCGGCGCGCACCGCGTGAAGCGAGTATTGTGTCAGTTCGAGATAGACCTGGGAGTCTTCGGCCTTGGGCATGTTCGGGCGATCAGGTCTGTTTCATCGCTCGACTCAGGACTTCACGAAATTCTTCATCCGCTCCTGGAGCTGGCGGCTGCGCTCCTCGAACATGACTTCCTTCGCCGCGAACGACGCGAGCTGCGACTCGAGCTTCGTGCGCTGCTCGGCGAGCTGCGACTCCGCCCGCATGAGCGAGTCGATTCCCGCCTGGAGCTTAGTGCGCTCGGCCTCGAGCGAGATCTCCTTCTTGCGGACCTCGGCCTCGCGGACCTTCACGCTGCCCTCGATCTCGCCGCGGATCGTGGCGAGCTTGATCCTCATGTCGGCGAGCGCCTGGGCCTCGGCCTTGAGCTTCTCGCGCGTGTCCGCCGACTCCCTCTTCTCGGCGTCGAGGATGGCGCGCTCGGCGGCGAGCGCCGACTTCTCGGCTGCGATTTCCTTCTCGCTCCTCGCGCTCGCGGACTCGGCGACGACGGCGGGCTCGGCCTTGCCGACCTCGGACTTGAGCTTTGAAAGTTTTGCCTCCCAGGTCGCGGCTTCCTTCTCCAGGGCGGCCACCTTCTTCTGGGCGTCAGCCTGGAGGGCCTTGTTGATGGCCGAAGCGGCCTTCGACGCCGCGGCGGAGGCCGTGATCTCGGACTCGAGGTTCAGGCGGTCCTTCTCGAGCTTTGCGGCCAGGATCGTCGCGTTCTGCTCCTTGCGGTCCAGCTCTGATTCCCTTGCGGCGGGCGTCATGACCTGGAGCCCTCCTGGCCACCTTGGGCACCGGCATGGCCGGATGCGCCGCAGGTGCGGATCACGTTGATCCGCAAAGGTGTTCTATCGATTGGGTAATGGGCCGGCAAGTTGAGAGCCCGGATGCTAGCCCCGGGTTGGCGGCGATAGATTTCATACTACCCGCATCCGTGTCAAATAGCATGGATTGCGGTCTTTGCTACCGCCAGTCCCGCCTCCTTGACAGCCTCGCTCATGGTCGGATGGGCATGGATTGTTCGACCGAGGTCCTCGGCACTGCCGCCGTATTCCATGTGGGTGACGACCTCCGAGATGAGTTCGCCTGCGCCTCTTCCGAGAATCTGCGCGCCGAGGATCTTGTCTGTCTTCGCATCGGCGATGATCTTCACGAAGCCGTCAGTCGAATCGTTGGCAATGGCGCGCCCGTTCGCTGCGAAATTGAACTTTCCGACGTTGATCGAGAGGCCCTTTGCCTTCGCGGCGTCCTCGCCGAGTCCGACCGACGCGACCTCGGGATCCGTGTACACAATCGCGGGCACAAGGTCCCAGTTAACATGGCCCGCCTTGCCGGCGATCCACTCTGCGACGGCTATCCCGTCCTCCTCGGCCTTGTGGGCGAGCATCGGGCCCGCGACGACGTCGCCAATGGCCCAGATTCCGGCCGCTGTCGTCTTCAGGTGAGCGTCCACTTTTACACGTTTTTTCTCATCCAGGGCGACGCCCGCCTTGTCGAGGCCGAGGGCGTCGGTGTACGGGCGGCGCCCGACCGCGACCAGGATCTTCTCGGCGGGGAACTCGAGGGCCTTGCCCTCCTTCTCCGCCGTGAGGACCGACTTGCCGTCGGCCGACTTCAAACCCGTGACCTTGGCCCCCGTCTCGATCTTTAGGCCCTGCTTCTGGAGCATGCGCGTGAAGTTGCGCACGATGTCGTCGTCGTACATCGCGATGACCTTGGGCAGGAACTCGACGACCGTGACGTCGCTGCCAAGGCGGGCCCAGACCGAGCCGAGCTCAAGTCCGATGGCACCGCCGCCCACGACGACGAGCGTCGAGGGCACCTTTTCGAAGGCGATGGCCTGGTCGCTTGAGACGACGGTCTTTCCGTCGAACTTCATGAAGGGCAGTTCGACCGGCGCGGAGCCGGTCGCGATGACGAAATTCTTTCCCGTGACCGACGTCGTGCCGGAGGCGCCCTTGACGTCGAGCGAGGTCGGGGACGTGAAGGTGGCCTCGCCCGTCAGGACGGTCACCTTGCGGGCCTTGGCCAGGGCAGCGACGCCGCCGACCAGCTTCGTCACGACGGCGTCCTTGCGCTTGAGCAGCGTCTCGATGTCGGCTTCCACGGATCCGATCTTAATCCCGTGGTCGGCCGCGTGGTGCTTCGCGAAGACCAGCTGCTCGGACGAGTAGAGGAGGGCCTTGCTCGGGATGCAGCCGACGTTCAGGCACGTGCCCCCGAGGGTGGCGCGCTTCTCGATCAGGGCGACCTTCAGGCCCAGCTGCGACGCCCTGAAGGCGCATACATAGCCGCCCGGGCCGGCGCCGATCACAACGACGTCAAACGTTTCCATAATGGTGGGAGCCTACAGGCCGAGGAGGAGGCGCGCGGGATCCTCGATCCCCTGCTTCACCTTGACGAGGAACGTGACGGCCTCGCGGCCGTCGACTAGGCGGTGGTCGTAGGTGAGGGCGATGTACATCATCGGGCGGATGACGACCTGGCCGTTGACGGCGATCGGGCGCTCGTTAATGGCGTGCATGCCGAGGATCGCGCTCTGGGGAGGGTTGATGATTGGCGTCGAAAGCAGGGAGCCGAATGTGCCCCCGTTCGTAATCGTGAAGACGCCGCCCTCGAGATCGGCGAGCGTGATCTTGCCCTCGCGCGCCTTGCCGGCGGCGTCGGTGATCGCCTTCTCCACGGCGGCCATGCCGAGCGAGTCGCAGTCGTGGATCACCGGGACCATCAGGCCCTTCTCGGTTGATACGGCGACGCCGATGTCGTAGAAGTGGTTCTGGACGAGCGTGTCGCCCTCGATCTGGGAGTTGATCGACGGGACGGCCTTCAGTGCGTGGACGACGGCCTTCACGAAGAAGGACATGAAGCCGAGCTTGAGTCCGTTCTTCTTCACGAACTCGTCCTGGTGACGGGAGCGCAGCGCCATGACAGCGGACATGTCCACCTCGTTGAAGGTGGTGAGGAGCGCGGCCGAGTGCTGGGCCGAGACGAGCCTCTCCGCGATCTTCTGGCGAAGCGGCGTCATCTTCTTGCGCGTCTGGCGGCCGGCGGGCTGCGCGGCTGCCGCGGGCTTCGGCGCGGCGGCGGGGACCGCTGCGGGTGCGGCTACGGGAACAGGCGCGGGGGCTGCTGCGGCGGAGATCATGTCGCCTTTCGTGACGCGGCCACCCTTGCCGGAGCCGGCGACGTCGGCCGGGTTCACTCCGGTCTCGCCCGCCATGCGGCGGACGGCCGGGGACTGCTCGCTCGAGGCAGCCTTGGCGGCGGGCGCGGCCTCCGCCTTGGGGACGGGCGAATCCGCGGGCGCGGCGCCGGCGGCGCCGGCCTCGATCGAAGCGACCGACTGGCCGATCTTCACCTCGGTCCCGGCCTCGACCTTCAATGTGATGGTGCCAGCGGCCTCGGCCGTGCCCTCGGACGTGATCTTGTCCGTCTCCAGCTCAAAGAGCGGCTGGTCCTTCTTCACGGCGTCCCCGTTCTTTACGTGCCATTTGGCGAGGATTCCGGTGCTGATGGACTCGCCCATGGGCGGTATTTTGACGTCGATGGCCATGATGGATTAGAGGGTAAAGGCGTCCTCGAGGAGACCCGCGAGCTCGATCTTGTGGAGCGCGAGGGAGCCGACGGCGGGCGACGCGGAGGCGTCGCGGCCGGCGTAGAGCGGGATCTTGCCGAAGATGTCGCCGATCTGGGAGTAGATCCAGGACCAGGCGCCCATGTTCTGGGACTCCTCCTGGCACCAGACCAGGCGGGCGTTGGGCATGCGCTTGGAGATCTCGGAGAGGCGCTCCTTGTGGAGGGGATAGAGCTGCTCGACGCGGACGATCGCGGTGTCCTTGACGCCCTTCTTGTCGCGGTAGTCGCAGAGGTCGTAGTAGACCTTGCCCGAGCAGAGGATGACGCGGGCCGGGGCTGTCACGGACGGGTCGTCCAGGATTTCCTGGAAGCCGCCGCTTGAGAACTCGGAGAGCTTCGAGACGGCCAGCGGGTGGCGAAGGAGCGACTTCGGCGACATGACGATCAGGGGCTTCCTGAAGTCGCGCTTCATCTGGCGGCGCAGGAGATGGAAGTACTGCGAGGGCGTCGTGACGTTCACGACCTGGATGTCGTCCTCGGCGCTCGCCTGCAGGAAGCGCTCTAGCCTTGCGGAGGAGTGCTCGGGGCCCTGGCCCTCGTAGCCGTGCGGCAGGAGCAGCACGATGCCGCTCGTCCTCTGCCATTTGGATTCTCCGCTCACGATGAACTGGTCGATCACTACCTGGGCTCCGTTCGCGAAATCGCCGAACTGGGCCTCCCAGAGGCACAGCATGTCGGGGTAGTCGAGCGAGTAGCCGTAGTCGAAGCCGAGGACCGCGGCCTCGGAGAGGAGTGAATTGTAGACACAGAAGCGCGCCTGCTTCGGATCGAGGTTCTTGAGCGGCGTGTACTTCTCGCCGGAGTCGACGTCCGAGAGGACGGCGTGGCGGTGGCTGAAGGTCCCGCGCTCGCAGTCCTGCCCGCTCAGGCGCACGGGCGTTCCCTCGACAAGGAGGGAGCCGAAGGCCAGGGCCTCGCCGAAACCCCAGTCGACGGAACCGCCGTCCTTGTGGGCCTGGGCCCTTGCGTCCAGGAGGCGCTTGATCTTCGGGTTCACCTTGAAGCTCTCGGGCACGCTTGTCAGGCCCTTGACCAGTTTGTCGATCTCCTCGGTGGGGATCGCGGTCTGGACCGGGGTGTGGTGGTACTCGGGCTGGAACTGAGCGTTCGAACCCTTGAAGGGGTCCGCGGGCTTGGAGGAGCGCTTCGCGGCCTTGGCCGCCTCGCGGGCCTTCGCCTTGCCCAGGTTCTCCTCGAGCGCGGCGGAGTACTCGGCCTTGATGCCGTCGCCCTCGCCGGCCGTGATCGTCTGCTCGGCGACCAGCCTCTCAGTGTAGATAGCCGAGACCTGCGGATGCGCCGCAATCGTGCGGTAGAGCATCGGCTGCGTGAACGTCGGCTCGTCCGTCTCGTTGTGGCCGTGCTTCCTGAAGCAGTACATGTCCACGAACACGTCGCGCTTCCAGCGCACGCGGAAGTCGAGCGCCAGCTGGGAGACCATGCACACGGCCTCCGGGTCGTCGCCGTTCACGTGGAAGATGGGAGCCTCGATCATCTTCGCGACGTCCGTGCAGTAGCGCGTCGAGCGCGCGTCCTTCGGGTCGGTCGTGAATCCGATCTGGTTATTGATGACGAAGTGCACCGTGCCGCCGGTCCTGTAGCCGGGCAGCTGCGAGAAATTGAGCGTCTCGGCCACGACGCCTTGGCCCGCGACGGCGGCGTCGCCGTGTATCAGGAGCGCAAGTACGCGGCGGCGGTCCTCGGTGTCGCCGCGGATCCTCTGCCGGGCGCGGGCCTTGCCCTCGACGACCGGGTTGACGATCTCGAGGTGCGACGGGTTGGCCGCGAGGCGGACCTCGACCGTCTTGCCCGACGTCGTCGTCAAGACGGACTCGTAGCCCAGGTGGTACTTCACGTCGCCGTCGCCGCCGACCGTGTCGGGGATGTAGTTCTCGGAGAACTGCTCGAAGAGCTGGTCGAAGGACTTCCTCATGACGCTGCAGAGGACGTTGAGGCGGCCGCGGTGGGCCATGCCCATCACGATCTCCTCGACGCCCGCGTCGGGGCAGTGGTCGATGACGGCGTCCAGCGCCGCGATGATCGTCTCGCCGCCCTCTAGGGAGAAGCGCTTCTGGCCGACGTACTTCGTGTGGAGGAACTTCTCGAAGAGCTCCGCCTTGTGCACGCGGCGAAGGATCCTGACCTTCTGGGCGTGGTTGAAGGAGGGCAGCAGCTTCGTCGTCTCGATCCGCTCCTGCAGCCACTGGCGGCAGTCCTGGTCCTGGATGTGGGCGTACTCGACGCCCACATGGCCGCAGTAGGTGGTCTTCAGCGACTCGATCACGTCGCGCAGCTTCATCTGGCCGCCGCCCAGGTAGGTGCCGACGTCGAACGACGTCTCGAGGTCTGAGTCGGCGAGCTGGAACTGGCCGAGCTGGAGCTTCGGCAGGGGCGCCGGCGCGTCGCTCAGCGGGTCAAGGTGGGCCTGGAGGTGGCCGATCGCCCGGTAGGCCGCGATCAGGTAATGGACGTGCGACTGCTTGAGGCTGTCGATGATCGGGGCCTGCTGGACCTGGGCCTCGAGGGCCTCGCCGATCGAGCCGTTGGTCGATCCCAGAGAGAAGCCCTGGAAGAAGGCGCGCCATGTGGGGTCCACGCCGTCCGGATTGTCCATCCAGAGCTTGTACATGGACTCGATGACGTCGGCGTTGGCACGAATGGGGAGTGTCGTTGAATTCATCAGTGTTGCCGGAGAAGGACGTTCCGGCAGTAGAAGGGTTTGCCGATCACTTTGCATGCGGCGGGTCATTAACTCAAGCCCGGTGGGAACGGCCGCGGCCTATTTGCAATCTCACTTCACAAACGCGGGGTATGCATTAGGCTGCTTTATTAATCCACCATGGAAGAGCGCATCAAGGAATCACTTAACTCGTTAATGGACGGAATTAAGCGTGCCGACGGCACGGTAATTTCAACCCGTATGGCCGAGCTGGACGCCTTCGTCCAGGAGGGCCGCGGCAAGCTCCATCCGCAGCTGGTGCACTTCCTCGAGAGGCGCAGCTATCCGAAGGCCCTGATGTTCTTGGGCGGGGAGTCCGACATCCCGGTCGGGGTGTGCGGCGGCAAGGCCTGAAGCCGTGGCCGACAAGGTCTCAACGGACGGGGGCGGCGGCCTTGGCCAGAATCCTTTTGCGGGGCTTGAGCTCTCGGGCCTGAAGCCCGCGCCCGCCACGGCTCCGAAGCCTGCGACAAAGCCCGAGGCGCCGGCCAGGAACCGCGGAAGGGTGGACATCACGCGAGAGAAGGGTGGCCGCGGCGGCAAGACCGTGACGGTCGTCGACGGCTTCACCGGCATTGGCCTTCCCGAGAAGGAGCAGCTGGCGAAAAAGATACGCGGCGCGTGCGGCTGTGGCGGCACGGTCAAGGAAGGCCGGATCGAGATTCAGGGCGACCAGCGCGAGACGGTCGCGCGGATCCTCTCCGAGGCCGGCTTCCGGCCCGTGTTTGCGGGCGGCTAGGCTGCGAGGCCCGCGGCGAGCGCCAGGGCGCTCTTCGCTCGGTTCAGGATATAGAGATGGTAGCCCGGCGCTCCGCGGCCCAGGAGGTCGCGGATCTGAGAGAGCGCCCAGTCGATGCCGACGGACTCGACGATGTCGGGGACCTCGCCCGCGGCCTCGAGCCTGCGGATAAGCGTGGCAGGAAGGGACGTGCCGCACATCGCCGTGAACCGCTGGATCTGCTTCAGGGAAAGCACCGGCATGATCCCAGGGACGATCGGGACCGTGATGCCGGCCTTCACGCAGCGGTCGACGAAGCGGTAGTAGGTCTCGTTGTCGAAGAAGAGCTGCGTCGTCACGAAGTCGGCGCCTGCCGCGACCTTGCGCTTCAGGTTCTCCAGATCGATCTCTGGGGAGAGCGCCTCAGGGTGCTTCTCGGGATAGCCGCCGACGCCGAGGCAGAAGTCCGAGTGCCGCTCCTTCAGCAGCGAGACGAGCTCGTTGCCGTAGCGCAGGCCTCCCTCCGCCACGGGAAATTCGGTCGCGCCCTTCGGCGGGTCGCCGCGAAGCGTCATGATGTTGCGGAAGCCGTCCGCGTAGATCCTGTCGGCGATGTCGTTGAGTTCCGTGCGCGAATGCCCGACGCAGGTGAGGTGGGGCATTACGGTGTAGCCGAGGTCGGACTTGAGGAGGTTGCTCACCTGGGCCGTCTTCTGCCGCGTGCTGCCGCCGGCGCCGTAGGTCACCGAC
>DASRSJ010000350.1:0-4982 GCA_035656555.1 Opitutaceae bacterium
GTTCCAGCTGATCGGCGAGGTGCTGAAGGCCGGCGGGATGGGCTTCGGCGACGTGGTGAAGGTCCAGACCTTCCTGACAAACATGCCCGACTTCGAGAAGTACTCCCCGATCCGCAACCGCTACTTCTCCGAGAACAAGCCGGTCAGCACCCTGCTCGAGGTCAAGGGCCTGGCCCGCGAGGGATGCTGCATCGAGATCGAGGTCGTCGCGATGAAATGAGCACCGCCCCCGATTCCCCTCCCCTCTGCGTCGTGGACGACGGCTCATTCTGGGCCTGGAATTCCTGGGCAAAGTTCGAGTCGTGGCCCGACAAGGACAACACTGTCGTCGTCATCCCGGTCGTGGGGCTTGCCGACTGGGGGCTCGGCCACCCTCTTGACGCGGAGGAGACGATCCTGACCCATGTCCTGAAAGAGGCGTGCAGGATGACGCCGAACGCTCGAAAGCCGCTTGTCGTGCCCCCGCTCAGGTTTGTCTTCGGGGCCGACAAGTCCTGCGCATTCCCCGTCGACCAGCCGACAGCGCTCGCGCTGATAACCGAGGTGACCCATTCCGTCGCCGCCGCCGGGTTCAAGCGCGTCGTCGTCATGAACTCGAGCCCGTGGAACGAGGAGATCTGCGGGGCCGCGACGAGGGACCTGCGCGTCTTCAGGAACCTCCACATGTTCCAGCTTCACCTGAGCGCCATCGAACTGGATTTCCACCCCATCCGAAGCCGCAGCCGCCGGCGCGTGCAGACGCTGGCGACATTCCTCCTGGGCGCCGAGCCCGAGAAGTTCGAAGGCCCTGGCACCTCGCCCTCATGGGGCGAGGAGCCCGTGACGCCGCTCGCCGGACCGGCGGCCACGCTCGCGCAGGCAGCGGCCGAGGGCCCCGCGCTCCTTTCCACGGCCGCCGGCCGCGTCGCCAAGCTCCTCTCCGACATCCGCGACCGCGCGGCCCTGACCCACAAGTCGCCGTGAAATTCCCCTCCTACCGCGCCAGGTACCTGCCGGCGATGACGCCCCGCCAGATCGCGGCCCTGCCGGACAAGGCCTGGGCGCCGGTCATCCTCGCGACCGGGGCCATCGAGCAGCATGGCCCGCACATGCCCGTGGCGGTGGACGCGCTGATGGGCCAGGCGTGGCTCTCGCTCGCACTTTCCCGCCTGCCGGAGGGCGCCTCCTGCTACGTCGCCCCGCCGATCACGATTGGAAAGAGCAACGAGCACACCGGCTTCCCGGGTACCCTGATCATCACGAAGGAGACACTCCGGGCTCAGATCCTCGCCGTGGCCCGCCAGGTCCATGCGTGGGGCTTCAGGTCACTCGCAATCATCAACACCCACGGAGGCAACGTGCCGGTGGTCATCCCGACATTGAGAGAGATCCGCGCGACGCTTGGCATGAGGGCCTCGATGCTGGCCTCGAAGCCAATCCCCGGCCTTACCCAGGAAGAGGCGACCTTCGGCATCCATGCGGGCGAGGTTGAGACGGCTTGGATCATGGCGGCGGCCCCAGGCCGGGTGGACCTGTCCAAGGCGGTCTGCGAGTTCCCCGCAAAGGCCTCGGACCCGGGTGAGGTGCGTCCAGTGAACGCCCCGGCACTTGTCGCCTGGATGTCCAAGGATGTCTCCAAGTCGGGAATCATGGGCGACGCCCCCTCTGCAACGGTTGAGAAGGGCGAGAAGTGGCTGGAACTGGGCGCCACGGGATATGCGGAGGCCATAGCCGACGCCTGCCGGGCCGTCAGAGCCTAGGAACACCCGGCGCCCCCGACGCCTTGCATGTTGAGGCACCCCGGCGCATGTTATGGCATGCCCCTTCGTAAGGCCCTGTTTCCCTCGGTCTGCGTTTTAGCCGCCCTCGCCAGCCAGTCCTGCGTGGCGTACCTGCCCCCTGATAACCCTCCGCCGCCGCCGACACAGGCGTACAACCCTCCTCAGGAGCAGCAGCCCCCTCCCCCCCAGCCGGCCCCGCCGCCGCAGCAGCCCGCCTATTATCCCGCGCAGTACACTGAGGCGGCCCCGCCGGCACCGCCCTCACAGCCCAGCCCCAACCCGGCCCTCGACGACCTTGTTGCGCCCATCGCCCTCTATCCGGATCCCCTGATCGCGCTCATCCTTCCGGCGTCGACTGTTCCCGGCGACGTGTCCGCAGCCTCAAACTACCTCGTGCAGTACGGCGACCAGAGCCAGATCAACAACCAGCCCTGGGACCCAAGCGTCCGGGCCCTCGCCCACTACCCGACCGTCATCGCCTGGATGGCGTCCAACATGGACTGGACGCAGGCCCTGGGCTCCGCCTTCAGTTCCGACCCGAACAGCGTGATGGACGCCGTGCAGCGCCTGCGCGCCCGGGCCCAGGCCGCCGGGACTCTCGCCTCGACGCCGCAGCAGGAGGTCCTCGGCGAGGGCGGCGACATCGAGATCGTCCCGGCCCAGGACAACGTCATCTACGTGCCGGTGTACGACCCTGAGGTCGTGTATTCGGCAAACCCCTACTACGGTTACAGCGGCCCGTTCATCAACTTTGGCGAGCCGTGCCCGGCGGGCATCTGGCTCTCCTACTCCTTTGACTGGAGGAGTCACAGGGTGTGGGCGGGTGACCGAGAGCGCGAAGGCTGGCGCCAGTCGCACACGGGCGGGGGCCCGCCGCAGGGCGCCCACAGCTGGCATCCGCCGGCCGGCACCCGCGCAGTTGCTCCCCCGGCCAGGAACCACGGCAACAGGGCCCCGATGCCGCACCCAATGCCAGGCGCACCCAACCCGCCGCCTGAGCACTACAAGCGCCCGGTGACGAACAACGTCCAGACGCCCGCAAACCAGCCGGTTTCGCACAACTATCCCGCGCCGCAGGAGCGCCCGCGCCTCAATGCTCAACCCCATGCCGGCCCGGCAAACCCGCAGCGGCAGCAGGTTGCGACACCCGGCCAGCAGGGGCCCGCCCGCGTGGTCCTTCCGCCCACAAACCACGGGGAATCCGTCCCCACGCAGAGGTACGCCGAGCCGACGAGGCAGCAGGCGCCCGCTGTCGAGCACTCGGCCCGACCGGCACCCGCAAGGCCAGAGACCTATATTTCTCCTTCGGCACCGCCGCACGCCATGCCCGAGCATCCCTCACAGCCCGCGCGTGAGCCGAGGACGCAGTCAGCACCGGCCAGGTCCGCGCCGCCGCCTCCGCCGCCGCAGAGCGCCCCCCAGGTCCAGCAGAAGCAGAACTGAGGCGCCCGGGGCGTTCGGCCCGGGGACTTACTTTTCCTTCATCTCGAAGACCCCGTCCCAGTCCGGGGGCGGCGGATCCTCGCGGTATCCCTCTGCAATGCTGATGTAAACGAGCGAGGGGTTGTTGCTCGATCCCCGGGCGCGGCCGACGCCATTCGGCTCCAGGGGCTCGGACTTGCGGAAGAGCTCGATGGCCCCGTCCCAGTCGCGCGCATAGTACTTCGTCATTCCCTGCTCGAAGAATGTGATGCATTCCCGAAGCGCCGGCGTGGCGTCCTCGCTGAGCGCGGCCAGCTCGTAGATCGGCAGCGGCGTCTTGCGGCCCTTCACGATGATGCGCCCTAGGGCCCTGAAGAGGACCTTGCCGGGACTCTTCCTCTCGCATTCCAGGCGCGTCGCCTCGGTGCACATCGTATAGACGCCCCAGCTCTTCGCGCCGCTCTCCATGCGGGCCGCGATATTCACGTTGTCGCCCATCATCGTGTAGCTGAAACGGGTCGTGCTGCCCATGTTGCCAACGACGGCCGGCCCGGAGTTGAGCCCGATGCGGGTCTGCAGGTTGTGGACGATCTCCGGCCACTTGTCGCCCTCCGCGATCCAGGCATTCCTGAGGTCGCTCACCTTCTTGTGGATCTGGAGCGCCGCCACGCAGGCCCGTCCCGCGTGGTCGTCCATGGTAAGCGGCGCGCCGTAGATCGCCACGACAGCGTCGCCGATGTACTTGTCGAGCGTGCCGCCCCCGTCCTGGATCGAGTCCGTGCAGACGGTCAGGTACTGGTTCATCAGCTCGACGAGAAGTGTCGGGGAGAGCTTTTCCGAGAAGCTTGAGAACGACTGGATGTCGCTGAAGTAGGCCGTGATGTTGGCCTCGACGCCGCCGAGCTTCGGGTCCTCGCCCGAGTTGACCATGCTCTCGACGACGGCTGGCGACACGTAGGTCCCGAACATGCCCTTGATGCGGCCCTTCTGCTTCTGCTCCTCGATTATCTGCCAGACGAGCGCGACGAAGCTCGTCGTGAATGCAGCACCCAAGGGGGCGACCACGGGAAGTATGAGGTGGCTTGTCTTGAACAGCTCGAAGGCGAGGCCGACATAGAATGCCATCGAGAGCACCGCCATGAACTTCGCGAAGATGGCGCGACCGCCGCCCGCGACCGAAAGGACGGCGACGGCGATCGATAATATGAACACGATTGCATAGGCCGTGGCCCCGTGTGGCCGCCTGAGGAATTTCCCGGACACGATAGTCTTAAAGAGATTGCCGTGCACACCCACCTTCGGCGTCGCCAGGTCATCCACGGGCGTCACGGCCACGTCCTGCAGCAGCCTGTCGACGGGGCCTATCAGGACGACGGAGTCCTTGAACTGGCTAAAGAATTCGGCCGCCGTCCTCTTTTCCTCCGGCTTGTCGGAGTCGGCCAGCTGCGCGAAATTAAAGACGGTAGCCAGGCTGGCGCGGGGATTGTACTTCGCGCCGAACCAGGGCGAAAACCAATTGATCTCCACCATCTGCTTCCGGGTCAGCGGTATCCTTGCCGCCTCGGACCCATCGGGGCGCACGAGCCGCATGAATTCCCCGTCCACCTTGATGCCGTCCTCCTCTACGCCGTAATAGAGGCGAGCGAGTTCGACGGCGACCGCATAGTAGGTCTTGGCCGAGGTAGGTGCATAAAGGCGCACCCATCGGGTCGCACCGTCCACGGTGTCGATCAGGCCAACGATCGGGGCCCCGATCGTTCGCGTGGGCACCTTGCCCGCCGCAGTCCAAATGCCCAGTGA
>DASRSJ010000351.1:0-5421 GCA_035656555.1 Opitutaceae bacterium
CATGGTACGAGTTTACGCAGCCAAATAGATCGACCGCGGGCCGCTCAGCTGAAGACAAAAACGACTCCTGAGGGTTTCGCCCGCTGCCGCCGCAGGCAGGCTGTCCATTGAACACCACCGCTTTACAAAGCCCAACCTGACTCGACCATTGCGTTTTGCAATGGCGAAAGTGGAACTCTAGGCGAGGTCGCCCGGGCCGAATGCTCCCGGAAGGAGAGCTGTAAGGCGGGTTTCGATGCGGTTCTTCGTGTCGCAGACACTGATGACCAAGGCGTCGGGCCCAAATTCATTGATCACCTGCCGGCAGGCCCCACAGGGTGCCGTGGGAAGAGGCGTCGGCGTAAAGACCGCCACGGCCTTGACCTCGGACTCGCCCGCGTGAATGGCTGTGAAGATGGCCGTCCTCTCCGCACAGTTGCAGAGGCCGAAGGAGGCGTTCTCGACGTTGCAGCCCGAGTAGACCTTGCCTGAGCCGCCGATGACCGCGGCTCCAACTGGGAACTTGGAGTAGGGCGCATAGGCCCTCGAGGCGGCAAGGCGGGCGGCTTTCTCCAGGCGGCGCAGGGCGGCTTCGGTGATCTTGGGCATGGGATGGGATTGGAAGTCCTGGAGGGTCAGGGCGCCAGCTCCTTCATCGTCTCTGAGAAAGCCCTGATCGCAAAGTCCAGGTCCGCCGTGCTGTGCGCGGCGCTTACCTGGGTTCTAATCCGAGCGGCCCCTTGGGCGACGACCGGGAAGAAGAAGCCGACGACGTAGATGCCCTTTTCGAGCATGCGGGCCGAGAATTTCTGGGCGAGCGCCGCGTCGCCGAGCATCACGGCCACGATCGGGTGCGTGCCCGGCCTGATCTTTAGTCCAGCCTTGGTGAGACCCTCCCTGAAGTAACGCGTGTTGGCGTGGAGCTTCTCGCGCAGATCCGGCGAGCGCATCACGAGGTCTATGGACGCGATGGAGGCGGCCGCGATCGACGGCGGAAGGGTGTTGGAGAAGAGATAGGGACGGGAGCGCTGACGCAGGAGCTCGATGATCTCCTTCCTTCCGCTGACGTAGCCGCCGGATGCCCCGCCAAGCGCCTTGCCGAGCGTCCCCGTCACGAGATCCACGCGGTCGGTTACGCCAAAGTGTTCGGGTGTTCCGCCGCCGTTCGGGCCCATGAAGCCGACGGCGTGGCTGTCGTCGACCATGAGTATCGCCCCATAGCGCTCGGCCAAGTCGCAGACCTCCCTCAGGGGAGCGATAAAGCCGTCCATCGAAAATACCCCGTCCGTGACGATAAGCCTGAACCGGGCGCCCGAGGCCTCCTTGAGCCTGGCCTCGAGGTCGGCCATGTCGCAGTTGCGGTAGCGGAACCTCTTCGCCTTGCAGAGGCGAATGCCGTCGATGATGGAGGCGTGGTTCAGCTCGTCGCTGATGACCGCGTCCTCCTCTCCAAGGAGCGTCTCGAACACCCCGCCGTTCGCGTCAAAGCAGGAGGAGTAGAGGAGCGTGTCGTCCGTGTTCAGGAACGAACTGAGCTTGGCCTCCAGCTCCTTGTGGATCTCCTGGGTGCCGCAGATGAAGCGCACCGAGGCGAGCCCGTAACCCCAGCGGTCGAGCGCGGCGTGGGCCGCCGTCACGACCTCCGGATGGTCGGCGAGCCCCAGGTAGTTGTTGGCGCAGAAATTAAGGACCTGCTTGCCCCCGGAGACAGCGATATTGGCGCCTTGGGGCGTTGTGATCACGCGCTCCTTTTTCGTCAGGCCCGCCGAGCCGATGTCGGCGAGAGTCTTCTTGAGGTGCTCGAGGTAGGCCGGTGACATGACGGAAACCGTAGTGTTTTCAAAAATGGCGGTTTGTACAGAGCGCAAATTCAACGAGCCTTGTATCCTATATAGAATTACGAGAAGGGCAAACTTGGGGATGGGGCGGTGCGGCGTGATAATTTCCTAGACCCCGCACCGCGAACGGGATACCTGAAAGTAATCCAGCCGGTGCCGCGCACGTCCCATAGGCGCGCCCAACCCCATCCGCCTTCCCACCTTGACCGAACCATCGCGCAGCGACGAGCCCGAGAGAGTCGCCCGGATAAGATTCTGGCAGAATCTCGCAATTCTTGCCGTCGTTGCCGCGGGCTCGGCTGTGCTCGTTTGGACAGCTCTGGGTCGCTGGCAGCTTCCCCGCCTAGGGCCGAAGCAATACGACTATTACAACCTCCTGGTGTCGGGGTTCAGGAAAGGCAGCTTGGCCCTCGACATAGAAGTGCCGCAGGCACTGAAGGACGCCAAGGACCCCATCGCGCTTTTCAAAGCGTTGCCGGATATCGCCCCACACGACCTGAGTCTCTACAAGGGCCATTACTACACGTACTACGGCGTGGTCCCGGTCGTCGTTCTCTTCTGGCCTTTCCGAGCTGTGGCGGGATGCGATCTGCCGCTTGTTCTCGGGGCATTGGTGTTCTGCCTCGGTGCATTCTGGCTCACAGCATGGCTCTGGGTGCGACTCGTAAGGGATTTGTTCCCGAATTCAGGAGTCGTAACCCTGGCTGGTGGGTTGGCGGTCGTGGGCTTGGCCGCAGGCCAGTGGGTTTTGGTTCGGCGCATCTCGATATGGGAACCGTCCCTCATCGCCGGCCATTTCTTCCTCATCGCAATGCTAGCGGCGTCCTTTCAAGCGCTCAAGGGTCGCAATCTGCCAGTGTGGCTCGGGCTAGCTGGCGTTTCGCTTGGCCTGGCGGCAGGCTCGCGGCCTACACTCGTCGTTGCGGGTTTGGGACTCGTCCCGTTGGTGGTCGCCGTGGCTGCAGCCACTCCCAAGTTGGGGCGCTGGCGTCGGATCTTCAATGCCGCGCTATGGGTCGGAATACCGTTAGCAGCTGTGGGCGCACTGCTCCTTTACTATAATTGGGCCCGCTTCGGTAACCCCCTCGAGTTGGGACTCAACCATCAGCTTTCGTCCTGGAACGAGGCAAAGAAGAGTCACTTCAGACCGGCGTTCATGGGCTTCAATTTCTACCTGTACTTCCTGGTGTCCCCGCAATGGGGCAGGTACTTCCCCTTCGTTCATCCGATCGCGATGCCCCATCTGCCTTCGGGTTACTACGGGTATGAATATGTCTATGGGGCGCTTCTTCTTTGCCCGGCCCTTTGGTGGGGAATATTCACGTGGCGAATAGTGCTGGTCCCCAGAGGGCCGTTGTTTTGGTTTGCCGCCATTCTGTTGGGCGTGGCGCTGGCGACCACGCCGGTCATCCTCTCATTTGACACCTCGGCTGCACGTTACGCCTGCGATTTCATTCCTTGGTGGACGTGGCTCGCCGTCCTCGGCTGGTGCGTCGTCGAGGGACCTCCAGCCAGCCTGAAGAAAATGCGGCGCACCTGGCTCAGGGCTACGTTTGCCGCCACGGCGCTTGTCTCATGCGCCACCGCTTTCTTCTGCAGCGCAGACCTGCACGGCATCCTGGAGCGGGAGAATCCGGAGGCTTTCGCTCAGATCGGCCGGATATTCAACCAACCGACGGCGCTCTGGGAGCGCATCAGCGGGTTCAAGTCCGGCACCGTTGCAATGGATCTCGTTTTCGCGCCAAAGCCGATCGAGTCGGTCGAGCCCCTGGTCGTCACGGGAGTGGAATACCAGCGCGATTACGTGTACGTTTACTACCAGAGCGCCCATGTCGTTCGTCTCGGATACCTGCATCCCGGCGAGGCCCCGGCCGAGAGTGCGGACATCAATGTCATTCCAGGAAAAGTCTACCATGTGGAAATCTCATGCGGGAGCCTGTTTCCGCCGGAAGGCCATCCCGCGTTCAAGGGAATGCAGGCGACCGAGATCGCAGCGTTCAAGCGTTGGGCTCGGATAATCTTCGATGGGCGCGTTGTCGTGAGCGATGGACGCGGGCAAAATGAGGCCTCGCCGGGCACGGTTCAAATCGGGCACGACGATGGCATCGGCTACTGCGGCCGGAGCTTTGCGGGAAGCATTACCAACATACGAAGGCTCGGGTGGACCAAACCCGCTGACGAAACGGACCTTGGAGGCGACCTTTTCGTGAAGCTTGAGCTTCAGAAGGCGCCTTCCGCGACGATCCTGCCGATCTTTGAGTTTGGAAAGCCGGGCTCAGCCGACATTGCGGGGATCAGGAGATTGGATGGCAAGACCGAGGAACTCGTTTACGAGAGTTTTGGCACCGGCCTGTGGAGAAGCGCGCCGCTCAGCGTCCCGGAGGATGGGGAGCAGGACCTCCGGATCCGCCTAGGTTCATCACTGCCGATCGCCGCCGACAGCGCCCTGTCCATAATCTCGAAGTCAGTTGTGTTTTGGCGCGACGGGAAACCCGTTTGGTGGCACCGCTCGACGGCAGCCGTGAAGGCGGGAGGGCAGTCTTCCTTCCTAAGGAACGAGGTTCAATCGACCGCAATGGCCAAGGCCTTCGAAGGCCGCCTCGTTGCCATGCACTGCATCCCCGTGATTTCTCAATGGAAGCCTGTTGCGACGGGACATCTATTGCTTGTCCTGGGCGGCCGTGGCAACGGAGTGGAACCTATCGTTACGACAGGACGAACAGGAAAGGCGGATGTCCTCGGGATCGAGTGGCTGCCGAACGACCAGGCTCGGCTCGTCTACGACCATTGGGGCGAGCCACTGCGGGCCAGCCGGCCTTTCCACTGGGATTCCAACAGTTCCCAGACCCTGCGCATATCGATGCCGTCGCTTTCTTGCCTGGGATATTCAATTGCGCCGCTCGGAGGTTCCGTCGAAGTGGAGTTGGAGGGTAGGCAGGTCTGGAACACTCCGGTTCCTTATTTCTTGGCGGCCCGCGACCAAGTCGCAGTGGGCCGCAACCCCGTAGGCTCATCGGCCACTGTGGCCGAACTGGGTGCGGCTGTCCTCGACGTTGTGCAGGAACCCTAGGATAGTATTCCGGACATGATCAACGGTTCCAAAGTCTGCGTCGTGCTGCCGGCCTACAACGCCGCGCGCACGTTGGAAAGGACCGTCGAGGGACTGGACCGCTCGCTCGTTGACGAGGTGATCCTTGTCGACGACGCCAGCACGGACGACACGCGTGCGGTGGCGCAGCGCCTCGGACTTCGCTACGCCTTCCACCGAAGCAACCACGGCTACGGCGGCAATCAGAAGACGTGCTACGCCGCGGCCCTTGAGACGGGCGCCGACATCGTCGTCATGCTGCATCCCGACTACCAATATGAGCCCAGGCTCGTGCCGGCCATGGTCAACATGCTAGCCTCCGGCGTCTATGACGTCGCGATCGCCTCCAGGATCCTGGGCCTTGGAGCGGTCAAAGGTGGGATGCCGCGCTACAAGTATATCGCGAATAGGTTCCTGACCGCGGTCCAGAACCTCATGATCGGCCAGAAGATGTCGGAGTACCACACGGGCTACCGGGCCTTCACGCGCGAGGTGCTGAGCACGCTGCCGCTCCTG
>DASRSJ010000352.1:0-8717 GCA_035656555.1 Opitutaceae bacterium
GTAGGCGTCTATGAGCGCCGTCTCGGTGTCGAGTATCAGCCCGTCGAAGTCGAATATGAGCGCGCGTATCATGGAGGTATGGCCTCAAGACTTTTTCGTTGCGCCGGAACCGAAGCAAGCGTTGACCGTCCCCTAGCCAACATGACCTACCGACTCGCCTGCGTCCTCGCCCTAGCCCTCGTGACCCCGGCATTCGCCGAGGAGACATTCACGAAGACCCTCTCGCCGCAGGACTTCGCCGCGGCGGGCCTGGGCAAGCTGACACCCGACGAATTAGCGACCCTGGACCACCTGGTGCATGCCAGCCAGTCCGGCGCCGTCGCCGTGGCCAAGGACCAGACGGCCAAGGAGGTGGCCCAGACCGTGCGGGTGCAGGTTCAGGCCGAGGACAAGAAAGAGGCCGAGAAGAAGGCCTCCGTGGGCTTCTTTGACCGCTTCAAGGTTACCCTCAAGCCCGGCACCGAGGTCGAGTACACGACCCTTGAGGCCAACATCGTGCTGCCCTTCGACGGATACGACAGGGGAACGATCCTGACGCTCGACAACGGCCAGCGCTGGGCGGTCGTCGACAACACGAGCGACTACCGGGGCAAGGTGACGAAGCCCGTCCACGTGCGCATCACCCCGGGCTCCATGGGCAGCTTCTTCATGGAGATCGAGGGCAGCGGGCGCCCGCGCGTGAAGTTCGTGAGCAACGTGCTCGCGATGCCGCCCGCGAAGCTGAACTAGGCCGGCCTAGGGAAAGGAGTACTCCTCCGCGAGCGCCACCCCGGAGGTGCCGCCCAGGCCCGAGACCTGCATCGTATAGTTGCCCGGCTGGAGCGTGACCAGCAGCGCCGAGTCGGCGCTGCCCGCCGTAAGCGCGAACGCCCCCACGGCCGAGGATACCGTCGCGATCTGGGCCGCGTTCGAGTTCGTGCCCCAGCCCGTGTTCGAGGCGACCAGGTTGCCGGAGGAGTCGAAGAGCTGCAGGACCGGCTGCGCGAGGTAGTTCGAGACGCTGAAGCCCGACAGGGACGGCCCGTCGGCCCGCAGGAGGACCTGCTGGGACGCGGTCCCCGAGACGACGACGCCCGTGATCATGGGGCTGCCGGAGCCCACCAGGCCTCGCGAGGAGAAGTTGATGATGCGGCTGCCGCTGGAGCCCACCTCGTAGACCTCGGCCAGGGCCAGCCCGGTCGATTTGCCGACCCCGGAGACCTGCACGGTGTAGGCTCCGGGTGCCAGGTTCAGAAGGAGCGCCGAGTCGGCGCTACCGGTCGTGAAGGCGAAGGCGCCCGTCACGGTGGCCGCGTTGGCCACTGCGCCTGGATTCGGGTTGGATCCCCAGCCCGTGTCCGACGCGATCAAGTTCCCGGAGGAATCGAAGACGGACATTGTCGTCTGCGTCAGGACGCTGCTGCCG
Source organism: Opitutaceae bacterium (assembly GCA_035656555.1). GTDB lineage: Bacteria > Verrucomicrobiota > Verrucomicrobiia > Opitutales > Opitutaceae > Palsa-1447. Next base: position 1,406 of record DASRSJ010000352.1, read on the forward strand.
GTGTTGAACTGAACGAGAGTGGGGCCCGCGGCTCGCAGCAGCACCTGCTCCTGGGAGTTGGCGGGCCCGGAGACGACGAAGCCGTCGATGAGCGTGGCCTCGCCCGAGGTCGTGACGGCGCGGCTGGAGACGTTGACGAGCCGGCCGGACCCGCCGATCGGCGAACTCCACGGGCTTCCGGGATACTGGCTGGCCATCGAGGCCTCATAGCTGCGCGCGGAATAGGCCTGTGTCGCGGACAATGAGACCGGGCCGGCGACCAACTGGGCGGTGGGGGAGAGCCCGCCCCCCGAAAGCCTCGGGTCCGTCCCGTCGAGCGTATAGGCGATCTGCGAGCCTGCGGCCGCCGTAAGGGTGCGCGTCGTCCCGTCGTTGGAGACCGACGGGGTGGCCGCGAACTGCGAGTCGATGAACTGCACGCGGGTCGCGAGCCAGCTGTTCATGTTGGCAATCTCCCCGGACCAGTCGCCGAAGCGGCTCTTGTCGTCGGGCCAGCGGGCCGAGTCGCGCGCAGCAGCCGCAGAACCCACCTGGGCCGCGAGGGAGTTGACGAGGTTGGCTACGTTCGCGTTCGAGAGGACATTGCCCCTGAGCTGCTGCCAGCGGTCGACCCATGCCTGCATGAAGTCGGGATCCCTGCCGAGCACGCCCCACCATCCGTTGGCCCAGAGGTCGTTGCCCTGGGGCGACCACTGCGCGGGGAAACCATCGCGTCCGTCCGCCGAGCCCATGGTGCGGTCGAAGTCCCACATGGGGCCCGCGACGATCGGACCGTTCACGTCCTTCGTGAAGTACTCGCTGAAAGAGAGGCCGTCGGGATTCTCGGTGAGGACGGTGAGGAGGTGGTAGTCGATCCACGAGGGCCGATCGAGGTAGCTCGTGTAGGTGTGGGTGGCCCAGCCCGAGCCCTGGTCCGCGTACATCGCGTTCTCCATCTGCTGCACGTAGCCCGTGATGTAGGCCGTCTGCTGCGGGGCGAGTACATCCAGCTCCGGGGAATCAAGCTGGACGGTGTCGCCGGCCGTGGTGGTAAAGGAGTACGCGTCCGGGTCCGGGTGGTCTATCTTCAGGATGTAGCCGCCGGTCACGTTCGGCGCCGTGATGTCGTCGACATCGATGTCGAAGATGTTCACGCGGTTGCTCGCGATCTTGATCCTGTCGGTCATGGAGACGATCCCGCTGTACGAGGTCGTGTCGAGGGCGCCGCCCGCCGAGTGGATGAACATCTCCGCGAAGCTCGTCTGGGGGGCCCAGTGCCCCATGGAGGACGCGAGGGAGTAGACGAACGCGTTGTGGATGTACGTCCTGTCAAAGTACCAGGCAGAGATGCTGTCCCAGTCCTTCGCGTCGTCCATGCCGAGCACGGCCTCGTCCGCGTCGTCGCCCAGCGTGTCCGTGAGGTCGATGTCGTAGCTCTGCTTGGGGAATGAGGCCGACGTGAAGCCGTGGTCCTTCATCGTGTCCGGCAGGAAGAAGTCGGCTGCCTGGGTGAGGCTGGCGGTCTTGCCCGAAGCCGCGCCGTACACGCCGATCCATCCCGGGTACTTCGTGGCGTCATTCGGCAGCAGCCCCATCCCGTGGTCGTCGAAGACGACGAGGGGAAGGTTGCTCGTGAACGTGTCGGCGCGGTTGCCGCTTGAGTTGTCCAGCTGCACATAGAGGGCGGTGGCCGGAAGACCGCGCTGGGAGTCATCGGCGGAGAATACCGCGGCCTTCAGCAGCGTAGTAGAGCTGATGGTCAGCGGGCCCGTATATTGCGGCGACGCCGCCGTCGGGGCCGGAATATTGGCTCCGGCCGTCGAGGACGGGACCAGAACGTAGCGAATGTGCTCGCCCGAGGCCGCGCCTCCTATCGTGACGGAGGTGCTGCCGGTGAAGAGTCCGGGAGGGGCGGACAAGGTCGCCATGTCGCCCAGGATGATGTTCGTGTGGTCGCCGTTCGTCGCGCCAGGGGTCGCCGCCCTGAAGAGGCCCGTCTGCGCGGCCTCGGCGCCCGCCGCGGGCTGCGAGACGCCGTACGAGACATCCGTGTACTGCACGGGGAACGTATAGTAGCTGGCGATCGTGGCGCCGTCGGACTCGACCAGGGCCAGATAGCCGCCGGAGGCGGAGATGTTGAAGTTCGTGGCGAGAGGCTTCGTGGGATCCGTGTAGTTCTTCTCGGAGCAGAACACGACGAGGCAGGCGCCGGGCTGGAGCGTGACGGCCGGGATCTTCCACTTGTTCAGCTTCGTCGCCTTGTTCGTAAGGTACCAACCTTTGAGGTTGGCCGGTGTGGAGTCGGGATTGTACAGCTCCAGCCAGTCAGCGTAGTCGCCGTCCTGGTCGGTGATCGTCGTGGCGTTGGACGCCATGAACTCACTGATGATGGTCGTGGCGCGAGCAGGCAGGGCCATCCCTGCTATGCACACGGCCAATAGGGTAAGGATTTGCCGCTGGAACATCGGTAAATGCCAAGACGTTCCCACCGCTCAATCGTTCCGCATGGAACCTGTTTGTAACATTGATTTTATAACGGATTGCGCTCCCGCCGGCCGGCTCCCTTTCAGGGCACCGTATATGACTCCGCCAGGGCCACACCGGAGGAGCCCGTGACGCCACTCACCTGCATCGTGTAGGAGCCTGGCTGGAGGGTGATCAGGAGCGCGGAATCGGCGCTTCCGGGTTGCAGCGAGAAGGCTCCCACCGCCTTGGAGGCCGCCGCAATCTGGGAGGCGTTGGCATTGGTGCCCCAGCCTGTGTTGGAGGCTACGAGCTTTCCCGTGGAGTCAAAGAGCTGGAGTACGGGCTGGGACAGCGCCCCGGCCACGTTGAAGGCCGCGAGCGACGGTCCATCCGCCCTCAGGAGAACCTGCTGGGGTCCCGTCCCGTTGACGACGACACCGGTGATCATGGGGGCCGCGGGCGAAACCAGGGCGCGCGATGAAAGATTGATCAGCTGCGTCCCGCTCGAGCCGAGCTCATAGACCTCGCCAAGGCAGATGCCGGTTTCCTGCGCGGCGCCCGAAATCTGGACCGTGTAGGCCCCCGGCGCGAGGTTGGTCAAGACGGCGCAATCCCCGCTGTCCGGGTCAAACGAGAAGGCGCCGACCTGGGCCGCGGCATTGGCGATCTCCGGCGCATCCGGGGAGCTCGACCACCTGGTATTGGAGGCGAGGAGGTTTCCGGCCGAATCAAAGAGGGAGAGGGTGGGCTTGGAGAGCAGCGTCGAGGCGAGCCCGTACTTGGCGAGGGACGGTCCGGCGGCGCGAAGAAGGACCTGTTCCTGCGAGTTTGCGGGACCCGTGATCACGAAGCCGTTCACCTGGGTGCCCGTCCCGGATCCCGCCATGCTGCGGCTGGATACGTTGACAAGATGCGATCCGCCGACCGGCGCGCTCCAGGGGCTGCCGGGATAAGCGCCGGCCATCGTCGCATCGTAGCTTCGGGCCTCGAAGGCCTGCGCCGAGTCGAGCGTGACGGGCGTGCCCGACACCTGCGCTGCTGCGGAGACGGCGCCTCCCGAAGAGCGCGGGTCAGATCCGTCGAGCGTGTAGATCAGCTGGAGGCCCGGCGGCGGAGTGATGACGCGCGAGGCTCCCTGGAGCTGCGAGCCCGGGGACTGGACAAAGCGCTGGTCGATCCAGTGAGCCCGCTGCGTGAGCCAGCTGACCATGTTCGCGATCTCCCCGGACCAGGTCCCGCCGAAGCGGCTCTGGTTGGCGGGCCACTTCTGGGCGTCGCGGGCGGCCGCGTCGGGGCCGATCTCGGCCGCGAGGGCGTTAATCCGCAGCGAGAGGCTCGAGTCGGAGAACTGCGTCTCGCGGAGGCTGCGCCAGCGGTCCACCCACATCTGCATGAAGTCAGGATCGTGGGTGACATAGCCCCACCAGCCGTCGTTCCAGTAGTCGGCCACGCCGTTGGCCGTCCACCGCAGCGGGTTGCCGTCCCGGCCGTCGTTCGAGTCCATGCTGCGGTCGTAGTCCCAAACGGGCCCCGCCCGCACGAGCCCGTTCACGTCCTTGGTGAAGTACTCGCTGAAGTTGAAGGCGTCGACGTTCTCGACGAAGACGTTGATCAGGTGGTAGTCGACCCAGGAACGCCGGTCCAGGTAGTTGAGGTAGTCGCGGGTGGCGTAGCCCGAGGCCTGGTCGGCCTGCATGGCGTTCTCCATCTGCTGGACATAGCCGGTGATGTAATCGATCTGGGGCTGGACAAGGAGATTGGCCTTGGGGGTGTCGACCATGATCTTCGTCCCCTGGGTCGTGGTCCAGCGGTAGTACTTGTAGGTGCCGTCCACCTTGGGATGATCGATGCGCAGGAGGTAGCCGCCGGTCACCGCGGGGGCCGTCACGCTGCCTGGGGAAATCTGGGTTATGTTGATCCTCTGCGGCTCGACCTTCAGGCGCTCCGTGATGCCGGTGATCCCGGAATAGGAACCCATGTCGAGGGGGCCTCCCCCGGAATGGATGAACATCTCCGCGAACTTCACCTTGGGAGCCCAGTAGCCCATCGCGCGGCTGAGCGAGTAGACGAAGGAGTCGTGGATGTAGGTCGGATCGATGGTCCACGCCGAGATATTGTCCCAGTTCTTGTCGGCGCTCAGGCCGAACATGGGCAGGGTGACGTCCCGTCCGAACGTGTCGGAAAGCGCGGACTCGTAGCTCTGCTTCGGGAAGCTGGCGGACGTGAAGCCGTGGTCCTTCATCGTGTCGGGGATGAAGAAGTCGGGTTCCTGTGTGAGCGTCGTTCCTCCGGAGGCCGCGCCGAAGGCGCCGATCCAGGCGGGATAGAAGATGTGGTTGTTCGGCAGCGACCCGAAGCCGTTGTCGTCGTAGACCACGAGTGGCAGCGTGCTCTTGAACGAGTCCAGGCGCTTGGAGCTTGAGTCGTCCAGCTGCACGTACATGGCCGCAGTCGTGAAGCCCCGCTGCGAATCATCCGCGGAGAAGACGGCGGCCGTCACGAGGGTCGTGGAGGAGATGGAAAGGGGGCCCGAGTATTCGCTCGAGGCGGCTGTCGGAGCCGCCACCGCGTCGCCCGTGGCGGACGGCGTCGTCAGCACATAGCGGATGTGCTCGGCTCCCGTGCCCCCTTCCAGGGTCACGCTGATGGTCCCTGTGAAGAGCCCCGAGGCAGGCCCGACCGTGACGGCGTCGGCGAGGAGGATGTTGGTTCCGGGGCCGTTCGGGGAGCCCGGCGACGACTTCTCGAAATAGCCGATGACCGAGGCCTCCGCGGTGCTCGCCGGCAGCGTGACGCCGTAGGAGACGTCGGGGTACTGCTGGAGAAAGGTGTAGGAGCTGGCGACCGTCGTTCCGTCCTGCTCAACGAGGCCGACGTAGCCGCCCGAGCCCGACAGGTTGAAATTCGTCGCGAGCGGCTGGCCGGGATCGGTGTAGTTCTTGGTTGAGCAAAAGATGACAAGGCACCCGCCGCTCTGGAGCGTGACGGCCGGGATCTTCCACTTGGTGGGACTGGCCGCCTTGTTGGTCAGGTACCATCCCCCGAGAGCCACCGGCGCCGGGTCGGGGTTGTAGAGCTCGATCCAGTCGGCGTAGTCCCCGTTCTGGTCGGTGATCGTCGTGTCGTTCGACGCCATGATCTCGCTGATGATGGGCGTCGCCCGCGCGGATGGGGCCAGCGCGGCCAGCACTGCGGCAGCGAGCCACGTCCCCAGGCGGCGGCCTGCCGCGACCGCGGTTTCTGGCCAGCTTCCTGGGTTTTTCCTCACCTTCATCTGTTATCGGCGCAACTTGCCGGAGCCGAAGTGCCGGTCAAAGGAGAAAATTACCCCGCGGCCCGCCCGCCCCTATGGCGCGGCGGGGGCCCCGGGCCCGCCCGGCTCGTCGGACTCGACGGGGGAATTGGTCTCCTCCTCGGTCTCGACGATGCGGGCGATGCTGAGCAGCTTGTCGCCTTCGGCCAGGGTCAGGAGCTTCACGCCCTTGGCCCCGCGCCCCGTCTCGCGGATCTCATTGACCCTCGTGCGGATGCTCTGGCCCTTGGCGGTGAGAAGCATGACCTCGGCGCCGTCGCGCGCGCTGAGGGCGCCCGCCACGTTGACCGATCCGTCCTCGGGCAGGTCGATCGCGATGACGCCCGTGCCGCCGCGGCTGATCAGGCGGTAGTCCTCGAAGGGCGTCCTCTTGCCTATGCCGTCCTCGCGCGCGATAAGGAGCCTGTCCAGCGGGTCGCACACCTCGATGGCCTTCACGTAGTCGCCGTCGATCTTGAAGCGCATGCCGGTGACACCGACGGTGTCGCGGCCCTGGTCCCTCAAGTCGTCCTCGTTGAAGCGCACGGCCTGGCCCTTGTGGCTGACGAGGATGACCTCGTTCTGGCCGGTGGTCAGCGCGCAGCCGACCAGCGTGTCGCCCTCCTCCAGCTTGATGCCGCGCAGGCCGCCCTCGCGGGTGGCGTTCGTGTAGTCGGAGAGGTTGGTCTTCTTCGTGACGCCGGCCTTCGTGGCCATGACGACGTGGAGCGTGCCCTCGAAGTCCTTCACGCAGAGCATGGCCGCGATCTTCTCGCCCTCGGCCAGGCGCAGGAAGCTCGAGACGGACTTGCCCTTGGAGGCCCGGGTGCCCTCCGGGACGTCGTAGACCTTCTTCGCATGGCACTGGCCCGTGTTCGTGAAGAAGAGGATGAAGTCGTGGGTGCTGGCCGTAAACAGGTGCTCCACGAAGTCCTCGTCGTATGTCTCGGTGCCGATGATCCCCTTGCCGCCGCGCTTCTGGGAGCGGTAGTCGGAGACCCGCGTCCTCTTGATGAAGCCCAGATGGGAGACCGTGATGACGCAGCCCTCGTTGGGGATGACGTCCTCCATCCGGAACTCCCCGGCGGCCGCGATGATCTCGGTGCGCCTCGGGGACTTGTACTTCTCCCTCATCTCCATCAGCTCGGACTTGATGAGGGCGAGGAGCTTGGCCTCGGACTCGAGGATGCCGCGCAGCTCCTCGATCAGCTTCATGAGGCCCAGGTACTCGGCCTCGATCTTGCCGCGCTCAAGGCCCGTCAGCTGGTAGAGGCGCAATTCGAGGATGGCGTCCGTCTGCCTCTCGGAGAGCGGGTACTTCGCCATCAGGCGCTGCTTCGCCTCGTCCCTGTTGGAGGAGGCGCGGATGATCTTCACGAAGTCGTCCAGGTTATCCAGGGCGATGATGTAGCCCTCCAGGATGTGGGCGCGGTCCTCGGCCTCGCGCAGGCGGAAGCGGGTGCGGCGGGTGACGACATCGCGGCGGTGCTCGATGTAGCACTCGATCAGCTCCTTGATGTTCATCTGCTTTGGCCGGCGCTTGTCCAGCGCGAGCAGGGTGACGCCGAAGGAGCT
>DASRSJ010000353.1:0-3944 GCA_035656555.1 Opitutaceae bacterium
GCAGACCAGGTTTCACGCACGATCTCGTATCCTGGCAGGTAGATACCGGTCCTTAGGAGGCTCAGAAACTCAATGGCGCTGCGGCCGCCAAAAAGAGGTTCTATCATGGGCTGCTGGAAGGAGCCGGTGCCGTCGTAGCCACGAAGGTCGCCCCAAGTCTCGAGAAAATGGGTCTCCGGCAGATGCCATGTGCACTCACGCGCCGTTTCGTCTACGTGGCTTCCCAAATGTATCGTAAAGGGCACCTTCGACAGAAGCTTCGCCCCCCTGAATTCCGGCGAGGTGTAGGCAGGGTTCGAGGACAATATGACCAAGGTTGCGACCGAGCCGGATTCCACCGCCGAGGCTAACTCCCGTGCATCGCCGGTGCACCTAGGGTCGCCGTCAGACCGTAGCGCCGTCCTGCGGGAAATGACGCCCCCTGCGTCACCAAGCATCAGGTTCATGGAGCGCGCCCACGCCTGGATATCGTCGCGCTGTTCCGCCCCCGCGATGCAGGCAACACGCGGGCTATGGTCGCGAAGATCCGCCACGAGCGCATCCACGAAGCGCCGCTCGCTTGTTGACAGTGCCTCAAGGTCGGCCGTGCCGGCCATCATTGAAGCGACGACGCCCAGGACAGCGCGCATCCGTCCCGGCGACGCGGGAAGCCGGGCATCGGCCAGGGAACCCGTCGGTGTCGGTGATGCCTCGATGACGTAGAGGCGCGGGCGCATCCCTCCATTCACACTGTGCCGGCGAGCCTCCGCGAATTGGCGAGAATATCGCAGGCTGGCGGGGTGCCTGAACAGGAAATCGCTTCCGAGCGAAAGGATCACCTCCGCGCTTCCGATACTGTAATCCTCCTGCCCCCCTTTCCACGTATACACGGGCAGCGGCGTGTGCTGGTACCATGTCGCCCGGGGGTAATCCTCGAGGAAGAGCCTCACTTGCCGCAGCAACGTGGGTGACGTGGTGGGTTCAGTCAGGAAAGTGAAGCCCTCGCCCCTTGAGGACGCCAGACCTGGCCGGCGACGTTCCCACTCTGCTTCAAAGGCCGCCCAATCCGCGGTTTTCCCTTCCCGGAGCGCCACCCTGCTGCGATCCGGATCATAAAGCCCGAGTACTGACGCCTGGGTCGTTGCATCAGAGGCCCCCTGACTTTCCGGATGGTCGGGATTGCCCTCGATCTTGGTGGGCCTTCCAAAGTGGGTCTCCACAAGGATGCCCCGGCCGAAGCCCTCGACCGGCATCGTCGAGGCGTAGAACGTTGGGTCCTCGACAGGACCATCCTCAGGTGCCGCCACGTAGGGCACCATGCTGTCCCGGCTGGGCCTAATGCAGCCGGACAGTCCGCCCAGGGCCAGCGAGGCTCCCATGAGCCGGAGGAACTCCTTCCTGTCCATTCCCGGCATCCAGTCGCTCGCCCCAAATCCGAACTCTGCGCCGGCCGCGCCCGGACGCGCGCCACGGCTCGAGTCTTCAAGACTGCGCCACAGGGTCCGGGAAGAGGAGGTATCGCCGTTGTCGTCCATGTGCTAGTGGTGGCACGTCGAGCATTCCGTCAGCGAAGCGGTGCTCACGTGATAGAAAGCCATCAGGCCGCCGCCGGTTTTCGGTGCGCCGCCCGGATGCACGGCGTCAAAAATGTCCGCCTTTGGGCTCAGTCTCCCCGCCGGGTTCTTGTGGCAGTCAAGGCACCAGCGCATCGTGAGGGGCTGCGCTCCCTCCATGAGAGCCATGCTCCCGACATCTCCATGGCACGAGAAGCAGGCGACCCCTTTTGCGACGTGGACACTGTGGTTGAAGTACACGTGGCGCGGCAGCCGGCTTACCACGGCCCAGCGCAGTGGAATTTTCTGTTCGGAGCTCTCGATAAGCGGCCGAATCATCTGAGTGTCCTTGAAGAGCTGCGAGTGGCAGGTGAGGCACGTGTGCGTCGATGGCATGCCCGCGAAGGCTGCGTCCTCCACGGTCGCGTGGCAGTTTCGGCAGTCGATGTGAAGCTCGCCCGCATGGTGCCTGTGGCTAAAGAGGACAGGCTGGTTTTGGGCCATCCCGACCTTGTCCCAATAACCCGAATGGAAGTACGCATACGCCGTCGCCCCCGTCAGGGCCAATGCTGTGGCCGCGCAACAGAGGACGACGCGGTAAAGCGTCGTGGATGCGCTTGAAAAGAGCGGGCGCGAGGTTGAAGCCTCATCTGGGTGCCGACCAGGCGGCATGACGGAGTGCCGGTCTTCCCGGGCAATCCCGCGAAGGCGGGACGTTCCCGGTTGGGTCGGCCCGACATAGACCGGAAAGGACGGTTCCGGTGCCCATCAACTAGATAGGAGAGCTACCTCTTCCAGCACCGCCAATAGTTACACTCGCGGGATCAGTGGCCAAGCCGGCCCCTTTATTTCGTCAATCCTTCAGGTTTGAGAGTGCTACAGAGAGACCCCACGTGAGGACGCAAAGGCCAATCACGGAGAATCCCACGATGCCAAAATGGCCGTTCAATGCCGCAATCGCGTCCCAGGCGACACCTTGGGGCCTCCATCGGCCTCCCATCACTCCCAGCAATTCCACGCCGCTGATGAAGACCGCAACCACGATCGAGATAGAGGTCATCACCAAGTTGTAGTATAGCTTCCGCAACGGCTTGACGAAGGCCCAATGGTAGGCACCCAACATCACGACGCCGTCCGCGGTGTCTATGAGTGTCATACCTGCGGTGAAGAGCGCGGGGAAAATCAGCATGGACCAGAAGGAGATCCCGCTCGAAGCGCTCTTGGCCGATATCCCAAGGAGGCCGACCTCCGTAGCCGTGTCGAACCCAAGGCCGAAAAGAAATCCGACCAGGTACATTTGGGGACTCCGGTCCACGATACGAAAGACACTCCTGAATACCCTGCTTAGAAATCCATTGCTAGAGAGGAGGATATCGAGGTCCTCGTCGGAATATTGGCCGCCCCGCTTCACATGCACGAAGGTCCGATACACTGAACGTAGAACGATCGCGTTGGCGCACGCGATGCCCAGAAGGAACGCCGCGGAGATGCAGGTACCCAATGTTCCCGCAACACCTGCCCAACTGGCAAAATGATCCTTGATGGTGACCGAAGCCACGGCGACCGCCAGGGACAGCGCAAAGACAACCGTGGAGTGGCCAAGCGAGAAGTAGCAGCCGACCGACACAGGCCTCTGTCCTTGATGCATGAGCTTCCGGGTGACGTTGTCTATGGCCGCTATGTGATCCGCGTCGACCGCGTGCCGCAGGCCAAACGTGTAGGCGAGGAAAGCCGTGCCCAGGAGGACCGGATGCCCGTGGAAGGCGGCGAACGCCCAAAGCCAGGCCGCGGCGTTGAATAGCAGGAGGACCCCGAACAGCGCCGTGGCCCTCCGCCTAACCCCCAAAACTGGCCTCTTTGGAGAGCTCATTTCGCTTTGCTCCTCAGCAGATTCTTGGCAGTTGCTCGCCGGAGAGCATGTCCACCACCCTCGTGCCCCCCACCCTTGTGCGCATAACCACCATGCCCGGATGGTCGGCGGTAACCTCGCCGATGACGGCGGCCTGGGAGCCGAGCGGGTGATCCCTCATCGCGGCAAGCACCCTTCCCGCGGCGGCCGGGGGCACAACAGCGATCAACTTTCCCTCGTTGGCAACATAGAGCGGGTCAAGGCCCAGCATCTCGCACGCAGCCTTCACGTCCTCATTGATGGGAATGCTGCTTTCGTCGAGGACGACCCCGCATTTGGCCTCCTCGGCGATCTCTGAAAGCGTGCTCGTCACACCTCCCCTAGTCGGGTCCCGCAGGACATGGATGTCCCGGCAGGCCGACAACATCGCCTCGACGAGGCCGTGTAGCGGAGCGGTGTCGCTTGTTATCTCCGACTCGAAAGCCAGGTTTTCCCTCACAGACATGATCGCTATTCCGTGCATGGCGATCGATCCGCTGACTATGATCTTGTCGCCCACGGTG
>DASRSJ010000354.1:0-2985 GCA_035656555.1 Opitutaceae bacterium
GCGTCCTGGTCGCTGGTGTCCGTGTAGTCCCCGGCTCGCCGCCGAGCGAGGTAGGAGTCGAAGTCGCGGCGAATCTCGGCGATCCGGGTCGGCGCGTCCCGGTCGCCGGCGATGAGCGAGGCGACCTGGTCCAGGTCCTGCTCGACGTCCGGAATGAGAGTCTCGTCCAGCCCCTGGTTCAGGGCGGCCTGCCGAGCCGGATCGATGCTGGAGATCTGCTCGAGGGCGGCCTTCTCGACCTCACCCAGCGAGAGCTCAAGGCTCGTGGTGGCCTCGGAGGTGACGATGTTGTCGTCGTACAGCTGGTTGACCTGCGCCTTCATCCGGCCGAGGCCGAGGGCGCCGCTCGCGGTCACGCCGAGCATGGCGAGCAGGACGATGCCGACGGCAAGGAAGAACTTGCCGCCGACCCTGAGGCGTGTTGGTGTGGTCATCTCACGCCCCTCCTGACGGCGCATAACACAGAGATCGGCAGTGGGGGCGGTTTCTTGAGGCTCGCCGAAGGCCTGAGGGAGGCCGTGGGGCCCGGGAACTCGTCGTACGCCGGAGGCGAACGGACTCAGGTAACGGAACAGTCGTGCCGAGGAGGTAGTTGGCTACGGCAGATAGCATCGAAGTTGGCCCAGACGGGTGAGGGCAGTCCTCACCCGAACGGCCGCCCTTGCGAGGAGCGCGAGCATGTTCGAGAGATTTACCGACCGAGCCCGACGGGTGGTCGTCCTGGCCCAAGAAGAGGCCCGGATGCTCAACCACAACTACATCGGCACCGAGCACATCCTGCTCGGGCTGATCCACGAGGGCGAAGGCGTCGCCGCGAAGGCTCTGGAGAGCCTTGGCATCTCCCTCGACGCCGTCCGTGAGCAGGTGCAGGAGATCATCGGCCAGGGCCAGAACGCCCCGTCCGGCCACATCCCCTTCACCCCGCGGGCCAAGAAGGTCCTCGAGCTCAGCCTGCGTGAGGCGCTGCAGCTGGGCCACAACTACATCGGCACGGAGCACATCCTGCTCGGCCTGATCCGCGAGGGTGAGGGTGTCGCGGCGCAGGTGCTGGTCAAGCTCGGCGCCGACCTCAACCGGGTCCGCCAGCAGGTCATCCAGCTCCTGTCGGGCTACCAGGGCAAGGAGCCGGCCACGGCCGGCGGCCCGGCCGAGGGCAGCCCGTCCGGCTCGCTGGTGCTCGACCAGTTCGGCCGCAACCTGACCCAGGCCGCCCGCGAGGGCAAGCTCGACCCGGTCATCGGGCGCGAGAAGGAGATCGAGCGGGTCATGCAGGTGCTGTCCCGCCGTACCAAGAACAACCCGGTGCTGATCGGGGAGCCCGGCGTCGGCAAGACCGCCGTCGTCGAAGGTCTCTCGCAGGCCATCGTCAAGGGCGAGGTGCCCGAGACCCTCAAGGACAAGCAGCTCTACACGCTCGACCTCGGCGCGCTGGTGGCCGGCAGCCGCTACCGCGGTGACTTCGAGGAGCGGCTCAAGAAGGTCCTCAAGGAGATCCGCACCCGCGGCGACATCATCCTGTTCATCGACGAGATGCACACCCTGGTCGGCGCTGGCGCGGCCGAGGGCGCGATCGACGCGGCTTCGATCCTCAAGCCCATGTTGGCCCGCGGCGAGCTGCAGACCATCGGCGCCACGACTCTCGACGAGTACCGCAAGTACGTCGAGAAGGACGCGGCCCTGGAGCGGCGCTTCCAGCCGATCCAGGTGGCCGAGCCGACGCTGGCTCACACCATCGAGATCCTCAAGGGCCTGCGGGACCGCTACGAGGCGCACCACCGGGTGTCCATCACGGACGCCGCCCTGGTGAGCGCGGCCACGCTGGCCGACCGCTACGTCAACGACCGGTTCCTGCCGGACAAGGCGATCGACCTGATCGACGAGGCCGGCGCCCGCCTGCGGATCCGTCGGATGACGGCGCCGCCGGACCTGCGTGAGTTCGACGAGCGGATCGCGCACACGCGTCGCGAGAAGGAGTCGGCGATCGACGCGCAGGACTTCGAGAAGGCCGCGTCGTTGCGCGACTCCGAGAAGCGCCTGCTCGGCGAGAAGGCCGACCGGGAGAAGCAGTGGAAGGCCGGCGACATGGACATCGTCGCCGAGGTCAACGAGGAGCTCATCGCGGAGGTCCTGGCCACGGCCACGGGCATCCCGGTCTTCAAGCTGACCGAGGAGGAGTCCGCGCGACTGCTGCGCATGGAGGACGAGCTGCACAAGCGGATCGTCGGCCAGAACGACGCGATCAAGGCGCTCTCGCAGGCCATCCGCCGTACCCGTGCGGGGTTGAAGGACCCCAAGCGGCCCGGTGGCTCGTTCATCTTCGCCGGCCCGACCGGTGTCGGTAAGACCGAGCTGGCCAAGGCGCTCGCGGAGTTCCTGTTCGGGGACGAGGACTCGCTGATCCAGCTCGACATGAGCGAGTTCTCCGAGAAGCACACGGTCTCGCGGCTGTTCGGCTCGCCTCCCGGCTACGTGGGCTACGAGGAGGGTGGCCAGCTGACCGAGAAGGTGCGGCGCAAGCCGTTCTCGGTGGTGCTCTTCGACGAGGTCGAGAAGGCTCACCCGGACATCTTCAACTCGCTGCTGCAGATCCTGGAGGATGGTCGCCTGACCGACAGCCAGGGCCGCTCGGTGGACTTCAAGAACACCGTGATCATCATGACGACGAACCTCGGCACGAGGGACATCGCCAAGGGTCAGAGCCTGGGCTTCGCCTCGGGCGCTGACACCAAGACCGGCTACGAGCGGATGAAGAACCGCGTGATCGACGAGCTCAAGCAGCACTTCCGCCCTGAGTTCCTCAACCGCGTGGACGACACCATCGTCTTCCCGCAGCTGACCCAGGACGAGATCATCGAGATCGTCGACCTGATGCTGGCCAAGCTGGACGAGCGCCTGCGCGACAAGGACATGGGCATCGAGCTCACGCCGGCCGCGAAGATCCTGCTCGCGACCAAGGGCTACGACCCCGTCCTCGGGGCCCGGCCG
>DASRSJ010000355.1:0-4966 GCA_035656555.1 Opitutaceae bacterium
CCCAGGAGGCATACTGTGCCTGCCCCCTCGCTAGCGGTTTCAGCGTCGTTGGCCTCCTTTACTGGAACACCATGGATCACCAGATCGCCAATCGTGAAAGTCGAAGCCCACTTCTCGGGCCTGGCCACAACCCCTGCTCCAGGCATGAAACTAGCGTCGAGGGTAAGCGGTATATCCGGATTAGCCTTCGACCATTTTTTCCATTGGGCGTGGGAAAGTGTGATTCCGCTGTCTTGCCCAGTATCGATCGCAATCGGAAGAGCTGGGCTTGATCCGTTGGGAATTTCGATTCCGAGAATCTTGGTTTCATCGTGGATTATTTTCGCACGAATGAAACCTCGGAGCCCCACAGGAATATCTTTTGAGGCGTTGAAGAGCTTGTCGGGAAGATCAATGGTCCAGACATTCTGGGCGACGGACCAGTACGGCAGAGTTCCTGCCCCTTCGCCTGGCAGATATCCGGGCTTGTCGTAGATCAAAAACGAAGTCCTGAAACTGGCGCCCAACATTGAGAGTGAATACTCCCCGGTTTTGCCCACTAGGTCTCCCGACTTGCGAATGTCCTTTAATCCCAGGCGTCTTGCGGCGTCGCTAAATAATACGATGGTGCTTCCTGAGGTTCCGGTATCCAGGACAAGCTGCGAAGGCTTTCCGTCAATCGCGGCATCCAGGTATAGCCTGTTTGCGCAAAGCCCGATCGCCGGCAGGAAAATGGCAATCACTAGCCCTTTCGCCTTTTGGCGAATCGATCGCACGAGGGAATTGGCGTCTAACGTGTACGTATGCCTTGGCCCTAGCTTGTACTCGTTTCTACAGGGGAAAGGGCCTGATGCACGCTCATCGCCAGCTCATTGCTCGTGAACGGCTTCGCGAGAAGCGTCACCCGTCCCAGCTCATTGAGCGCGCGTGACGAGATATTCGTGAAGTAGCCCGACATGATGAGGATCGGCAGTCCCGCGATGAGCTCCCGTGCCGCCGCTGCAAGCTCCGTGCCCTGCATTCCCGGCATCGTCTGGTCCGTGATCAGGGCGTCGCAGCGCGCCTGGTTGTTCCTCATGTGGTCGAGGCACGCCTCGGCGGAGCTGAACATCATGACCTGGTAGCCCTTCTTCTCCAGGGCGACCTTTGCGGAGCGAACGACCATGTCCTCGTCATCGACGATAAAGATCGTCTGGCCCGTTCCCTCGGGCGCGCGCGTGTAGCCGACGACCGGCGTCACCTTCTTCTCGGTGACGGCTGGCAGATAGATATGGAACATGGAACCCTGGCCGACGGTGCTCTCGACGTTGATGGCGCCGCGGTGGGCGCGGATGATCCCGTGGACCACTGCGAGGCCGAGGCCGCTGCCCTCGCGCGTACTCTTGGTCGTGAAGAAGGGTTCGAAGATCCTGTGCACTGTGGCCTCGTCCATGCCGTGGCCCGTGTCCCCTACAGAGAGGCGGACGTAGTCGCCGGCGGGAAGGCCGCCCAGCACCTTGCTGCGGGCTACGTCGACCTCCACCTTCTGCAGGCCGATCGTGAGCGTGCCACCGTGCGCCCGCATCGCGTGCGCGGCGTTGGAGCCTAGATTCAGGAGCACCTGGTGGATCTGCGTCGTGTCCGCCATGACCTGCGGGCAGTTCTCCGCGATCGCGGTCGTGATCGTGATGCTGGAGGGCAGGGTCGCGCGAAGGAAACGCCTCGCCTCCTCGAGGACAAGCGTGATGTCCGTCGTGTCCAGGGCGACGCCTGAGGACTGGCGGCCGAAGGTAAGGATCTGCTCGACGAGCTCCCTCGCGCGCAGGCTGGCCTTCCTGGCCTCCTCGAGGCACGCGCGGGCGGGGTGGTCGGCGTCGACGGACTCGGCGGCCAGCTCGTGGTAGCCGATGATGCCTGTCAGCAGGTTGTTGAAGTCGTGGGCGATGCCGCCGGAGAGCGTTCCGAGCGTCTCCATCTTCTGCGCGTGGAAGAGCTGCACCTCGAGCTTGCGGCGGGCGACCTCGCTCTCGTGCTTGAGCGTCAGGTCCTGGATGGCTCCGAAGATGCGGACGGGCTTTCCCTTCACGCTCTCGGTGCGGCCGAGGATGCGCACCCAGGCCTGGTTTCCGATCGCGGTCGTCAGCGGGAGTTCGAGGTCGAACTCCTTGCCGTAGGTTCGGGCGTCGTCGATCGCCGCCTGGAGCGTCTGCTTCGCCTCCTCGGGGAACATATCGCGCAGCATGCCGGGCTTCGGGTTCACGGACTCGTCCAGCTGGCAGATTCGGTTGACGCCCGCGGTCCAGGTGACCTCGCCAGAGAGGATGTCGAGCTCCCAGCCGCCGATGTGCGCTATGCGGCTCACCTGGTCGGCGAGCTCCTCGGTGCGGATCAGGTGGCGCTCCATGTCCTTGCGCGCGGTGATGCCCGTGTGGGTGCCGACCATGCGCTGCGGGGCGCCTTCGGCGCTGCGGCTCACGATCTTGCCGCGGTCGAGCACCCAGCGCCATTCGCCGGTCTTGGCGCGCATGCGGTACTCGGCCTGGTAGAAGGAGGTCTTCCCGTCGATGTGCTGCTGCATCGCGCTCTCGCACTTGGCGATGTCCTCGGGGTGGACCAGGAGTCGCCAGCCGTCGAGGGACGGGGCGATGTCGCTGTCGCCGTAGCCGAGGATCCCTGCCCAGTTCGAGTCGTGGAAGACAAAGCCCGTCTTCATGTTCCAGTCCCAGACGGCGTCATTGGAGCCTTCGATGGCGAGCTTCCAGCGCTCCTCGGCGACGTTGAGCGCGTCCTGGAGCTCCTCCTCGGCGGTCACGTCGCGCACAAGGCCGACGAGGCGGGAGGGGGCGCCGGTTTCGTCCCTCTGCATGATGCCGTGGGTCTGCACGTGGCGAACCGTGCCGTCCGGCCTCACGATGCGGTAGACCGTGTCGAAGGAATCGCTCTTGCCGGAGATCGTGCTCTCGCTGGTCGCGATCGCCCGCTCCTTGTCCTCGGGATGAATGCGGTTCATCCAGTCGGTCCTGGACCCTGTCAGGTCCTCGCGGCGGACCCCGTGGACCTCCATCATGCGGTCGTCCCAGACGAGCCTGCGGTTGGCGACGTCGAGCTCCCAGACGCCGAAGTTTGACGAGCGAAGCGCCAGCTTGAGGCGGCTGTTGACGGTCGCCAGGTCCTCGTTCGCCTGGGCGAGTTCGAGCGTCCTCTGGGCCACCGTCTCCTGGAGCTGGGCGGCCTGCTCCTGCAGCCTGGCCGTGAAGAGCTCGCGGGTCTCGTCCATCGACTGGCGCTGGCGGCTCAGCTCGATGATGGTCTCAATCGAGAAGAGGGCGATCGTGAGACCGACCAGCACATAGACAGTCGCGAGCACCGCGGCGCCCGGCGAGAAATCGATGACGTTCGTCCTCTCCATGATAAGGAGGGCGAGCGTGAGGATCGAGGGGGCCAAAAGGACGATCGTCAGGACGCGCCGGGCGAGCGAGCCCCTCTGGGTCGGCGAGAAGATGAGTTTTGGCAGCATCGCCTGGGGCCTCGAGCAGACGATGCCGAAGGCGACCAGAAGGAGGCTCGCCGTCGCGCAGGCGGCCATGGCGTCGCGCCCGATGTAGTCCAGGCCCGTGTCGGCGGCCCGCGTGTTGAGCCACTGGCAGACGAGGCTCGCGGCCGAGATCACCGCCACAAGATAGGCAAGGCGGGTTGCGGCCTTGCGCGGCGCGGCACCGTCCGAGGGGCGCATGAAGCAGAGGGCCAGCGAGGCGATCATGCCCGAGAACGCGATGTGGAGACCGATGGGGGCCGTGATGTCGTTCCTGAAGCTCATCGGGCCGGCGGCCAGTCCCCGGTAGATGATGTAGTGCAGGAAGTCGTAGCCGGAGATGCAGAAGGCACCGAGGGCGGCCAGCTTCGCCTTGCGGACATTCTCGCCGGCGTGCTGGATCCAGAGCGAGGCGCCCATGAGGAGAAGGAAGCAGCCGACAAAGAGGCGCCTCGTGGAGACGACGCCCATCACCTTGACGGCCGGCTCAGGGCTTCCCGAGAGCGCAAGCACGGCCCAGCACACGATGATGATCGCGGCCAGGAGACACACCAGTTGGCCGACCAACTTGGCTATCGATTGCAGTGCTTTTTCTTGCGGCATGGAGGGGCTGGAACCCGCATATAGGATGCGAAAGGGGCGATATCTTTGCAACGCCGGCATTTGCCGACGGCTCTGCCCGGAGGACCAGAAGAGGGGCTTATTTGGCCCCTGATATCGACTGCATGTCCCCGACTGCTATGACCTTATCAATCTCAAGCAGCATCAGAACCCGGCCGTTCGTCTTGGCCATTCCAAGGAGATGGGCCGTGTCTATGCGTACGCCAAAATCCGGGGTTTCCTCAATCTGGTCGGCCGTGAGGTTCGTGACCTCCTCGACGCTGTCGACGATGACGCCCATCAGCATGCAGCGGTCGGAGGTCGTGACCTGGACGACGACGATGCAGGTGCGCTCCGTGATCTCGGCTTTCATCCCAAAGCGCAGGCGCAGGTCCACGATCGGGATCACGCGGCCGCGCAGGTTGATCACGCCCTTCACGAACTCCGGCATCTGCGGGACGGGCGTCACCTTCTGGAGGCGGATGATCTCGCGCACCTTCAGGACCGCGATCCCGTAGATCTCGTTGTCGATGGCGACGGTCAGGTACTTGCCCGCGTGGGAGCCTGGGAGCGTGGAGACGGCGGTTTTCATGGTTGGGGGTCTCAGTTGAAGAAGTCGCGGTGGTTTCCGTTGCCGTTCTCGTGCCCGTTGCCGTTGGAGAACGGCTCGGACTCGGGGGCGTGGTGGCCGTTGCCGTTGCTCCCATTGCTGCCGTTCTTCCCGTTCTTGCCGTTCTGGCGCGCCTTGTGGCTCACGACCGCGCTCTTCACGGGTGCGTCGGGGACGATGGACCTCTGGGGCTCGGACCTGTCGAGCTTGATGATGGAGTGGTCGCGGGGGGCACCCGTGTCGCGCAGCTGCACGGAGCCCACGAG
>DASRSJ010000356.1:0-6975 GCA_035656555.1 Opitutaceae bacterium
CGCCGTGGAGGAAATCGGCCCAGCCCTTGAGCGAGGCCGCGATGAAGGCCCTTACCGCCTCAGGGTGTTCGCGGGCGAACTTGCGGCTCGTGTAGATTACGCGGTACGGGTCGAAGCCGCTGTCCGCTATCAGGAGGGCCCTCGCCTTTTGGCCGTGAAGCTCCGCGCCATAGGGCTCATTCGAGATGAAGCACTGCTGGATGAAGTCCTTGTCCGCGAAGAACCGCGCTAATCCGTAGTCCATCGGGACCGTGTTGAGGCTGATCCGGTAATGGTACTGGAGGTAGGCCATCCAGTTCGCCCCCGGGACCGCCATGACGGATTTTCCGTCAAGGTCCTTGAAGGACTTCACGCTGCTCTCCTCGTGGACCATGATGGCCTGCGGGTCGTGCTCCATGTAGACGCCGACCAGGACAAGCGGCAGCCCCTGCTTGATGGCGAGGATGACATCCGCGTTCGGGCCGATCGCGAAGTCCATGCGCCCCGTGGACACCTTCTGCAGGCCAAATCCCGTGGCCCCGCCCGAGGAAATCGTCACGTCGAGGCCCGCGTCCTTGTAGTAGCCCTTGGACACCGCCTGGAAGAAGCCTCCGTGCTCCGGCGCCGGGTACCAGTCGAGCTGAAGATTTATCGGCATCGGCCCCTTGTCCGCGCCACCGGCGGCGTTCTCGGAGGAACCGGACGGTGCCTGCGACTTGCTGCACCCCGTCACGAGCAACCCGACGACCAGCAAGCACCCCAGCGAAAGATGGTACGGTGCGTTGAAAGTCATTAAAGAGAGCAGCACGGCGGATAAAAAACGGAGCGGTCGCGGCGACTGGAGTAAAATATTTCTCGAGTTGCAACAAAATCTACACGCGTTTCCTTTAAAGCAACCGCCCCCGTGACCCATGCGCCTTGCCCGGGAAGATCGTACGACAAAGGAAACGGCTGTTTCGCACTCTTTCCCCTGCGGATATTGGCTCGGAGGTCCATGGCTTAGAGTCCGGAGGAGCCGGGCACCCAGCTTGTCCCGGCGAGGGGCACCTTAGCCATCGCGGCCGCCTCGATCGTGAGCGCCGCCAGATCCTCGCGGTCAAGGTTTAGGACGTGCGACTTGCCGCAGGCCCTGGCGATCGTCTGGGCCTCGAGCGTCAGGACGCGCAGGTAGTTGGCGAGCCGCTCGCCGCCCTTGATGGGATCAAGCCTGGCCTCCAGGGCCTTGTCCTGCGTCGTGATTCCCGCGGGGTCGTTGCCCTTCTGGTAGTCGCTGTAGAAACCGGCGGAGCTACCGATCTTCTCGTACTCCTCCTCGAGCTTGGGGCTATTGCAGCCGAGGGCGATGAGGGCCGCGGTGCCGATCGACACCGCGTCGGCGCCCATCGCCAGAGCCTTGGCCACGTCAGCGCCCGAGCGGATGCCGCCGGAGACGATCAGCTGCACCTTGCGGTGCATGCCAAGCTCCTGCAGCGCCTCGACCGACTGCCTGAGGGCCGCGAGTGTCGGGATCCCCACATGCTCCAGGAAGACCTCCTGCGAGGCGCCTGTGCCGCCCTGCATGCCATCGACGACGATCACATCGGCCCCGGCCTTCACCGCGAGCGCCGTGTCATAGTAGGGGCGCGCGGCCCCGAACTTCACATAGATGGGTTTCTCCCAGTCGGTGATCTCCCGCAGCTCCTCAATCTTGATCGCGAGGTCATCCGGGCCGGTCCAGTCCGGGTGGCGGCAGGCGCTCCTCTGGTCGATGCCCATCGGAAGCGTCCTCATAGCCGCGACGCGGTCGCTGATCTTGCTTCCGAGGAGCATGCCGCCGCCGCCGGGCTTCGCCCCCTGCCCGAGCACGATCTCGATCGCGTCGGCCTTCCTCAGGTCATCGGGGTTCATCCCATATCTCGAGGGAAGATACTGGTAGACCAGAAGTTCGGAGTGGCCCCGCTCCTCGGGCGTCATGCCGCCGTCGCCTGTCGTGGTCGAGGTGCCGACCGCCGTCGCGCCGCGGCCAAGCGCCTCCTTCGCGTGCGCGGACAGGGCGCCGAAGCTCATGCCCGCGATCGTGACCGGGATCTTCAGATGGATCGGCTTCTTGGCGAAGCGCGTGCCAAGGACGACGTCCGTCGCGCAGCGCTCCCGGTAGCCCTCGAGGGGATAACGTGACATGCTGGCGCCAAGGAGCACCAGGTCGTCGAAGTGCGGCAGCGCACGCTTCGCACCCCACCCTCTTATATTATAGATGCCGGTTTCGGCCGCTCGCTGGATCTCGTGGATCACGTTGCGGTCGAACGTGGCTGATTCCCTGAGGCCTGGCTTTTGCGGGGAATTCATCAGTAGTGGCCTGCCTGCTCCGTCTTGAAGTTGTAAAGTTTGCGGGAGGAGCCGTAGCGGCGGAACTCCGCGGGCGAATAATCCAGGCCCGCCTTGGACAGCAGGTCGGCGAGGACCGAGCGGTGCTCGTCCCTCATCTCCTTCTCGACGCAGTCCGCGCCGAGGTCGGCGGCCTTGCCCCGGACGAAGATTCGCGCCTCGTAGATGGAGTCACCCAGGGCCTCGCCCGCGTCGCCGCAGATGACGAGATTGCCGGCCTGCGCCATGAAAGCGCTCATGTGGCCGACGTTGCCCTTAACGACGATGTCGATGCCCTTCATCGAGATCCCACAGCGCGCACCGGCGTTGCCGTCAATCACGAGGAGGCCACCCTGGCCCGTTGCGCCGGCCGACTGGCTCGCGTTGCCCTTCACAAGGACGAAGCCGGACATCATGTTCTCGGCGACGCCCGTGCCGGTGTTACCGTGCAGTATGACGGTGGCCACCTGGTTCATGCCCGCGCAGTAGTACCCCGTGGGACCGTCCACCTCGATGCGCACCGGCACCGTGAGCCCGCAGGCGACGGAATGGGCGCCCCGGGGCTCCTTGACGTGCCAGACCGCCGGGCCGTCCGTGTGCCGCAGCTGGTGCAGGGAATGATTGAGCTGGCGAACCGTGCTGGTCGTAAGGTCCACCACGCGTTCCTCGGTGGTGGTCTTCACGGCTTGCGCCTCCAGCTGTAGACCGTCGCCGGCTCCGGCTCCCAGAGTTTCGCCTCGGAGATTCCCGGCAAAACAGCGAGAGCTCGGTACTCGGAGGCCATCGCCACGTAATCGTCCGTCTCCGCAAGGATCGCGGGCTTGCAGGCGATCCGGTCCCGCAGCACCGCGAATCCGTCGCTTGTCCCCACGGTGAACGTGTAGAAGCCGTCGAGGTCGTCCAGGGCGTGCGTGAGGGCGCTGGACAGCGTCTCCCCGTTTCGCATGTGGGAGGTCAGGTAGCCCGCGGCGACCTCGGAGTCGTTGTCGGTCCGGAAGATGATGCCCTCGCGCCTGAGATTCTCCCGCAGGCGGCTGTGGTTGCTGAGCGAGCCGTTGTGCACGAGGCACAGGTCAAAGCCCGTGGAGAACGGATGTGAGCCCTGCGTCGTGACGGCGCTCTCGGTCGCCATGCGCGTGTGGCCGATAGCGTGGGTGCCGGTCATGCGCTCCACCTTGAAGCGGGCGATCACCGACTCGGGCGTACCGACCTCCTTCATGATCTCGATGTTCGTGCCGACGCTCATGACCGTCACGTCCGGGTGCATCTTCTCGAGGAGCGCGCGCACCTCCTCCTCCCTGGCGGCGAGCGTGAATACGGCGTGGGTCGAGATGATTCGAACGACCGGCTGACGGCTGAAGCGCCGGCTCAGATTCTCGGCGACGATAGACCAGTCGTAATCGTTTGCCGGGTGCTGGAGCGTCACTTTCAGCGAGCCTGCACTCGCGGGATTGCCGTACACCGCGATGCCGGAGCTGTCCGGCCCGCGGCTCGCCATCGTCGCCAGCATCCTGCTGAAATGCAGGCCAAGCTCGCTTTCAAGCGAGGGGGTCTTGAGGAAAAGTCCTACGATGCCGCACATGTGTTTTGAGTAGAGTTGGCTTGGTCCCGTTGTCAGATTTCTCGGCAAATGGCCCGATCCCTGCAGTCGTCGCCCGGGTCATTTCCCCGTTCGCTTTCCGCGGTTGCCCATAAATAACGAGAGTTTAGAGTTGACCCTGTTTCCTCAAATGCAACTCGTATTTCATACAATTTGCTGAATTTTTCGGCAGCACAAAACATAACTCATGTCGTCTCCCGCATCGCTCGCCTCCCAGTTGGAAAAGGACAAGGTGAGCTTCCTGCTCGCCCAGTTTGTGGACATCCACGGTTCCCCGAAGGTGAAGATGGCTCCGGTGGAGTCCCTCGACTCGCTGATCGAGGAAGGGGCCGGATTCGCGGGCGGTGCCGTATGGGGCATGGGCCAGGGTGCGCACTCCCACGACATGATGGGCAGGATCGACACCGACACCTATACCCCGCTGCCGTGGCAGCCCGACGTCGCCAGGTTTGCGAGCGACATCTATGTCGACGGCGAGCCCTACCCCTTCTGCTCGCGCGTCAACCTGAAGCGCCAGCTGGACGCGGCCAAGGCCAAGGGCTTCGTGATGAACATCGGGATCGAGCCCGAGCATTTCCTGGTCGTCAAGAAGCCGGACGGCTCGATCGCACCGTGGGACCCGGCCAACGTCGATTCTCTCGCGAAGCCCTGCTATGACTTCAAGGCCGTGGGCCCGGCCCTCGGCTACCTCCAGGACATCACGCGCTACTGCAATTCGCTTGGCTGGGGCGTCTACCAGACCGACCATGAGGACGGAAACGGCCAGTACGAGGTGAACTTCAAGTACACGGACGCCCTGACGACGGCCGACCGCTACACGTTCTTCAAGATGATGACGAGTCAGGTGGCCCTGAAGTACGGCGCCGTCGCGACCCACATGCCGAAGCCCTTCACGAACCGCACGGGCAGCGGGGCGCACATCCACTACCACGTCGCCGACGCGGCCACCGGCAAGAACCTCTTCACCGACGAGTCGGACCCGAGGGGACTCGGCCTCTCTAAGATGGCGTACCATTTCCTGGGCGGCATCATCCATCACGCGCCCGCCCTCTGCGCCATCACCTCGCCGACCATCAACTGCTACAAGAGGCTGCTCGTCGGCGACGGCCTCCACAGCACCCGCTCGGGCTTCACCTGGACGCCGGCGTTCATCAGCTACGGCGACAACAACCGCACCCAGATGCTGCGCGTCTGCGGGCCCGGCCACGTCGAGGACCGCTCAGTGTCCGCGGGCTGCAACCCCTACCTCGCCTTCGCGGCCTATGTCGCCGCGGGCCTGGACGGCGTCGCCAAGTCCATGGATCCCGGCGAGCCCAGCCTGAAGAACCTGTACGCCATGACGCCCGAGCAGATCGCCAAGCTCGGCCTAAGGACGCTGCCCCAGTCGCTGAGGGAATCGATCACAGCACTCGAGGCGGACGATGTCGTGCGCGCGAGCCTCGGGCCCATCGCGGATGAGTTTATCAAGCTCAAGCGGCAGGAATGGAACGAGTACCACCGCCAGGTCTCGCCCTGGGAAATCGACCAGTACCTCTCGCTCTTCTGAACCAGGAACGGACCCCGGGTCCGACCCAGAATGAAACCCTACGACCTTGTCGTCATCGGAGTCGGCGGAATCGGAAGCGCCGTCGTGGCGCACGCCGCCAAGAGGAAGCTGCGGGTCCTCGGCATCGACCAGTTCTCGATGCCGAACCGCCGGGGCAGCTCACACGGCGTGACGCGCATCCTTCGGGTGGGCCTCCACGAGGGCCCGACCTATGTCCCGATGGTCCTGCGCGCCCTCGAGCTCTGGAAGGACCTCGGCAACGAGATCGGCACGCCGATCTTCCACAACAACGGAAGCTTCGACATCGCGCCTCCGACCTCGAGCATCTTCCGCGGCTCAAAGGCCGCGTGCGAGAAGCACAACCTGAGGCACGAGGTGCTCGACCCGAAGGAGACGCACAGTCGGTTCCCCGGCGTGACCCCCGATCCCGAGATGATGGCGGTCTACCAGCCTGACTCGGGCTTCGTCCTCTCCGAACTGGCGATCGAGGCGCACGTCAACCAGGCGCTCGCCGCCGGCGCCGAGCTGCACGGCCATGAGACCGTCCTCTCCTGGGACCGCAAGGGCGACACCTACACGGTCAAGACCGACCGAGGCACCTACGAGGCGGGCGCCGTCGTCGTCTCCACTGGCGCATGGGCGGGCAAAATGCTCGCCTCCTCCAACATCCCCGTAAAGACCGAGCGGCAGGTGGTCGGCTGGTTCCAGCCGAGGGAGAACCCGGAGCTCTTCACGCCTGCACGCATGCCCTCGTGGATCATCGACTCCTCGACGCTAGGGCACTTCTACGGCCTTCCCATCCACGGCATCCCAGGCTTCAAGCTCTCGAAGTTCTTCTATGGCGACGTCATCGATCCCCGCGACCGGGTTCCCGACCCGAAGCCCCAGGAGGAGGAGGTCATGCGCATCTTCCTGCGGAAATATTTCCCGAAGGCGGACGGTCCGGTGATGACGCTCGGCGCGACGTTCTTCGAGAACACGCCCGACCGCGACTTCGTGATCGACCGCCTCCCTGGCCACGAGAACCTCTGGCTCGCCGTGGGCTTCAGCGGCCACGGCTACAAATACTGCAGCGCGATCGGCGAGGTGATGGTGGACCTGGTGACCAAGGGAAGTGCCCGCTTCGATCTCTCCCCCTTCCGCGCCGCGAGGTTCCAGCCGCCCGGGGCCTGAGATGCCGAGCGCGGCACA
This sequence comes from Opitutaceae bacterium, assembly GCA_035656555.1. GTDB lineage: Bacteria > Verrucomicrobiota > Verrucomicrobiia > Opitutales > Opitutaceae > Palsa-1447. The sequence goes on from DASRSJ010000356.1 coordinate 6,660, forward strand.
ACTCGGTGAGTTCTTCACCTACCTGAGGTTCGCCAGCATCTCGGCGGACCCGTCCCGCTCCGGGGAGATGCGCTCCTGCGCGGACTGGCTGGACGCCACGTTCCGCTCGATGGGATTCTCCTCGAGCGTCATGCCGACCGGCGGACCGCCGGCCGTGCTCGCGCGAAGGGACAGCCCGAGGCCCGGCGCCAAGACGCTCCTCATCTACGGCCACTACGACGTCCAGCCGACAGATCCCCTCGCCCTCTGGAGAAACCCTCCCTTTGAGCCGGTCGTCTCCGCCGGCCTCGTCTACGCGCGCGGCGCCACCGACAAC
>DASRSJ010000357.1:0-3175 GCA_035656555.1 Opitutaceae bacterium
CGACGTCCACGGAAGCAGGAGAGCCCCCGCTCCCGGGGCGGTGGCGCCCGCCATCCCGAGGAACAGGACGGCCTCCACGCCAAACATGCTGAGCGTGACCATCCCGGCCCGGTTGGAAATGTACCTGGGATTCTCGAGCGAGAGGATCTGTCCCGCGTAAAAGGCCGACGCCCAGAGGGTCTCCCACTCTCCCCGGCCGAGCCTGAGCTGCTGCCAGCTGACGTGCCCCAGAATCCCCGCTCCCGCCAGGACGAGGGCGCAGGCCAGCCAGACGGCGAGGCGCGGGCTTCGCCTGTGGCGAATGGCGAGGAACGCCGGTATCAGCACGGCGGACATCTGCGTCAGGAACGCGGACGAGGACGCCGAGGTGAACCGCAGGCCGTCCGACTGGAGGAGAGAGCCCACCGCGGCGAAGGCCCCGATCTGGAAGCCCTGAATGAACTCGGCCCTGCGCGGCATGCCCTGGCGCCAGTTGAAGAGGAGGACCAGCAGGAAACCCAGCGCGAAGCGCGGCGCCACCGTCTGCGCGTCGAGGAAGGCTGCGCTTCCCCCCGGCAGCAGGTTGTGGTTCAGCTCCTGGAGCGCCTTGATGACGGGGAAGCTGATGCCCCAGTAGAGCGTCGCCAGCACGAGCATCATGATCGCGCGCCGACGCTGGGGATGATGGGAAACGTTCATGGTCGGGCGCGGGCCACGACAGTGGGTTTGCGCCCCGGCGCAGCCAAGCGGTAAGCGTACAGATTTAACAATACGCCGGGTGAGACGTCTCGACATCCCCTTTGCCAACGGGCACTTCTCACGAAGCTAACCCCTGAAAATGGCAAAATCGGCAGATGACCGGAGAGTTTCAAGGAAGGCCTACGAGGCGCGCCTGCCGGATGTCCGGGCCGCGCTCGTGCGCATGCAGGTCGAGCTCAAGTCCGCGAAGTTCCCCGTGATTCTGGTGATCGGCGGCGTCGAGGCCTCGGGCAAGGGCGAGGTGATCAACATCCTAAACGGCTGGCTCGATCCCCGCGGCTTCGAGACCTTCGCCTTCCACGAGCCGACGGACGAGGAGAGGGAGCGGCCCGCGATGTGGCGCTACTGGCGCACGCTGCCGCCGGCCGGCAGGATGGCGATCTATGCCGGGGGCTGGCACGCGGACGCCCTCCATGAGGACCCGAGGAGCGCCCGCGAGCTCGCACAGTTCGACGCGATGATGCGCCGGTACGCGGGCTTCGAGGGCCAGCTGGCCGCCGGCGGAGCCCTCATCATCAAGCTCTGGCTCAACCTCTCGAAGTCCCAGCAGCGCGCGCGCCTTCGCGTTCTGGAGTCCGATCCCCGCACCGCTTGGCGCGTCACGCCTGAGGACTGGAAGAGCCAGCGCGACTACGACCGCATCGCGAGGCTGACCGAGCGCATGCGCGCCGCCACCCACCAGCCCGGCGCTCCCTGGTACGTGATCGACTCGTCCGACCCCCGCGCGCGAAATCTCGCGGTCGCCGACATCCTCCTCTCGCGCTTCCGTATCCACGTCCGCGCGCAGGCGAGGCTGCTCGCGCAGAACAAGAGGGCGAAGCGCATCGTCCCCCTCCGGCCGGCCGGCCTCAAACGCCTCCTTTCGGTACCGCTCGACAGCAAGCTCTCGCAGCCGTCCTACGAGAAGAAGCGCGACAAGTGGCTTGGCCGCCTGAACAAGGTCGTGCGCGCCGCCGCCCAGGAGCGCCGCTCGATCGTCTGGGTATTCGAGGGATGGGACGCGGCCGGCAAGGGAGGGGCCATACGCCGCCTGACGGACGCGATCGACGCCCGTGACTTTCGCGTCATCCCGGTTTCAAAGCCCACGGACGAGGAAAAGTCGCACCATTACCTATGGCGCTTCTGGAGGCACGTCCCGCGCGCCGGCATGGTGACGATCTACGACCGCTCGTGGTACGGCCGGGTTTTGGTCGAGAGGCTTGAGGGCTTCGCAACGGAGGCCGAGTGGAAGCGCGCCTACAAGGAGCTCAACGAGTTCGAGCGCGAACTGACGGAGCATGGCGTCATCGTACTCAAATTCTGGCTGCAGATCGGCAAGGCCGAGCAGCTCAAACGTTTCCGCGACCGCGAGTCCACGGCCTATAAAAAGCACAAGATGGACACCGAGGACTGGCGCAATCGCCGCAAGTGGTCGTCATACGAGATAGCGGTCGGCGACATGCTGGCCCTCACGAGCACGAGGCCGGCGCCCTGGCAGCTGATCGCCGCGAACAACAAGCGCCACGCCAGGCTGGAGATCCTCAAGACCTCCTGTCGCCAGATCGAGGCCGCCCTGGGCCTTTAGCCGGCATCCCGGCACTGGCTCATGATCGGCAGCGCGAGCCCGCAGTGCGCGAGGGGGGAATGCGTTGACTTATCCATGTCCCGGCGGAGCTTCACGCGGTAACTCCAAAAAATTCCATGAATCCCAAAGTCGACGCCTACCTCAGAGGGGAAACCCAGTGGAAAGAGGAGACGAGGCAGCTGATAGAGCTCTGCCGCTCGGCCGGCCTCGGCGAGGAGATTAAGTGGGGAAAGCCCTGCTATACCTTCCAGGAAACCAACGTCGTCATATTACAAGGGTTCAAGGCCTACTGCGCCCTTCTGTTTTGCAAGGGAGCCCTTCTCAAGGACCCCAATCACATTCTCCACAGAATCGGCGAACACACCCAGGGCGCACGCCAAGCCCGCTTCACCGACGTCTCGCAGATCATCAAGATGAAGCCGGTGCTCAAGGCCTACATCAAGGAGGCGGTCGCGGCCGAGAAGGCGGGCCTAAAGGTCGTGTACAAGAAGACCCCAGAGCCGATCCCCGCGGAGCTTCAAGAGCGAATGGACCGAAACGCCGTCTTCAAGAAGGCCTTCTTCGGCCTGACGCCAGGGAGGCAGCGCGCCTACATCCTGTTCATCTCCTCCGCGAAGCAGACAGAGACCCGCGCCGCGCGGGTCGCGAAGTTCATGCCCCAAATCATCGCAGGAAAGGGACTAAACGATTGAATGGGACCTGACGCGGAATGCGCCGCGCAGAAAACCGTGCATTTTAAATGTGCGGTTCGGAATCAGGAGGCGTGCAAATTGCCGCGCCGCATGGGACGCGGCCGCGGGACCCTGCAACATGCAATGGGCGCCCACCTCGGCTGAGAATTCGAGATATTTTTGAACGGACAAGCTCGCCTGT
>DASRSJ010000358.1:0-8239 GCA_035656555.1 Opitutaceae bacterium
ACTCGATCGTGTTGATGCCGCGGTGCAGACGGAGGCCGGGTATCTCCACCTCCTGGTAGCCCTCCGCGACCTGGCCCTTCCAGACGATGCCGCCGAAAAATCGGGCCGTCACGACGCGCGTTCCGAGGCTCCTCACTCGAAATTCCAACGCCGAGGTGCCCGGCGTGTCGCCTTCGACGAATATCCGCAGTTCCGACCTTCCCTTGCTCCAGGACCAAGTCTCACCGGGCCCGCCCTCCTTTCCGTACCAGCCCTGGCCGAGGCCAACGGCAACGCTCGAACCGTCGACCTTGCCTTCCATGAGTTCGTCGGGTGCTAGCTGCCGGCCAAGCGCCGAAAGGACGAGGCATCCAAGAACGAGGTTTGCCGCGACGAACACGGCGAGTGTCCGGCGCCCGACGGCAGGCTTGGGTGCGGACTCGAATCCGAGGCACAGGGCCCATAGGAAAATCGCGGATGGCCAGAGCTGGAGCAGCAGGCGGTTGAGGGAGAAGGTGAGCTGCCAGGAGAGGTCCCTCGGGGTAACGAGATATATGAAATAGTATCCGGCCAATGTCAGGACCAGCATGCACACCACCGTCTTCTCCGGCCTGCCGATCCGCGGCCTTCCCGATAGGAGGAGGGTCGCCGCGAGGCCGATGTACGGACACGACCCCCATTCCCCGAACCGGCCAAGCTCGGTCATGAGCGCCGACAGGATTTTGTGATGGCGCGAGCCATCCGCGACCTGCCCGAGGCGGCTCGCGACCGACATCGAGACGACGTCGTTCGAGGGAGCCACGAGTCCCTTGAATAAGACGACCGGAACCAGCGCGAGGAACAAGCCTCCCAGGAAAACGGGAAGGCGTTCCCTCCGTCGGGCTGGCGCGCCCGACACCGCCACGCACGCGGCGGCGACCATGGCGAAGAGCATGCCCTCGTTCTTCGTCCAAGCGGCCGCGCCCGCCGCGGCGCCCGCGAGAAACAGGAAGCCCCTACCCTCCTGCGCCGAGATGACCAAGGCCGCGCAGGACGCCAGGATGAAGAATCCGAGCGGGATGTCGGCATACTGCGCCGTGGCCTGGCTCAGGAAGAAAGGCGTGCCAAGGAGGACAAGACCCGCGACGCAGCCCACGAGCGCATTCCTGAGGCGCGAGACCGCGCCCACCAGAAGGCAGACGGTCGCCGCCGCGAACAGGAGCGACACCAGGCCCGGGACGAGGGGGATCTCGGCTCCGCAGATCGCCCACGCAAGCGCCACGCTCGCGGGAATGAGCATGGGGTAGTCGGGATGCGTCCAGATGAGCTCCGGACTGCGCGCGAGAGCCCCGATCCCTGGGTTTCCCGAGGCGACGAACCGCGCGTGCATGTTCCAGATGGCCCAGCCGTCCCAGAGACCGAACGGCGATGCCGCGAAGCCGCGCAGCGCGACCACGACCGCGGCAACCGCTGCCTGGACAAGGAGCGTGGCCGCCAGGCAACTGGCCCATGAAAGGCCGCTAAAGCTGCCGTCGGCCTGCGCGGACACCCTCCGGCGCCTGCGGATCACCACAACAAGCGCGATCGCCACCAGGATCTCCAGGACCGAGGAAACAGCCAGCGGCGCGGGAGCGAATGCGGCGCAGAAGAAATAAGCCGCGGACGTGGCGGCGAGGCCCAACCCGAGCCCGAGCGGAAGGATGAGGGACAGGCTGTCCCGAAGCCGTCGGTGGCGGGGCCATGCGGCTGCGATGCCAAGGAGGCCGATGAGCCAGGCCGAGCCGAAGGCCAAGAGCCACGTCATGGCGCGACTCTTCGAAGCACCCACACGCCGTTGCCCATATCCCTTTCCTTTCTCCAACCCGCCGGCAGCGGCGCCGCGAGCCGCCCCGGATGCAGGCTCATGACGGCCCAGTCGTGGCCGAGGGACTTTTCGTCCAGCACCAGCGGGGCCAGCCAAAGCTGGGCGAGGTAATAGTCCTGCACCGACGGATCGGCGTCCACGCCGGGAGGCAGGTCATCGATGAAGCCTATCGGGCCGGAAACGCCCTTTGCGGAAAGCGCCTCACGGACCCTCGCGTACTTCATCCTCGCGGCCACGACGGGATCGTGGTCCCAGGACGATACTCCGCTGACGCTCGGGCCTCGCCGGGCCACGCCCACTACGTTCGCCACGCAGACCGCCGCCACCGCCCCCAGGGCGCCCAGACGAAGCAAGCTTTTGAGTTCCGACATGGAGGCAGGCAGGCCTGTTTGCCGTTGATGGCGGCCAAGGCGGCTGGAATTGTCAAACCCCAGCATGTTCGCGAATCCAAAGACGAGAAGCCTGTGCTATCTCCTGCCGGTGGCCCTGTTCCTTTTCCTTGTCGGCCGCTTCTGGCACCCGGTCTACGGCTTCACTTCGTTCCTGACGATGGACGCGCAGACCAAGTTCACGCGCATCGCCGCGGTCCGCGAGACGCCCGTCTTCCTGTCGACGGCGCCCGGGTCCTATGACGGGCAGTTCTACGCCCAGCTCGCGTACCACCCGCTCCTGAACTCCCCGGAGATCGCCCCGGCGATGGACAGCTACGCCTACCGCGCGAGGAGGATACTCCCGAGCATGATCGCGTGGGCGCTCGCGGGAGGTAACCCGAACCTGATCTTCAACGCCTACTGCGTGGTCAACGTCCTCGCGTGGCTGGCGCTCAGCGCGATCCTCTGGAGGCTTCTTGAGGTTCGCAGCGCGCGGACCTGGACCGCCTGGGTCGGCGTGATGTTTTCGGCGGGGGCCCTCTTCAGCGTCGGTCGCGCCCTGACCGATCTTGTCGCCCTGGCATTCGTCGCCGGCGCCCTTCTCGTTGCGTCGCGCGGCAGGAAACTGGCCTCGGCGCTCACCTTGTCGGCCGCGGCGCTCTGCAAGGAGACGTCGCTGTTCTCCGCGGTGGACCTTCTCGTGCCGGACTCGGATCAGGCCGCAGGCCGCCGCCGCAGGTCCCTCCTTTCGAGAGTGTGGCTCTGCTGCGTGGCCGCGGCGCCTCTCGTCGCCTGGGCCCTTTACGTTCGCTGGCGGGTCGGCCCCGCGCACGACGAATGGGGCAACTTCACGTGGCCCTTTGCCGCGTTCCTTTCCAAGTGGGCCTCGAGCGTCAGGGACGTGTACCCGTCGGACGACCTCCTGCTGACCGTCACCACGCTTCTCACCTTGGCGGGCCTGACCTTCCAGGCCGTCTACCTCGCCGTGACGTTCGAGCGAGGCGACCGGTGGTCGCGTCTGGGCGCGGCCTACCTGCCGCTGATGGCGGTCGTCAGCACGTCGGTCTGGGAGGGATTCCCCGGCGCGGCGTGCCGCGTTCTGCTTCCGATGACGCTCGCCTTCAACCTCCTCGTGGCGCGCAGGAAGGCGCACCTTGCCTGGATACTCATCGGCAACCTCACCGTCTTGTCCGGCCTGCTGTTCCTGAAGGACGTGCCCGAGAACGAGACGGAATACTCGACCAGCCGGAGCACGGCGGGCGTGGCGATCCTCAACCTCGGCGACGGATGGTACGGGCCGGAGGCCAACAGCTCCCACCATTGGCTCTGGACCGCGAAGTCCGGCGAGCTCTTGGTCAGGTACTGGCGCCAGAGCCGGTCCGATGGCACGATCCGATTCTCGATCAGGTCGATCACGCCGCGGACGGTCACGATCACGGAAGGTGACAAGGTTGTCTGGTCCCACCTTGTCAGCAGTGATCCGATGACTTTCAGCGTTACCTTCCCTGTCATCCAAAGTCGCGCCGACCTCAGGTTCTCCTCGGAAGCCGAGCCGACGAGGACACCTGGCGACGTCAGGGCGCTGAACTTCGAAGTCTACGATCCCGTGATTGTCCTGCGGTCCGAACCCTGAGGAAACGGGGCGCAATGCCCCCGCGTTTTGGGGTACCTATCTTGCTCCGGCTCCTTGTCAGGCCGGCGCGCCGGTGCCATTATCGAGCATGAGCACGAAACCAAATGCGAAGGACAGCGGCGTTTTCAAGATCGGCGGCGACCTTCCCGTCCATCGCCTCGGGTTCGGGGCCATGCGCCTCACCGGCGAGGGAATCTGGGGAGAGCCGAAGGACCCTGCGGCCATGCGGAGGGTGCTGCGCAAGGCGCTCGACCTCGGCGTCAACCTGATCGACACCGCGGACTCGTACGGCCCCGAGGTCAGCGAGAGGCTGATCGCCGAGGCTCTCCACCCCTACCCCAAGGGCCTCGTGATCGCGACCAAGGGCGGCCTCACGCGCTCCGGCCCGAACGGCTGGTCTCCGGTCGGTCGGCCTGAATACCTGACGCAGTGCGTCGAGATGAGCCTGCGCCGGCTGAAGGTCGACTGCATCGACCTCTACCAGCTTCACCGCATTGACCCGAAGGTTCCCGCGGCCGAGAGCCTGGGCGCCCTTAAGAAGCTCCAGAAGGAGGGAAAGATCCGCCATATCGGCCTTTCCGAGGTCACGGTCGAGGAGATCAAGGCCGCGAAGAAGACGGTCCAGATCGTGAGCGTCCAGAACATGTACAACCTGACGAACCGGAAGTCCGCGAAGGTCGTGGAGTACTGCACCGAGAACGACCTGGCCTTCATCCCGTGGTTTCCGCTGGCCTCCGGGGAAATATCCAAGCCCGGCGGCCCGCTTGACAAGATCGCGAAGCGCCACAAGGCGACGGTCTCGCAGCTGGCTCTTGCGTGGCTCCTCGACAGCTCGCCGAACATCCTGCCGATCCCCGGGACCTCAAGCGTCGATCACCTGGAGGAGAACGTCGGCGCGGCCTCGGTCAAGCTGAGCGGCCCCGAATGGGCCGAAGTCGGCAGCGCAAAGTAGGACCTGCGGGGCAATGGCGCCGGGGTGGCATACGTGCTGCTCTTGGGCCGTCATGCGCGCCCGCCCCTTTAGAGCCCTGCTCTGCCTCTCACTCGCCAGCTCCCTCGCCTTTGCGGCGCGGTGCCGGGCCGAGTCCGCCATTCTCGTCCAGAACGGACTTCTCTTCACGATGAAGGCCGGCGAGGAGAAGCCCTTCATCGGCTACCTTCTCATTGCTGACGACGGGAAGATAGAGGCGATCGGCAAGGGCCGCGCTCCGGCGGGAGCCACCGCCCGCACCGTCGTGGACGCGACCGGGAAGTTCATCACGCCCGGCTTCATTTCCGCCCACAGCCACATCTGGCAGACCGCCAACCGGGGCGTGGGCGCCGACGAGACGCTCATGGCCTGGTGGGCGGCGTGCAGCCGTTACATCGAGGCCACGACACCCGAGGACCTCTACTGGTACACGCTCCACGGCTCGATGGACTTTGTGAAGTCCGGCATCACGACGGCCTACAACTTCACCTTCGATGGATCGCGGTGGACGGGCTACAACGGCGCGGCGGTGGCGCCTCTTCCGGGGCCGTGGGAGGCCGACCAGTTCAGGGGCGAGATAGATTCCGGCATGCGCTTCGTGCACAGCTTCTGCATCCCCTACTTCGAGACCCCGGAGAAGAACCACGCCAAGGTCGTCGACTTCATCAACTTCACCAAGGCCTACGCGTCCAATCTCGGCTTCCTCAAGCTCTCCATCCAGGGGACGGTCGCCTTCTCGACCGACGCCTCGTGGGCGAAGGTCGAGGCCTCCTACATGAGGGAGTTCGGGCTCGATAATGAGATGCACATGTTCGAGCCGCCCGACCAGACCGACCAGCCCGAGAAGTTCCGGTGGCTCGAGGAGGCCGGCATGCTCGGGCCCCAGCTCTACTTCGGGCACTTCATTCACGTCACTCCCGAGATCATCGCCAAAGTCGCGAAGGCGGGCTCTAACATGGTGTGGCAGCCGCTCAGCAACGGCCGCCTCGGCTCCGGGGTCGCCGACATCCCGCAGATCGTGAAGGCCGGCATGCAGGTCGGCATGGGAGTCGACGACCAGGCCGCCTCCGACGTGCCCGACCCCTTCGAGAACATGAGGACCGGCCTCTATGCGATTCGCGACAAGTACCAGAGCGCGGCCGCGCTCAGGCCCTACGACGTCCTCAAGTTCCACACGATCGGCAGCGCGACCGTCATGCACGTGGCCGACAAGGTGGGCAGCCTGGAGGTCGGTAAGTTCGGCGACTTCCTCGTTATCAACCCTGCGGACCGCGACATCGGTCCGGTCTACGACCCGGTTGCCAGTCTGGTACTGGCCTGCACCCAGCTCAACCTTGAGCAGGTCTATATCGGCGGCGTCCTCGTGTCCCAGCGCGGCCGCATCGTCGGCAGAGATTTTGACCGCGCCTCAAAGGAGGTCCACGCACGATCCGAGGCGATCCGCGACAGGCTGGACGGCCCCCCGAAATACTAGTCCGGCAGCGGCTGGCCGCCCAGCTGGACATAGACCTCCCCCACGGACTGGGTGAACCAGAACGCATTCGCGACGAAACGCGCCGCCTGGGGGATTGCCTTGATCCTAGTGGCAAGCGTTGGCGCGGCCGCCTTCACCTGGGCCGGTGTCTTGCCCGCGGCGACGAACTCGCGCACACCCTTGAGCAGCTCCACAAAGTAGCGCTGCTGGTCCTCTATGATCTCCGGCCCGCCCATCGGCCCATGGCCAGGGCACACCTTCAGCGCCCCGAGCTGCTTCGCCTTCTCAAGGAGACCTATCCATGCGGCGACGTCGCTGTCGTGGAGGTAGTTGAACGACCCGTTCACGCACACGTCGCCGGTGAAGAGAATCCGTTCATGGGGGAGCCAAACCAGCGTGTCTCCATGCGTGTGGCCCGGCCCCAGGAAGCGAAGTTCAACCCGGTGCATCCCATCATCGAAAGCCATCGAGTCCTGATAGGAAATGCCGGGCAGCCTAAGCCGGCTGCCCGCGACATCGGGCCTGTCCTTGGCCGACTCCGCCCACCTTGCCGCGCCTGTGCGGCGAAGCTCCCCGAGGGTCGTCGCCTGGGCGATCACCTCCGCGCCCGCGTCGGCCCAGACCTGGTTGCCAAACGAGTGGTCCGGGTGGAAATGCGTGTCGACGACGAAACGGATGGGCTTCGGCGTCGTCGCACGGATCTTGGGAATGACCACCTTCGCCCCGACGGGGTAGTTCGCGTCGACCCCGAACACGTAGTCGTCCATGACGACCCAGCCGTTGTTGCAGGTCCCGAGCCTCGGGTCGCCCTCGTGAAAGTAGACGCCGGGCGCGATGTTCTGCACGGCGCCGACCTGCGCGCTGGCCACCGTGGCCGCAAACAGCGACAGGCTCGCCAGCAGGAGTAGACGGAACCGGGGCATGGGCGGCAGGATCATCCCCCGCGGTGCGGGGCGTCAAGGCGCCCGGGCTTGGCGTGGCCGCTGAAAATTGAATTCAGCACCCGCGTTGGCCAGATTTTACGACCCCTTCTCGGTCCGTCAAATCACGCAAACCCCGACCTTGACGAGCGGGCGCCGGCGCAATGCTAATCCGCTTCACACTCCAGTTATCCATTTCTTCCGCATGGAAGGGCTTGCAAGGCGCCCCACCTCGAAAAATCGCACCCAAACACGCATGCCACTGTCGAACAAGTTTCTCGCGAGTTCCGTAGTGTCCATGATCCTGATTCTCGCCGGCTGCTCAACGCCGTCGACCGACAAAATTGGCGCAGTCCAGGGGAAATATAAGAGTCCGGCTGAGCAAGTTGTCCAAGGATTCGAAGACAAAGCCGCATCGTGCCTTAAATCAAAGGACTATACCGGGGCCTTAATGAACTTTAGTGCCGCAATCGAAGCGGACCCCAAGCGCGCCGACGAATACGTCAAACGAGGCATGGTTCATTTCGAGATGGGAGACTTCACGAGCGCAGCGCAGGACGCCCTCGGAGCATTGACCCTTTCTCCCGGGATGATCGACGCTCTTCGGCTCCATGGGCTTTCGCACCAAAAACTTGGCGACTGGTCCGCGGCGGTGGCCGACTTTGACGCGATCATAGTCGCGAATCCAAATTCCGAGGAAGCGTACTTTAGCCGAGGCCTCACCAAGGAGATGATGAAGGACTTTGACGGCGCCATCTTGGATTTCACGGCGGCGATCCGACTCAAACCCGAGCACAGCGAGGCGTATTCGTATCGCGGTGTCGCCAGGTCCAATACCAAGGATTTCCTGAATGGCGAAACGGATTGTCAGCACGCCACGAAGCTCAATCCGGGATCGGCCGAATGTTGGTACAACTTGGGTATAGTCCGGGGATTGAATCTGAATACTACCGGGGCAATCGAAGCTTATGACCGGTCGCTACAGTTGAAACCGACTTCAGAGGCATACCTCCAGCGATCCCAAGCAAAAGCCAGAATTCACGACACTA
>DASRSJ010000359.1:0-3978 GCA_035656555.1 Opitutaceae bacterium
CGCGACAGGCTACCGATGCCAGGAGCAGACAGGATACGAGTTGGAATGCGCGCATGTATTTTCCGCCCGAGTTAGTTGTGGGCTTCGACCGGTGCGGAGGCGCCACGGTGATATAGTCCGATCCGACGACGCATGGAAACCCCAAAACGCCCGGCAATCCGCCAGAACGAGGCAAAACTTCCCTTTGCCCTGCAGTTCCAATACTGAACAGATCAACCCGAGATGGAACACCTAGACCTAGTGGGGAAATTTCTTAGGGAGCCAGGGGTCGAAATTGGGGCGTTTAAAACGCCGATTCCCGGGATCAAACCGGTGTATGTCGACCGGTTCGCGGAGTATGCGCGTGAGCGGACCCTGAGTGACTATTATGGCGATGCCTGCGAGCTTCCTTATTGGGATTCGTCGCTAAGATACGTGGCCACTTCGCATGTCCTGGAGCATGTTGCCAATCCACTGGCCGCTCTCGCTGAATGGTACCGGGTGCTTGAGCACAACGGCGTCATCTACGCGGTGATCCCTGACTGGAGGAGGACCTTCGACCACAAGCGTCAGCCGACAGAGTTGAAGCATCTCCTGGAGGATTTCCGACGCGGCGTGACGCAGTCGGATGCAACCCATATTGATGATTTCGTGTTCGGCGTGGACTGGGGCATGTTTTCACCGGCAACCGGGCAAGACGCCGCCGAGGGCGAACAGAAATCCCTAGCTGCAATTTATCACCGGAGCGTCGAAGCTGGTTTGGAAATAAATATCCATTTTCACGTCTTTAGCAGCGAGGTGCTAATGGGAATGATCGAGATGGGGAACCGGGAGAGGATCTGGCCAGGAAGAATCGATGTGGTCCGTGTTGAGGAAAGTTTTCCTTCCTCCAATCCCAATGGCTTCTTGATCGTCGCTAGGGTCCGGAAGCCATGGATCAAGCGACTGGGTGATTTGCTCTCGGAGAAAGGGATCCGGAAAAATGCCCGGAAATTTGATGATGCGGGACTTGCCTGAGGGCATTGACCATGGGACAGCCACCTTCCGGTCCGGGCTACGGGACGATCGGGGATAACCTCCGTCCCCGCCCGGAAGAGAGAGGATGCGGCCTGCCTGCGCCTAAATCAGCGACGCTATCCTCTCGGCCGACTCAGCCGGATTCAGCGCCTCGGTGTCGAGGGTCAGCCTCGGGCTGAGGATCCGCGGCGTCTCAAAGACGCCCTTGGCGCGCAGTTCCCTGTAGGTTTCGGCGCTCATCGTTTTCCGCTCCATGCGGCGCGACTCGGATCCCAGGCGCTCCTCGATGGCCTTCTCGCTCGCAATCAGCTCCACGGGGATGATCTCTCCACCGGCGGCCACCACCTCGACGAAGAGCTCATCGATGAAGGTCTGGCTCACTGTCGACTCGGGGTTAAAGGTGAAGATGAGGAGCGGGACCTTCTCGGCCAAGGCGCGCCTGAAGACGTCCATCCATATCTTGGCCCGCAGCTCGATGAAGGCAGGCGTCCCGAAGTCGAAGACGGACAGCACCAGGTTCACCGTCAGGTGATTGTGGAAGAGCCTGCCGCCGGTTCTTGCCGCCAGCGCGCGGGCGACGGTCAGCTTGCCAACCGCAGGGCGTCCATAGAGGAAAAGGATTTTCAAGGGGGCAAAAAAAGGCCGGCATGCGTGAGCGTGCCGGCCTTGGAAGGGTGGTTCGCGGCGCGCTTACTTTCCGAGCGACTTGCGCAGGTCCGCAAGCTGGCCCGCCGAGCCGAGGGCGACGTTGCGGCTCGCGATGAACTTCGCGTACTCGTCCATGAAGATCTTGCCCGGCGGGCGGAAGTCGAACTCCCCCGATTTGTCGCGGAAGAACTCGCGGTGGACGCGGGTCCAGACGAGGCGGCCGTCGGTGTCGATGTTCACCTTGGTGACGCCGAGCTTGGCGGCCGGCAGGTACTCGTTGATGTCGACTCCGACCGTGGCGCCCATCGTTCCGCCGGCTGCGTTGATGCGGTCGACCTCGTCCTTCGGGACGGAGGACGAGCCGTGCATGACGAGCGGGAAGCCGGGCAGGAGGACCTGGATCTTCTGCAGCACGTCGAAGTGCAGGGACTGCTTGCCCTTGAACTTGTAGGCGCCGTGGCTCGTTCCGATGGCGCAGGCGAGGGAGTCGCAGCCGGTCTTCTTGACGAAGTCCTCGGCCTCGACCGGGTTCGTGAGGGTGGCGTGGCCGTCCTCGACCTGGATGTCCTCCTCGACGCCGCCCAGCATGCCGAGCTCAGCCTCGACGGAGAGGCCGGCCTTGTGGGCTGCCTCGACGACGCGCTTGGAGATCTCGACGTTCTTCTCGAACGTCTCGTGCGAGGCGTCGATCATGACGGAGCTGAAAAAACCGGACTTGATGCAGTCGTAGCACGTGTCCTCGTCGCCGTGGTCGAGATGCACCGCGTAGATGGCGTCGGGGTAGATGTCTCCCGCCGTGCGGATGATCGCCTCAAGCATGCGCTTGTCGGTGTATTTGCGCGCGCCCTTGGAGATCTGGATGATGAAAGGGGCCTGGGAATCGATGCAGCCGCGGAAGAGGCCCATCGCCTGCTCGGCATTGTTGATGTTGTAAGCGCCGACGGCGTACTTGCCGTAAGCGTGCTTGAAGAGCTGCGCGGTGGTTACGATCATGGAGGCTGCGAGGATACGGTCCCGCGCTCCGAGCCGACAAGCGTATAAATCGCGCCAGTGCCTTGCGTCAGCTCTTTGGCGGCGTCGTGGCGGCCGGGGGCTGGTTGGCTTGGCGCATCATCTGCTGGATCTGCTGCTGGGCCTGCTGCTGCTGCTGGATCTGCTCCAGGGCGGAGACCTGAGGGGCCGTGAGGACGGTGGAGGCCTGGGCGATCGTGTCGGCCGTGACCTTGGCGGTGCCGCCGCCGTTCATCATGGCCATCAAGTTGGGGCCGGGCGTCCCGGTCGTGGCGCCCGCGGTGCCGTTGCCGGCCCTCGCCGGCTGGGTCTGCGCCAGAAGGTTCACCATCGCGTTCGATTCGTCGTCGGTCAGCGGGGTCTGGGTGTAGCTAAGGGACTGCTGGAGGCTGTTGACGGTGTTTCGCTCGGGCAGCGTCTGCTGGTACTGCTGGTACTGCTGGAAGCCCGCGTCGCCCAGCATCTGCTGGATGTTCTGGTCGGTCTGGGCGACCGCCTGGGTCATCAGCGCCTTGAAGCCGTCCGGATCCTCGCGGGGATTGATACCCTGCTCCCTGGCCGCCTGCATCGTGTCCATCATCGCCTGCTGCTTGTCGGCGAGGAGCCCCTGGAACTGCGAGAGCTGCTCGGGGCTCAGGTTGAGGCTCTTGAAGAGGGCGCCGTAGGTCGCGCCGAGGCGCCCTTTCATCTGGATCGCGAGGAGCTTCTGGAACTCGGGGTTGCCGCTCAGGGCCGCGAAGGCGCCGAAGCGCCCGCCGGGCCTGCGGTCCGGACCGCCCTCGCCGGGGCCTTCGCCGGCCTCCGCGGGTCCCTCGGCGCCGCCGCGCCTGCCCCTCATGGCCGCCAGGCGCTCCTCGAGCGACTTGATGGTCTTCTTGTCGGAGGCCAGCTCGCGCTTCAGCGCAGCACTGTCAATGTCAGCGAGTTGCGCGCGCAGCTTCACCATCTGCGTGTACTCCGACCAGATCACGAGGGCCAGGCCCACGACCACGAGGCTGAGGAACACTAACAGGTAGTTCTTATTGGAATTCACGGTGGCTGTCCCAGATAAGACGCCGGCGCTCGCCTAAAGTTTCCGGCACCCGCCGTCTACGAGGCGGGGGCCGCGTCGGAGGCGGGCGCGGTCGCGGCCTCCGACGCCGGCTTCTTCTTGCCCCTCTTGCCCTTCGGGGCGTTCGGGTCCTTGGGGGCCCTGGGAGCGAACTCGAAGCCGGTCGTGTTGTCCTCCTTGAGGACCAGGAAGGCGCTGAACGGGCGGCGGGTGCGCATGCTCCAGAACTTCTCGAGCAGGTCCGTCTTGCCGGTCGTGAGCATCTTCATGAA
>DASRSJ010000360.1:0-1915 GCA_035656555.1 Opitutaceae bacterium
TGGTACTCGATCTCAACGGCGATGGGATTCAGACCACGGATCTGTTCTATCCGGTCTTGTTCGATCTCAACGGTGACGGAACTCTCGATCGTGTTGCCTGGACCTGCGCCTGGACCGAGGAAGGCTTTCTCTGGCTGGACCTCAATCGGAATGGCACTGTCGATGGTGGCCGAGAGCTCTTCGGCCAAGGCACTCTTCTTCCCTCGGGGGAGACCGCAGCCAATGGCTTTGAAGCGTTGAGGGTCTATGACAGTCCGCTCTATGGGGGTAACGCCGATGGCATTATCTCTGAAGATGACCTGATCTGGAGCCACCTCAAGCTGTGGGTGGACAGGAACCACGACGGTATTTCCCAACCGAACGAAATCTTCTCCTTGAGGCAATTCGACATTGTAGCGATTAGTCTGGAATATCGACACGTCAACGAGGTGGATGGCAATGGTAATCTCCATCCTTTGCAGAGTATCTACTTTAAACGGCTGACGGAGCACGGCCTTACGCCTCGCCTGGTCTCCTACGCCATTCATGACGTCTTTTTCAAAGTTGATGGCGAGTAGTCGATGGTGACTACCCCCGCGCCAGCCGGAGGCGCGATGTGCCACAGTTACCTATGATTCGGCTCTTCATCCCTACGGCCGCGCCGACACCCCGCTGACCGTCCGCGCCGTCAGATCCTTCCTCCCCGCCACCTCGACGTCGATCTTGCTCCAGGCGACGGGAGGGGCCGCCGAAAAAGTAGCTGGCATAGTGAATCCATTCCATGTTCAAGGGTCCCTTCTTTCCAGGGGTTCCGAGTCGGCGAGGCGTTTGAGCAGCTCGACGGCGGCCGCGAGCGCTGCATGCTCCTCCGGCGCGAGCTGGGCCTGAATCGCCCGGAACAGCCAGTCCTCCCGCGCCGCCCGGCTCGCCGCGATCCACTCCCGGCAGGCCGGCGTGAGCGACAGGAGGGTCTGCCGCCGGTCGGCCGGGTCGGGCGCGCCAGAGACCAGCCCGGCCGCCTCCAGGGTAGCCACCGTGGATCCCATCGACTGCGGCCGCACCCCCTCTGCCCGCGCCAGGCTCGTGACCGTCGCGGACCCCTCGCGCTCCAGGCAGAGGAGGACCGATTTCTGAGACCCGGTGAAATCTCCCGGATGGGCCTGTTCCCGCAGCCGTCGGCTCAGCTTGCCAAGCAGCACCCGCAGCTCCCCCGCCAGAGCGGAAGCGCGCGCGACGTCGGGATCGATCTGAGGCTCGCTCATGAGCGATGGATAGGAAGCCAAACTACAAAGGAAAACTTCATAGTTTGAGAGTAGCCACTCACGGGAGCGCCGTCAAGTCCCGCGGAATTCAAGGTCTGGATGGTGGCGAGACGCTCGCGGACTGAGTCTTGAGATCACGGCTGAGCTGAGTGAGATCCTCAGAGCCGACCCGAACAGGGACAGCTCGACAATCTTCCTGCGGCGGCAGAGCTCTTGAACGAGGGCGGGAGGTCAGAAAGACGGCAAGGGAGAGGAGAGAATCATGGCTCCCCCTTCCTGTCTGAAGCGTGGAGCCGACGGTCGGATTTGAACCGACGACCTGCTGATTACGAATCAGCTGCTCTACCCCTGAGCTACGTCGGCTTGGACGGAAACCTGGGTTCCCGCGAAGCGGAGGCGTATTGTAGGGCATCCACCCGGTCAAGGCAACGGCCGGAGCGAAGCGTCCCTTCTGGGGCCCATCCCTGCACCTAGTAGCATTGCAAGGGCATAACGCCCCCCGGAGGACAGTGATGCGAGTTCTGAAGTTCGGTGGCACCTCGGTCGGCAACGCGGAGCGGATCCGCAGTGTGGCGGACATCATCGGCGGCCAGGCGGCCGACGGTCCGCTGTTGGCGGTGATCTCGGCGGTCGGCGGGGTGACCGACGGGCTCCTGCGCGGCGCCGAGCAGGCG
>DASRSJ010000361.1:0-2021 GCA_035656555.1 Opitutaceae bacterium
CCGGAGCCACGAGGAGCTCGGAGCCAAACATGTACTGGTCGCCCGGCGTGGCGGCTGCGGCTGCGTCGCCCGGGAACTCCAGTGCCATCGCGCGCACAAGCGGCAGGCCCTTCTGGCTCGCCACCCACGCATGGGTGTAGATGTAGGGCATGAGCCTGTAGCGCTGCTGCAGGTAGTGCTTCGTACCTTGCTCGGTCGCGAGGCCGAAGGCGTAGGGCTCCGGCGCCCCTCCGGCCTTGTGGGCGCGTGAGATCGGCGCAAAGGAGGCGAACTGCATCCAGCGCTCATAGAGGCGCGCGTGGGCCCCGAGCATCTCACCCTTGTAGTAGCCCTCGAGGAAGCCGCCCGTGTCGCAGGCCCAGTAGACCAAGCCGGAAAGGCTAGAGTTGAGCATCTCGGGCGGATGCGCGCGGTAGGTCGCATAGTCGCTGTAGATGTCCCCGGTCCAGACGGCCGCGTGGTGCCTCTGGAATCCCGCGGATCCCGCGCGCGAGAGGATGAAGGGGCGCTGTTCGGGGTGCACTGCCAGCTGAACGCCCTCGAAGCTCATGGTGCAGAGGAGCGCAAACTGGTTGTGGATCTCCGGGGGGCGCCCGCCGAAGTAGTGCGTCTGCGCCGGCTCGCCCTCGGGCTCGTCGAGGTCCAGCCACCAGGCCGCGATCCCGTCTTCGTCTCGCTTCCGCGTCTGCGGCCAGAGCCAGTCGTTCAGCTTGGGGTTCGTGAAGTCGAGCAGCATGCCGCCGTAATAGCCGGCCTGGATCGGGTTTCCCTTCCCGTCGTTGGCGAACATCCCCTTCTTGATGCCGTCCTGATAGTTCGGCGAGTCGGGTTTGATCATGGGGCCGGACTGCGACATCACGATCTTCACGCCCTTCTTCGCGTAGTCCGCGATCTTCTGGGCCGGCGTCATGCCGCCGGCGGTCGTGATCCAGCGCTTCGCCCACTCGTAGTCCTGCACATGCTCGGGCCAGTCGGCGTCGATCACCATAGCGTCCACGGGGAATCCTCGCGCGTTCAACTGGTTGTAGGCCTCGTCGAGCGCGTTCCAGTCGTAGTACGTGCATTTGCTCTGCCAGTAGCCGAGCGCCCACAGGGGCGGCATGGAAGGGCGGCCCGTGAGGCTCGTGTAGCGCTCAATCACGTCCGCCATCGTCGGGCCGTCGATCACGTAGAGGTCGATCTCGCCGCCGTCGGCGTCGACCTTCAGCTTGTCGGCCTGGGTGTGGCCGAGGTCGAAGGTCAGGCGGTGGACGTTGTCAAAGAAGACGCCGTAGGCGTGGCCTTCCCTGCCGGTGCTGATCAGGATCGGGACGGGATACTCCGCCGTCACGTTTCCGGAATTGATCTGCTGGCCCTCCCAGAGCTCGCGGATGACGCCGCGCCGGTCTAGGCGGCCGTTGTTGTGGTTGTCCTGCCCGAGGCCCATCAGGTGCTCGGAGTCGCCGAGCGTCTCGGAGAGGGACCAGGCGCCATTGGCGCCGGGCTTTATCGAAACGGCGGAGAGGAGCGACGTGCCCCCGTCCTTGGAGGTCACGTCAAAGCCGAGGCTGGCCTGGCTGACCTTCACCAGAAGATCGCTGGAATCTATCTTCACGCTGCCGCCCGACGTCGTGGAGAGCAGGTCCGAGCGCGTGTTGGGGGCCGTCTCCATGGCCAGGGAGGGCTGGCGGGTGAACTCCCCGGTGGGCTTCATCCAGATGCGAACGATGTGCGGCTCGAGGGCCTCGACCCGCAGGCGGGCCCCGGTGGGGCCGTTAACGGTCACTTCCTGGGGGGCGGCGAAGGACGAGAGGGCAAGGACGAGCGGCAGGGCCGCGAGTTTGAGGTTCAGCACGGCCTTGGGGTGCATGCGGGGTATTTGCATGAGGGGCACAGGATTCAGTGGGACGGGCCCTTTGGCAACCCCTCCAATTAGGCTTTCCTTTTTGAGCCAAACTTGGTTGATCTTTGGACCTGCCGTCCACTGGGGTTTCCCCCTTCGCGGCCCTTCTCCCACCACCACATGATGCGCCACACGATCT
>DASRSJ010000362.1:0-4818 GCA_035656555.1 Opitutaceae bacterium
CGCCTCCCGACAATCTTCGCGCGGCCAAAGACGACACTCCATGAATCGTCCCTACCCTCGGTATAATCGACGAGGATTATCGCGAATCTTTTCTCTGCGAGTAGCGACAGTTCGATCATGTAAATATTGCCTAACGTTGAAGTGATCCGCGGCTATGCCGCCGGATCCTTTGACTGGTTAGCCTCTTTGAAAGATAGGAGCTTTCTTAGAGCCGAACACGTTTCCTTACCCGCATTGTAATCATGAGCGTTAATTCGGAGCACCGTTCCGAATACTTCGATTTCCATCACCTTCGCTCCATTCCGGTCGTAGAAGGTCGTCGGGGAAGCCATCGCCAATATCGGCGCCTGTTCGGTGAGAAACGCTTTGCCCAGGACCTTTGCTATCTCCGATTGCCACGCCCGGTCCCGTATTGGTGCCGAAACGGTGCTTTGGAGCGTGACTGTGTTATATGTGCCAACCGTAACGTAATCAGCATCGAGAACGCTTTGGGCCAGAAAATCGCGCTGCCTGATTTCTGGAGAAGAGGTGAGATCACCCGCCGCAAGCGGAGCTGCGAAACTCGCAAGCCAAACAAGGAGAACTGTGGTTTTCATTTCCGAAAGGCTAACGTTGTTTATACCGCAGGGTGCGGCATAATTGATTTTATAAGATTTTCCGGGACTGGAACCTGAGAAAGACGTGGTCCGGATTTGGGAGCGTGCGGCATATTCTATTATTTCGATTAGGTGCCCCGATATCCTGTGATTCCAGGCATCTTGGTAGGAAAGCACAAGGATCCAAACGCCATAGAAAGGCGTAGTGATTGACAATTAAGACATATGTTAGACATGTCTTATAATATGAGCTTAATATCTGTCTCGACCGGGAGCGGGCGGTGAAAACACGCAACGAGGTGATTGCCGCGGTGAGGGCTAGGATCCGCGCGCTGCACTTAGCCTACACAACGGAGGACGTATATTGCGGTTGGATCGCGAGGTACTACGACCATTGCCAGACGATCGACCACAATCTCGCGCCGGAGGCGAAGGCTGAGGCTTTCCTGACATACCTAGCATTGAAGAAGCGCGTGGCAGCCATGACCCAGAACCAGGCTTTCTCGGCGATCCTGTTCCTCTACAAGGAGGTGCTCCGAAAGCCTCTCGGAAACGTGGACGCCCTGCGGGCGAACAAGCCCAGGTACGAGCGGGTCTCGCCATCAAGGGAGCAGGTCCGGATGTTCCGCGCGGCCGTCGAGGACACCTACATGACTCCCGCAAGGTTGATAGTAGACATGCTCTACGGCTGCGGCATGAGGGTTTCCGAGCCGATGGAGATGCGCATCAAGGACGTGCTCTGGGATGAGGGGAGCCATGGGCAATTCCTTCTGAGAGGGGCAAAGGGGGGCAAGGATAGGCGCGTGCCGATCCCGCGATGCTGCGCGGAGCCCTTGCGCGAGCAGATTGGGCGCGCGCGGAGGGTCTGGGAGTGGGACCAAGCAAACGCCCCCGAGGTCGGGGTGTCGCTGCCCTTCGCCCTGGCCACCAAGTACCCGAAGGCGCCGTTCCAGTGGCAGTGGTTCTGGGTGTTCCCGGCAGAGAACCACTGCGTCGATCCCCGGACTGAGAAGACGATCCGCTTTCACATCCTGACTGACTGCATCCAGAGGGCGGTATTGAAGGCCGCGCAGAAGGTTGAGCTGGACGGCTTCCTCACGCCGCACGTGCTCAGGCACGCCTACGCCACCCATTCAAGAGAGTCCCTGGATGCGCTCAGGCAGCTGCTCGGCCACTCCTCCTTGGAGACCACGGCCGGCTACCTTCATCCTGTCGTCGAGAAGGCGAGTAATCCTCTGGACGACATGCTGGACGCTCCAGAAACGCCCGGCAGGAAGCGCTGAGGCCCTAGCCGACGCCGGCAAGCATGGCCTCGACCCTGGCCTTGGACGCCAAGACGTCGTCGACCTCCACGCGCGGGCTGAGCTCGATCACGAACAACTGTTCAGGCCTGAAGAAGCGCTTCACCATCTCAAAGTCGATGCCACCTGTGCCCACCGCGCAGTGGTCATGCCCATCGTGCACGTCGTGGATATGGAAGCCAAGGAGCCGTCCGGCATTCGCCTCGAGCTGCCCCTTGTGGCTGATCAGCCCGGCGTCCTCTTTCAGGTGCGCGTGACCCGTGTCGTGCCAGTAGCCCGCGGGTGAAGGCAGCGGCATGCCGGCCAGGAACTCGGGGAAATCGGAATCGATTGGGAGCTCCTCAAAGCGCTCCCGGTTCTCGAGGCCCAGCTTAATGTTCTTGTCCGCCGCATAGTCCAGGACGGCCTGAATCGAGTCCTTCGTGTTCTGCCAGAAGGGGTCCATCTTGCCGCGGATCTTGGAGAGGGCCTTCTCGGCAAGCGCCCTGTAGGCCTTGTCGCCGTCCCGGCCGGCGTCGGGATGCTTCAGGAGGTAGGCCTCCATGTGGCGGTCCGGCAGCAGCCACGTGTACTTGACGCTCCCCAGGTGGCATACGAGGAGCGAGGCACCGACCTGAGCCGCAAAGTCGATCGATCGCTTGGTCTGGCGCAGCCACTGGTCCCGCTCGCGATCGTCCTGGGACGACGGCTGGAAGAAGTTCGGGGCCGCCTGGATGACGCCCATCGGGAGCGGGCAGAAATTGTGGATCGAGCCCACCTTCACGATCCCCTCCTCCACCGCCTTCAGGATGCCGGGAACCAGTGTGATACGGATGCCGTGGCTTAGCTCAACCTTCTCGAAGCCGAGTTCCGCCATCTCCTTGAGCATCTCGTATCCATCCTTGTGGCGTTGGGAACACCAGCTGGTCGAGAGCGCAGGGGCGAGGGTCACAGGGGTCGAAAGTCCGTAAACCCAGTCATGTTTGCAAAAAAAAACCGCGCCTGACGGGGTCGAGGCGCGGTTTTGAAGGTATTTTCGCTAGACTAACTGTCGTAGCGGCGGCGGAGCATAGCCGTGAAGGCCATGACCTTGTCCTTGCGGCGGCGTTTCTCGCAGGGCTTCTCGAAGTACCGCTTGGCGCGGGTGCCCTTGATGATGTTCTCGCGGTCGAGCTTCTTCTTCATGCGGCGAAGCGCACGGTCGATGGGCTCGTTCTTACGTATCTTGATTTCGATGGACATGGCTGCTTGTGAAAGGAAAAGCCGGTCAATAAGCCATGGGGAAACTCCTCCGTCAACGGTTAAAAAGCCCCCCCCGGGGGCCTTTTATTCGTTCCGGCTTGCGCATCCAAGGGGCTGATCTTGCTTAGGCCAAGCGTGCCCTCAGTCGAAAAGAATTTCGTCCATCTCCATGTCCACTCGGACTACAGCCTCCTGGACGGGGCCTGCCGGATAGACCAGCTGACAGAGCGCGCCGGCCAGCTTGGGATGACGGCCCTTGCCCTGACGGACCATGGCAACCTCTTCGGGGCCATAGACTTCTACTCGGCTGCCAAGAGCAAGGGCATCAAGCCCCTGATCGGCTGCGAGTTGTACCTTTCCGAGGGTTCCCGGCTCGAGAAACAGGGGCGCAGCGACGAGGGCCGCAGCATCTTTCACCTCGGTCTTCTGGCCAAGAACATCGATGGCTACCAGAACCTCCTGAAACTGGTCAGCGATGCCCACCTGAAAGGCTTTTACTACAAGCCGAGGACCGACCTGGAAACCCTGGCCCGCCATGCAAATGGCCTGATCGGGTTCACGGGCTGTCTGGCGTCCCTGGTCCCCCAGCACCTCCTCCATGACCGCTATGAGGAGGCGAGGAAGGCGACGGCCCGGTTCGTGGACATCTTTGGGCGGGAGAACTACTTCGTGGAGATCCAGGACCATGGTATCTCCGAGCAGAGGAAGATCATCCCGGACCTCCTGAAGATCGCGAAGGAGTTCGGGCTCAAGGTGGTCTGCTCAAACGACGTCCACTACGTGAACTCGACGGACGCGGGCTCCCACGACGCCATGCTCTGCATCCAGACGGGCTCGAAGATCGAGGATGAGAAGCGGATGCGTTTCGAGGGCCAGCAGTTCTATCTCAAGAGCCGCGCCGAGATGGAGAGGCTCTTCATCGAGGTGCCGGAGTCGCTCGTGAACACGGAGGCAGTCGCCGAGATGTGCGACCTGACGATCCCCTTCCCCAAAGGCAGCGAGCGCTACCCGAAGTACCCGATACCCGTGGAGGTCGGCAGCGACCGTGCCGGCTACCTGAAGACGCTCTGCATCGCGGGGCTCAAGACCCGCTACGGCGTCGACTTCGCGAACCCGGCCAAGGCCGCGGACGCGGCTCAGGCCAAGATCCTCGTCGAGCGCATCGACTTCGAACTAGGGGTCATCGCGAAGACGGGCTTCATCGACTACTTCCTCGTCGTCTGGGACTTCATCGACTGGGCGAAGAAGCAGGGAATTCCCGTCGGTCCGGGCCGCGGTTCGGGCGCCGGCTGCCTCGTCGCGTATCTGCTGGGGATCACGAACCTCGATCCCCTCAGATACAAGCTGCTCTTCGAGCGCTTCCTGAACCCCGAGCGCGTGTCCCCCCCGGATTTCGACATCGATTTCTGCATGAGGCGCCGCGGCGAAGTGATCGCCTACGTGCGCCAGAAGTACGGCGAGGCCTGCGTCGCCAACATCGTCACCTACGGCACGATGGGGGCCAAGATGGTGATCCGCGACGTCTCGCGGGTGCACAACCTGCCCTATGCCGAGGCCGACCGCCTGGCGAAGATGATCCCGGACGAGATCAACATCACGCTCGAGCAAGCCGTGGCGAAGTCCGCGGAGCTGCGCGAGGAGGTGACAAAGAACCCGGCCGCGAAGAAGATCTTCGACCAGGCCAAGGTGCTTGAGGGCAT
>DASRSJ010000363.1:0-1818 GCA_035656555.1 Opitutaceae bacterium
TGTCGCCCTGAGGACCACGAGGATCGGGGAGCTCGCGCGCGAGATGACGTCGGCCTACAGGCGACTCAGCGAGGGCTCCGAGGGCGCGGACCTGGGCTACAAGACGTCCCTCGCCGGCGTGGACGAGGCAAAGATGCTGGAGCTTCTTGAGTCGGGACGCGCCCGCGACCTGCAGGCGGGGACCACGCTCACGGGACCCCACCGGGATGATCTTGCCTTCACCGTTTCGGATTCCGACGCGGGCGCCTTCGCATCCGAGGGCCAGCAGCGCTCGGTCATGCTGGCTCTGCGTCTGGCGCAGGCCTCCTGGTTCCACGCATGCAGCCGGGTCAGGCCGGTCCTCCTGGCCGACGACGTCCTGGGCGAACTCGACCCCGGCAGGCGCGAGCGCTTCTGGGCCGCATTGGACCGGGAGTCACAGGTCATCGCGACCGGCACGAGCCTTCCCGAGGGCTCGCCCGGCGACTGGCAGGTGTTCTCGGTTGCCGCAGGAGTGTTTACGGCCGAGGCTCGGCCGATGGGGGAGAGTCGTTGAACCTGCACGGCTGGGACTGGGCCCTGGCCATCCTTGGGGCGCTGCTTGTCGGTGTGGCCAAGACCGGAATCACGGGGCTCAGCCTGCTCTTCGTCGCCCTTTTCGCCGCGATCATGCCGGCGAAGCAGTCGACCGGCGTCGTCCTGCCGCTCCTCGTCCTGGGCGACATCGTGGCCTTCCTTCTCTATCGCAGGCATGCGAACTGGTCCCACATCTGGAGGCTGGTCCCCTGGGCTGCGGCAGGCGTGATCATCGGCTTCTTTGCCCTGGGACACATGAACGACCATCAGAGCCGCCTGGCCATCGGCATCATCGTGGTCGCTCTGGCGGCCCTGCACATCGCCCGCCGTGCGAAGGCGGGTGCGCCGCCCCCGGACTATCCCGCGTGGTTCGCGGGAGTGATGGGTATCCTTGCTGGCTTCACGTCCCTCGTCTCGAACGCCGCCGGTCCCCTCATGGTGATTTATCTTCTCGCGATGCGGCTTCCCAAGATGGAGTACATGGGGACCGGGGCCGCATTCTTCCTCATGATGAACCTCTTCAAACTGCCTTTCATGGTGGACCTGGGACTCGTCAACCAGGGCAGCCTCGGCCTGAACCTGATCCTGGCGCCGGCCGTAATCGCGGGCACGGTCGTCGGGCGCTGGCTCCTCGGCCGCATCGACCAGCGCCTGTTTG
Organism: Opitutaceae bacterium; assembly: GCA_035656555.1. Taxonomy (GTDB): domain Bacteria; phylum Verrucomicrobiota; class Verrucomicrobiia; order Opitutales; family Opitutaceae; genus Palsa-1447. Next base: position 1,214 of record DASRSJ010000363.1, read on the forward strand.
AGAACGTGGCCCTCGGCCTCACGCTTGTCGCTGGGGCCCGGATGTTCCTCTGACCATGGCGCGCATGACAACCAGGCAGATGTGGGCGGCAAAGCTCCAGGGGAAACCCATTCCCGCGCGATCTCCGGCACCGTCTTCCGCCGCCTCGCAGGCCGGCGAGATTTTCTTCAAGAAGGGATTCGTGGGGATCGTCCTCGGGATCGATCCCTCGCTGCGCGGCACGGGACTGGCCCTCATCGAGTTCAAGACGGGACGGACGCCGATCCTCCTTAGGTGCAGGACGGTGACCGTCCCGGCGAGGCGGACGATGGCCGTGGCCCTTGCCGAGATTCACACGGCTGTCGCCGAATTCATCGAGGGGACGTCCGGCATACGCCATGTGGCGCTTGAGCAGACGATCTACGTCCAGAACTTCCAGACGGCGCAGATCCTGGGTGCCGCACGGGGGGCCGCAATCGCCGCAGCCGCGCTTCGCGGTCTGCCGGTATTCGAGTACCCGCCGACGAGGGTGAAGCAGGCCGTGTCCGGCACGGGACGCGCCAGCAAGGAGCAGCTCTCGCGCACCATCGTCTCCATCCTTGGCCTGAAGGTGACCTCCACGCTCG
>DASRSJ010000364.1:0-3899 GCA_035656555.1 Opitutaceae bacterium
GGGAAGGCAGGGAGTGCCCGGACGCTCGAAAGCCTGGCCGCGATCCTCCCACCCGTACTTGAACGGGCGTTGTCCAGGCATGTCTCGTTCGCCGGGCACTTCGATGTGATGATGACCAACGTGCCTGGGACCGAAGGTTCGCTGACCTTCATGGACGCCCCACTTTGCCGCATCCTCCCGATCGCTCCACCGACGACCGGACACGCACTCCATGCGACCATCATCAGCTACTCAGGCACTCTCACTCTAGGGTTCAGCGCCGACCGTGATGCGGTTCCTGACCTAGAGGTCGTTCGTGCTGGAGCTCAACGCACCTTGAGGGACCTGGAGCTCTTGGCACCAAGGTGCGTCAGGGCGAGATAGGCCCATGCGCACCTCCGGACCGATCGAGCCGGCCGATCTCTCGGCACTCTCCGCTCCACCGGAGCTCCGGCTTCCCCGCGTGCTTCAGGAATTCCGGTTCAACCAGCGGCAAATTCAGTTTGTCTTCCAGGCCAAGAGGCGCCTTGGAGATGTAGTTCGTCTGAGGGGTGCCATCGGCCAACCAGGAGCAGTGATGATCAACGCGCCAGATGATGTCCGCTCCCTCTTCACCGCCAAACCTGAGCAGCTTTCGACTTTCTCAGCCGCACTCGTCAAACAAGTCGTTGGATCGGATTCCATACTCACCTCCACCGGCGCGAGATTTATGCGCCAGAGGAAGCTGCTGCTGCCCAACTTTCACGGCACCGCAGTGCAGCAGTACATGGAGATAGTCACGGATGCGACCGAGCGTGAGCTGGGCACCTGGCCGCTCAATCGTCCCTTCCCACTCGCTCCGCGGCTGCAGGCCATCGCCTTGGACGTAATCTTGGCGGGTATCTTCGGTATCAGAGGCAAGCCTTCATCGGGAAGCTCCGAGGCAGAGTTACGCGCAGCGATAATCCGGATGGTAGGAGCGCTATCTCGTCCCTTGTACCTGTTGAACGGGTTGATTAGTCGAAACCGAGAGGATCCCAATCGCCTGACCCGCTCCGTGCTTGAGGCCGTCGATCGGCCCCTTTACAGGGTCATCGAGGAGCGCCGTACCGAAAGCGATCGAGGCGACATCCTCGCGCTGCTCGTCCGCGCCAAGACCGAGCAAGGTGAGGTGATGAGCGATAAGGAACTCCGCGACGAGCTCATCAGCCTCCTCTTGGCCGGACACGAGACCACCGCCAACTCGCTCGCGTGGACCTGGGAGCGCCTTGTGCGCTACCCAGATGCCTACCAGGAATTACGAGACGTGGTTCGCGACGACGGCGGCGACCTATGGGTGGACGCCGCCATCATCGAGGGAATGCGCTGCCGACCCGTCGTCCCCATGCTCGGCCGCACCGTCAACATACCGTGGCAGTTCGGTCTCTACGGAGTGCCCGCATCCACGCAGATCCTGATCAGCGCCCTCCTCCTCCATCATCGAGAGGACCTTTATCCGGCGCCCTTCCATTTCCGCCCGCAGCGTTGGCTCGACGTTAAACCTCATACGTATGAGTGGATTCCCTTCGGCGGCGGCTTCCGACGCTGCTTGGGATCGGCTCTTGCGATGGCCGAGCAACGCATCATTCTCGAGAAGATGGCCCGGTCACTCGATCTTGAGCCAGATGATGCCGCGCCTGAGCGCGCGGTACATCGCATCGGGACGATGATCCCGGCACGAGGGGCGCGAGTCATAGTGCGGTCCCGCCACAGTATCTCTTAGGGCCGAACCTTGGAACCCTCAAATCGACAGGTCAAATAGTGGATGTTTTGACGATCTGGAAGGAGATCCCAGCCGTCCTGAGCCTCCTCATGAGAGCGTCGCCCATGGCGAGTGCCGGCGTAAGCTGACCAGAACGCCGCGGCAGATCGTCAAAGGCGATGCAGAGCGCCGACTCGGCGAGCATCTTCGCCGTCTCGTCGTATCCCGGGTCACCGCCGGTCACCTTGGTGATGACTGTCCGCCCGGCTCCCTCGCCGATGAAGATCAGCTCGAACCAGGATCTATCCCGTTCGGTCTGATCAGGGCCAACGCCCGCCTTCTTCATCTTCAGCAAAAGCTTGCGGACCGGCACCAGGCGCAAGAAGACGCCAGCAGCCGTCGCGGTGAGAAAGAAGCCGGACAAAGCGGAGAACCGTCTGAACACCAGATGATGGCCATAGCCGAACTCAGGGCCGTAGGAGGGGAGCACCGCGGCGGTTCGACGGACGGTGATGGCGCTGATGCTCGAGTCCGGCGTCACCCACCCACCGAGGTATGAGTTGCGCCTGACCTTTCCGGGCAGGGCATACACCTTTCGAGCACTCGGCTCCGCCTCGACCGCTTGCCTGCTTCGAGCCACCACCTGCCGTTGACGAGACCGGGCGAAGCTCTGGATGAGCGAACGGTAGCTGCCGCCGGAAAAGCGAAGCCTGAAACGGACGTGACCGTTGACCTTCAGCGGGGCATCCTGGGGAAGGTGCTGAACGGTGAAGTACGCACCCAGATCCTCGGCGATCGCGATGAACCCGCAACAGTGCACAAGACGGACCCCCTTTCGCTCCGCCTCGGCGTGATGGTCGAGCCAGATTCGGTCGACAAACTCCGTTTCGCCGGTGATGTCCAGGTAGTCGGCCCCGCCGGCGATACAGGCAGCGACGAGCGGCTCCCCGCGCGAAACGTAAGGCCCGATCGTGGTGACCACGACCCTCGATGTTTCCGCCACTGCTCGCAGAGCGATCTCATCGCCGGCGTCCGTCACCATGATGTCGGGCTCCGACTGGTCTGGCCATTCCCTCGCCAGTGTGGCGGCGATGGCCGCAAGCTTGGACTGATCCCGGCCGCTCAACGCCCAGCGAAGCCGCGGCGGAGCGTGGGCGGCGAGGTACTTCGCCGTCAATCGACCGGTGAACCCGGTCGCCCCCACGAGAACCAGGTCGTAACAGCGTTCTTTGGTCATCCGCTATTAAGCAAAGATTTGCTAAACATTCAGGTAAAGTTTGGCACTATGCCACCGTCGGTGCAACTCCTAAAGACTCGCGCGCGTGGCACCTAGTCCACCCCACCTATCCGCCACCGGGATCGTCAAGCGATACGGGTCACTCGTCGCCCTCGCAGGGGTGGATCTGGAGCTGCGGGAAGGAGAGATCCTCGCCTTGCTCGGCCCCAATGGAGCCGGTAAGAGCACTCTGGTCGCGATCATCGCCGGCCTCCTACGACCTGACGCCGGGGATGTCCGGATCGATGGCTTCGACGCATTGGCGCGCGGCAACCGTGCTCGAGCCCACCTCGGCCTGGCGCCGCAGGAAGCAGGGCTGTACCCGACCATCTCGGGCTGGGACAACCTCCGCTTCTTCGGAGAACTCGCCGGTCTGCGGCGGTCACGCCTGAGGAAAAAGATGGTCGAGTTAGCCGAGGCGCTCGACCTCGAGTCGTTCCTCGACCGGCCGGCGCGCCGGCTGTCGGGGGGCGAGGCGCGCCGTCTCCACATCGGGATGGCCCTCATGAACAGCCCGCGATTGGTCCTGCTCGACGAGGCCACGAGCGGGGTGGATGTCATGGCGCGCATTCGGATCCTCGAACTGGTACGGGGCCTCGCCGGCAAGGGGACGTCGGTCCTCTATTGCACCCACCACCTGGCTGAGGTCGAAGAGCTGGGAGACAGGCTCGCGATCCTCGATCAAGGACGCATACGCACTCAAGGAAGGGTCCAGCAGTTGCTGGAAAGATTCGGCTCCGCGACCCTCGAACTGCGGTTCTCCGGAACCCCTCCGATACTGCCCAACCGCAAAGCGGAGATCTCCGGATCGATCATGCGGATCGCCACCGACGGTTCGTTGGCCACTGAGGCAGCAAGAATCATCGTGGAACTCGGTGAGGCGAGCCGGAGCCTCCAGGGCATCGAGATGCTCTACCCGAGCCT
>DASRSJ010000365.1:0-38853 GCA_035656555.1 Opitutaceae bacterium
CGCCGTGGCAGTCCGTGCAGCCGAGGACCACGTGCGGCGAGGCGTGCATCTCCTCTGTCCCGGTATGGCACTCGATGCAGCCCGCGCCCTTCCTGTGCGCCTCCTCGGGGTTCTGGTCGACCCAGCTTGCGGCTGTCGGCGCCGGCAGCGCCGCGGTGGCCGAGCGCGCATCGGGGGGCACTGAGGTCTGCGGGCCGGAGAGCAGGGCCATCGGGCCCGCCGGCAGCGCCATGGAGATCCCCGCGGAGAGCCCGAGGGCTCCGAGACCTGCGAGGAGCCGGCTGACGGGCCCCCGGGATGTGAAGTGGAATTCGGTCACGGCGCCCGCTAATAGGTGAAGGTGCCCGCGAGGATCGCGCTGTAGAGAAATTGGTCAACCTTGCCCGAGGATCCCGCGGGCGTGAACCCCGGGTCCGACGGCACGGTGTTCGAGTAGATGTTGCGGTAGCCCGCCGCGGGAAGGAGGACGCCGCAGCCCGCGGAGAGGATCACGTTGCTGATGAGCAACGGCCTCCACTGGAACCCGAGGCTGATGTCCATGCCTATCGAGCGGCCGGCCTCGTTTGTCATTAGGAGGCGCTTGATCGGGTCGGTCGTGTCGAACTGCAGGTAGTTCGCGTTGAAGAACGCCCGGATCTTGGGGGTCAGGTCGGCCTCGGCGCCGACGCCGTAGAGAATGAGGCCCGGGTTCACGAAGTTCGACTGTCCCTCGAAGGCCCCGCCGGCCCTCAGGTCGGGAAGAAGGCTGAAGCGCTGCTTGAGAGGCACGGCCGTGCCGCCGAGGTTGAAGCTCTGCCTCACCCAGTAGCTGAAGGGACCTCCCGTGAAGTTCGTGTTGTCCTCGATCGAATCGAAGCCGTTGGCCTTTCCGTCCTGGCTGGAGTGGTCGCCCGAGGCGTAAAAGACCGAGGCCTTGTAGCGGATCCAGTCGCGGTCGTAGCTCAGCTCCAGGGCCGCCATCCCCGCGAGGATCGTGACGGGCATTCCCGCCAGGCCGTTGAACTCGTCGTGGCCCGTCACAAGGTAGGCGGCGTCCGTCACGTTCCACCGGCCCGCGTGTCCGTCTCCGGTCAGGCCGAAGTAGTAGCTGTCGACCCTGTGGGGCCGCACGCTGCCGATGGGCTCGGGCCGCACGAGAAAGCCGTTCGTGTCATACTGCGTGCCCGACTGGTCGAAGCTGCCGAGCACGCTCACCTCCGTCGTGTAGCCGGGTATCAGGCTGTCCTCGCGGTAGAGGTTCGCGACCGCGACAAGCTGGCCCCTGCGCTGGAACGTGTTGAGGCCGGAGTTCGTGTCCTTCTCCCTCAGGTCGAAGAGCGCCAGATTGTACTGCCAGCGGTTGTCCTCGTAGTTTCCGAAGAAGCGCGCCCCAAGGTTCGTGTCGTTGAAAATGAAGCCCCTGAAGTCGCTGTTGAAGGTCTGGTTCCCGACAGCCAGCGCGCAGAAGTCATACGTGGAGGAGAGGTCACCCAGGTGCTTCTCGACGAAGGCCTCCTGGAGCGAGCCGTAGGTCTTGGACCGGGTGGTGGACCTGCTTCCACCGAGCGAGCCCGACGCCGGGGTCAGTCCGCCCAAAATCGAACCGACGTCGCCCGGGTTGGTCACGCTGCCGTTGCTTGGCGCGGAGCCGCTGCCCGACGAGAGCGAGCCGCGCGGGTCGGGCGAGACCTCGCCGGTCTCCTGGAAGGCCACGTAGTTGGTGTTGAAGACGGGCTTTATGTGGATCAGCCAGTCAACGGGCTTGAAGACCGTGTCTCCCTTGAAGAGGTCGAACTCGAGCGCCAGGTCGGACGTGAAAAGCTGAGAGCGGCTCTGCCCGTAGAAGTCGGAGCTCTCGGCCCTCGCCGCGCTGTCGAGGCTCGGGACGGGAAGCGCCCGCTCCTCGCCTGTCACGTCGGCCGACGCGGTCACGCGCAGAAAGAGGTCCTGTCCCCTGATCGGACGATCTCCCTTCAGCGTACTCTGGCGGTAGTAGTGCCAGAACTCGGGATCGGAATGGAAGTACGGCATCTCGTCGGTGTCTCCCGACGTGTAGCGCCGCCACGGTACGAAGCCGACGCTCCAGCGGTCCGCGACGGGCGCCGCGCCCGGGAAGGCACCGGCCTGCGCCGACCCCGAATAGGCGTCCGGCGCTGTCCAGTTGCCCGAAAGGAAACGGTCCTCGCGCACCTGGGATCGGGGAAGCCTCAGGGAATCGGGCAGTGGGGCCGCCCCGTACTTCTCGGGGACCGAGCTTGTTGGAGCCTGCACGATCTCGGTGCGCTCAAGGGGGCCCCGCTCGGGCGCGGCAAAGCGCGTCGGCGCGGCAGCGTGGAGCGGGACCGGGGATTCCGAGTACAGGCCCGGTGCAGACTCCGCCGCCGAGGCCTTGGCGGCGCCGGGATCCGGATTGAAGTCGGCTGACGCGGGGGGCAAGACGCTCTCGGGAATGCGCCGCAGGACGTAGTCCCTGGCCTGCGCGGGCGCGGGGGCGGCAGGAAGCGCGGCGCCCGGGTCCACGCGCACCTGGTCCGGGGCCGCAGGAGGAGCGCCCGCGCTCAGGCGCTGCGTGGGCCTTGGCTTGTCCTCGGGGACCACGTCCGGCGCGGGCGCGACCCGGGTGCGGCAGGCGCAAAGGAGCGCGAGCGTCGCGGCAAGGGCGGCGATGCTTGCGCGTCTCATCGCGCCGAGGCCGTCTCCGCGTTCCTTGAGAAGAGGGGAGGCGGATTGTGGTAGGTGTGGCAGCTCGTGCAGGTGTCGACGGCTCCTCCCTTGGGGCTGTGGCAGCGCACGCAGCTCTGCTGGGTGGGAAGTATGACGTCCGAGGTGAGCTCGCTCGACGACGCGGCGTGGCAGTCGCCGCAGGACATCGTCGAATGCGAGGCGTGGCTGAACCTGGCGCCGGGCAGCCAGCGGTCCGGCGCCGCCGGGGCCGTGATCGCCGGCGCGCCGCTCTGCTTCCATGTCACCTCGTGGCACAGCGCGCAGCTCGTGGACGAGGCTCGGGCCGCCGAGCCTGCCTCGCGCCGGGCAGAGCCCTCGCCGAGGAACACGCGGCGCTCGAGTTCCTCACCGCTGTGCTCGCGCCTCCTGAGCGACTCAATCCGCTTCCTCACGTAGGCATCGACAGCGCTGGTGCCGTTGACGCCGGCGACCCGCGTCGCGTAGTCCGCATATTGGACCGGGAGGCTCCTAAGATAGTTCCTGGCGAACGCCGGGTCCCCATGGGGCAGCTTCATACCGGGCGTCTCCGGGTCGAACTCCAGCCCGTGGCAGGTGCGGCACGACTGCTCGAAGCTGACCTTCGCCATGTAGGCGCCTGATGCGTCGGGACGGTGGCAGTCGGCGCATTCCAGCCTACGGCCGTTCACAAGGGGGACGTCCGCGCCGAGGAGATGGAAGCGGTGGTTGAAGCGCAGCGTATTCGAATCCGGGGTCTTCTCCCTGAGTACGCGGAACTCGGGATGGTCCTCCGCAAAGGATGTGATCACCTCGGTGTAGCCCTGGGCCGGGCGGGGCTCCACATGGACCAGGCGCCCCTGGGCCTTCTGGCGGGTGAACAAGGCGGCAGGGAGGGCGGCGCTTCTCTCACGGGCGAGAGCCATGTCGCCGGCGCTCCCGTGGCAGTCCGCGCAGCCATGCGAGGCCACCTGCGCCATCGACTCGGTTCCCTGGTGCTCCATGTGGCAGACGACGCAGGCCGTGTCCTTCACGACGTCGGCCTGGTGGAACGACTCTGCGCTGTGGCAGGCGACGCACGAGTGGTCCATGTGCGAGAAGTCCTTCGGGTGGGAGCTCGAGAGGACGGCGAAGGACAGGGAGTGCTTCGAGGTAGAGAGGGCGGCCATGGCCAGGTGCCCCATGCTGCCGTTGGCGTCCGTGTGGCAGAGGACGCATCCCTGGCCGCCGCCGTGGCCCGCGGCGAGCCGGGCAAATTCCGCGCCCGAGTGCTGGCGGGAAAGGGGGCGTGGGTTGACGAAGCCGTCCCTCCTCGAGCCGGAGAGCCCGATCAGGAGCACGGCGACCGAGGCCGCGACCGCCGCCACCGTGACCAGGCCGCGCCTCGCACGCAGGCTGCGCTCGGGCTTGCACTTCTCGATCGCCCGGCAGCAATTGCCGTCGGGCCCGGGTCCCTGGGCGCAGGGGCCGCCCCAGTCCGCGGGACGCGTGCAGGCCCAGGTTCCCTTCGTCTCGCCCGGCTTCAGGACAAGCCTCGGCGTGCATTCGGTCGTGGCCCGGCACTCGCCGGAGGGGCTTGGCCCGATCCGGCATGGGCAGCCGTCCTTGGCATTGCCGCAGACCCACTTTTTGTTGGGCCGCTCATACCGGTTCGAGTCGAAGTCCGGAGAGGGTGCGCGTCCCTCGTTCATCGCGCCCCCCCCGCGTAGGAGTAGATGACCACGACGTGGATCACGATGAAGGAGAGCATCGCGTACGTGAGGGGGATGTGGACGAAGAGCCAGCCCTTCAGGACGAGCTGCATCGAGCGGTGCAGATCGAGCGCGTCCTTCTCCCGAACGAGGGCCGCGAGCTCGATGGCCGAGGAGCGCTCGTGGTTGCTCAGGTACTTCTTGGCCTCGCCCAGGTCCGCCAGCATCGAGTTGAGCGAGTGATTCGAGCCGAGGAGGTGCGCCGTGAAGTTGGCGGGCCCCGCAAAGAAGCTGCTCAGTCGCGCGGCATAGAAGTCGGCCAGCGTGCTTGCCCCCGCGATGGGGATGCCGGCTACAACGAGCGACTCGGCCTTCTCGCGCAGCGCGCGTCGGATGACGGGGATGCGCTCATAGGGCACCTCGCCGCCGGCGCTCGTGAGGCGCCGCGGGAGCACCTTGGAGAGCCACCAACCGATGACGCCGCTGAGCGTCACCCCGACAAAGAGCGCTAAGAGCACTGCGCCAAGCGGGCTTGTCGGGACATGCCAGCCGGCGTGCATGAAGAACAGCACGGCCGCGAACATCCCGAGCCACGAGTGAAGCCGCAGCCAGGCGCGCGAGCTGACGAGCGGCAGGAACGAGAGCTTCTTGCGGGCATTATAGAGGGCGAGGACGACAACGGCCGCAAGGAGTCCCCAGCCGGTCAGGTAGGCGATGTGCGGGTGGGTGCGCCCCGCGCGGGCGCACCACGCGATGCCGGCGGCGCCGGCCGCGGCCATGGCCGCGGGGACCGCGTATCGGTTCATGAGGCGCCGGGCCCTCATCGCTGGATCCAGCTGACGAGGTCGTCGAGCGTGTTGAGGTTGATCCTCTTCAGGGCGTCGTGCGGGCACGCCCGCTCGCAAGCCGGGCCGCCATACTGGTCGTTGCAGAGGTCGCACTTCGTCGCCTTGTGAATCGGGTTGGAGTCGCTCGCGACGAGGATGCGCCCGCTGGCGTCGCGGATCTCCACCATGCGGATTGCCCCGTAGGGGCAATTGTTGGCGCACGCCGAGCAGCCGATGCAGCTCGAGGGATTGATGACCACGTTGCCGTCGAAGGTCTCCCTGTGGATGGCGCCCGTCGGGCATCCGATCATGCAGATGGGGTCCGTGCAGTGCATGCACGCCTGGGCCACCATCAGGTTGTTGTGGACGGGCCCATGCCGCAGGAACCGTGGATTGTTGTCGTGGGTCGCGGCGCAGGCCCTGACGCAGTCGTCGCACCGCGTGCAGCGGTCCAGGTCGATGACCATCGTCTTCGTTCCGTTGAAGAACCTGTTCTGAGTCACGAACTCCATCACGTCCGCGGAAGCCTGGGACTCGGCGGAGGAGCGCTCGCTCGTCGCAGCAAAGGGCGCCTTGGAGCGGCCGGAATCCTCGATCAGGGCTGGCAGGGCGGACTTCGGCATGGCCGGGAGCACGACCTCCTCGATGATGGCCGCGGGGATGACGAGCACGTGGGTGTAGCCGATGACCCTCAGCGTGTGCTGGAGCGAGACGTGGTTCTCGGGCTTGCGCCAGTTGTGCGCGATCTCCTCGAAGCCGTACATGCGGCCGGAGCCGAGGTAGTTGAGCGTGCGGTGCCCGCTTCCGAAGCGCTGGGTCATCCTGGCGAATCCCGCCCGGATCATGACGACGCTGTTCGGGTAGTCGCCCTCGACGGCGATCGTCGGCTCCTGGGCCGCAGTCGCGCCCGACTGCACGAGCTGCTTGTACTCTCCGGACCAGTCGTAGTCCCCGTACGTTTCGAACTGCGTCGCGTCCATGAGGCGCTTCTTCGCCTCGGGGCCAAGGTACCGCATGAACGGCATCTCCTCCAGGTACGTGGAGAGCGCGCGCTCCCTGTAGATGCCGTCGATGAACGCCCGCACCTTCGGGTCGTAGCGCATCAGGTCCCGCAGTCCCTGCCAGCGGATCTCAAGCATCTCGGCGCCACCCTTGTTGGCGACGATGGTCGCCGTCCGGGGCATCCTGGAGAGGGCGGCTATCTCGCCGAACACGTCGCCCGCCATGATGGTGGCGGTTCGCTGGCGGCCGAGGACCCGCGGCAGGTCCTGGAGGACCACCCCGGGCTCCGTGTCGGAGTGGGCGATCGACTGCTTTGCGTCCAACCCGCCGTCGCGCGACTGCTCGTCCTCACCGGAGTTGGACCAGAGCTGCGCCAGGGCCCGGAAAAACCCCCGCTTCGTCGGTTCGCTCCGGCCCATGAGGCCCGGAGGCAGGCCCGGGCTCAGGACGACCTGGGCCGAGCCCGAGAGCACCATGAAGGCCGTGTTTCCGTAATCGCCCTCGCGCACGATGATCTCGCCCTCCTCAAACTGGCGCAGGCGCGCGTCGTTCTTGAGGATATCCTGGAGCTGCGCGGACTTCGGGAAGCCCTCCGGGTCCATGTCGCAAAACGGCTGCAGCTTCATGATGCGCGCGACGCCTGCCTGCGACATGTCCTTGCTGAACGCCACGTCCCAGCGCCTGGGGCGGTTAAGGCCTGACGAGGACTTGCTCATCAGGCGTCGATGACCAGCGCGCTCGCCGGGCGGCAGATGCAGGCGAGGCACGAGCCTTCCTCCACGTCGGCGCCGTGGGCTGTGATGTACTCGACGGTGCCGGACTTGATCGCGACGAGGCAGGAGCCGCAGTTTCCCGCCCGGCAACCCGCGTCGATCTTGATCTTGGCCTCCTCTGCCAGCTCAAGGACCGACCGGCCACCGCCTTGCCAGGCGACCTTCTTGCCGGACCTGGCGAAGGTCACGTCGATCCCGCCGAATGGGGCGAAGGTGACGGCGACCTTCGCTTCGGGCTTGGCCGCGCGCTTGACGGAGGCGGGCCCGAAAGCCTCGAAGTGGACCCACTCGTCGGGCACGCCCCACGCCCTCAGGTCCTCGGTGATGCTCTCCATGAAGGCGCCGGGGCCGCACAGGAAGTACTCGTAGTTGTTCGACGGCAGGAGCTGCTTGAAGAGCTCGACCGTGACGCGGCCCTCGTGGTGGAAGTCGGCGCCCTTGGAGTCGGACGAGGCCGGCTTTGAGTAGCACACGTGCACGTGGACGTTCTTGTTGTCCGAGGCCAGAAGGCGCGTGAAGCCCTTGAATATGTGGTCGGTGCCGCTGCGGGCTCCGTGGAAGAACCAGATCTCGCGGGTGGAACCGGCCTCGATGAGCGCGTTCGCCATGGCCACCATCGGGGTCACGCCGACCCCGCCCGAGATGAGGACGACAGGGCGCTCCTTCTCGAGATCGAGGTAAAAGTGCCCGTTGGGCGCCTTGACGTCCAGGATGTCGCCGACGCTCACCCGGTCGCAGAAGTACGAGGAGCCGACGCCCGGCGGATGGGCGCTGTCCACAGGGGGGGTGCTCCTCTTGATGGTGACCCGGTAGTGCGTGCGCTTTGTCGAGTCCGAGAGCGAGTAGCAGCGGACGAGGGGCTTGCCCAGGCCCGGCACGTTCAGCTGGAAGGTCAGGTACTGTCCGGGCTTGAAGGGCGGCAGCGACTTGCCGTCGTGCGGCTTCAGGTAAAAAGAGAAGGTGTCGTCGCACTCCATGACCTTCTGGGTCACCGAGAACTTGCGGTAGCCGCTCCAGGCCGCCTTGGCCTCGTCGGCGCCCTTTATCTGAAGCTTGGCCTTCTCGATCTCCAGCTCGAGGCGACTGTGCTGCAGCGCGGCACGCCTCTTGTCTGACAATATCCTCCCGATGCCCGTGGCCGCCAGGACAAGGACTTCAAGTGCCAGCCCGCAGACGATCAGGAGTCCGGCCGCATGGGCCGGATGATCCGCGATCAGCCGGAATGTTTTCTCCAACATGGATTAGAAACTGGGGGACGCCGCCGGAAACTGTGTTGTCAGCATTTGACGCTGGATGTGAGCCCAAGGACGGATCATTTGTATACAGCTTCAACTGACGGGCCAACCCAATTATATGCGACCCGCGAGACACGCAGCGATTTTCCGTTTCCTATGCGCGGCCGCTTTGGTCCCGTCGAGTCTAGTGGCCGCCGAAACGCTTGGCGCGGCCGATTGCTCGACGAGCGGCTGCCACGGCGGCGCAGGGGACAAAAGCAGCCAGTTTGTGACCTGGTCTCAGCATGACGTCCATGCCCGCTCGTTCGCCGCCCTGACGACCTCGCGCTCGGCGAGGATGTCCGAGGCGCTCTCCATCACCGACGCGTCGGTGAGCCCAAGGTGTGTCGTGTGCCACGCGCCCCTGGCCACGGTCGACCCCGCGCTCCTTGGCGCCGGTGTGGAGCCTTCCGAGGGAGTGTCGTGCGTCAGCTGTCACAACCTTCCCGGCGGGTGGATCCGGGGCCATACCCGCTCGGACTGGACCCACGCGGACCGGGTGAGCGCCGGAATGCGTGACCTGAACGACCTCTATACCCGGGCCAACACCTGCGTCGCCTGCCACCAGAACATAGATCCCGAGATCGTGGGCACGGGCCATCACCCCGCGCTCGTGTTTGAAATGGACGGGCAGACCCAGGACGAGCCCCGCCACTGGAGAGACCCTGCAGCAGGGATCGGCGCGCAGGCCTGGTTTGTCGGGCAGGCCGTGGCGCTTCGCGAGGTCAGCTGGGCGCTCCTGAACGGGCGCGCCGAGCCGGCCCGCTCGGTGCCCGTGGCGGACAGCCTCAGCTGGCTCCTGGACCGGAGCGGCCTCGACTTCAAGGAGCAGCCCTTCGGCGAGGCCGGCAACGGCCCCGACGCCCTCGCCTCCACTGTGGAGAAGGCCGACCTTCTGGCGAAGAGGGCCGCGCGCTCCTGGGATCCCTCCTTTGCCCCCACGGCCCTGAGGAGACTGTCCTCTACGGGCGCTGACTTTATCCCCGGGGCCAGTCCCCACCTGGTCCAGGCGAGCCGCGCGGACAGGCTTGTCCTGGCGCTCGACAGGCTCTTGTCCGCGATGCCGGCCCCGAGCCGCCCCGCCGGCGCCTCGCAGAGCCTCGACAGGCTGTTCCACCTCGCGCAGTCGCAGCCGGACTTCGACCCCGCCGCTTTCGCCAAGGAGCTCTCCCGCTTCTCGGGAGCCTTGGGCGTCAGTGTGTCTGCTGGCCCGTGATCGACGGGCCGCGGCCGGTCAACTCGGGTGAGCGCGGGAATACCGCGTAGGGCAGCCTCGCCCCGAGGTAGGTGAAGTTGTCCGCGCGGATCGTGATGCTCGCCTGGAAGGCGGCCGTTCCCGACGACGCGATGAGATCGTCCTGGTCAATGCCGTCGCCCGAGACGCCTATGGCGCCGATCAGCACGCCGTTCCTATAGAGCGGAAAGCCGCCGGGGAAGATGGTGATCCCGTTCGGGAGGTTGCCGTCGACCGTACCCGTGCCGGAGATGAGGGGAGCCGAGAATCTCTCCTGGAGACCGTTGAAGGGGCCGGAGGGCTCGTTGTCGATGCCGGGAGGGTACATCGTCTGGGCGAGGAAGCCGACCGTCCTTGCGGAGAAGGCGCGGGTAGAGTCGGAGAAAAAGACCGCGGTCCTCGCCTTCTGTACGGAGACGTCCCAGGAGAACATCGTGGCGTCCGGGGTGCGGAAGGTCCCGAGGACCATCGGGGCCTCGCCGGGCTTGTTCGGGTTGTTCACGACGGAGATGAACACCTCGGCCGCCTGGCCGACGGGAAGGCGGATGCCGGCCCGGGTCACAACCTGCCTCGCCGCGGCAAGGGAGATGATCGCCGTCACCTCGGCCTTCGTGAGGCGCGCCTGGCCGGAGATCGTCCCGGGGATGGGATCGCCGACGATCGGGGAGCGCACCTGGCCCGTCACGCCGCCGATCGTGGCCGCGGGCCACGCGAGTGCCGCCGGCGCCTGCAGCCCGCCCGTGTCGGCCGCGACGGCGTCCGTGATCGCCGCGGCGGAGCTCGCGGTGTAGGCCAGCCGGATCCCGCCCACGAAGATGTTCGAGGCGAGTATCGCCGCCGGCGGCAGGAAGCCGACCTGCCCCGTCATGGCAACCACCTCGTTTGTATTGGGACCGTAGATACTTCCGTCCTCGACCTCGGGCTTGGAGCTCGTGACGCCTATGCCGGCGACCAGGACGCCGGACTTGTAGAGCGGCATTCCCCCCGGCGAGCCGTAGAGGCGGGTCCCGGGTATGCGGCTGCCGTTGAGCCGCCTGAACCAGTTGACGTCCGAAAACGCCATCGATGAGAAGCCGACCCCGACGAGGGGGCCCGGCGGCGTGAACTCGATGCCGGGCGGGAAGTGCTGCTGGATGATGAAGCCCGCGGTCCGCGAGCTGAAGGCCTCGCCTCCGCTGCTCAGGAAGACGGCCGTGCCGGCCTTTGAGACCGCCACCGCCTCCTGGGCCTCCGTGAAGTTGTGCGAGCCGTCCGCCGCGCGTACGAGGAGCTCCCTGCCGTCCCTGTCGACAAGAGCGATCACCGAGGAGGGCGAGGCCTTCTGCGCTTCCGTCGCCGCCCGAGCGAAGATTGCCGCCTGCTCCGCCACGCTGAGCCCCTGGCCGAGCGCGACGGCGTGGCCCGCGAGTGCGAGGGACAGGGCCAGTGGAATCCGGAAAACGCTGCGCAGGTTCACCCCGCCAATCAACGAACCGAACGGCTAAAACGCCAGCCGATTTCGGGCAGGGGATGGCATGTCGCCTGCTCGGGACGGCGCATGAATCGATCCCCGATCGCGCGGTTGCTCCTTGTCCCCCTCTCGGCGCTCGCCCTCGCGGCAAGGGCCGCGTTTCCCGCGCCCATGCCGGACGATCCCGCCTGCACGGCGGAGGACAGGATGTTCATGGGCAGGGCTTACGAGCTCGCGCGGTATGCCACGACCCACGGCGGCGCCCCGTTCGGGGCCGTCCTCGTGAAGGACGGAAAGGTCATAGCTGAATTCTACAACTGCGAGCGCGAGACGAAGGACGTGACGAAGCACGCCGAGACCGGCCTCATCTCGAAATACAGCCCGAGCATCGACCGGGCGACATTCGCCCAATCGACGCTCTACACCAGCAGCGAGCCCTGCACCATGTGCTGCGGCTCCATCCGCTTTGCCGGCATCGGCAAGGTCGTCTACGGCACGGGCGAAATCCAGTTCCTGAAAGTGATCGGGCTGCCGCCGGACTCCAACCCGCTGGAAAGCCACGAGGTGTTCTCGCGGACCTCGCCCTCGACCATTGTCCTCGGGCCCCTCATGGAGAAGGAGGGCCTGGCGATCCACGAGGAATACTGGCCGGAGCATCCCATATTCCGCGGCCCGAAGCCGCCGCTCACTCCCTGAGGGGAACGGTCACCCGGAAGGTGGTCCCCGCGGGACCGGTCGAGAGGAGCACCATCTCGGCGCCGATCTGCCGGGCCATCAGCTGGCTGATGGCGAGCCCGAGGCCGGAGCCGCCCGGCCGGCCGCTCCTGCCGGGCTTGAAGAGGTTCTTCTGCACCGAGTCAGGGATTCCCGGGCCGTTGTCGCTCACCGTGAGGACGACGGCCCAGCCGGTGTGGGCGAGAAGGACGGACACTCGGCCGCCCTCGGGGCATGCAGCGACGGCGTTCTGGATCAGGTTGCTTGCGATCAGGCAGAGCAGGCTGCCCCGGTGGCTGTCGATCGTCGCCTCGAAGCCGGTGTCACCCTCGAGAACCACGCTGCGCTCCGCGGCCATGGCCCGGTTGCGCTCAAGGATCGTGGCCGCGAGCTCGGAGCCGGTCAGCTCGTAGCTGGCGCCGGCGCTCGCGTCGCCGAGAAGCGCGATCGTTTCCCGGATCATCGTCTGCAGCCGCTCGGTGTAGCCCGCGGCCGACTCCCACGCGGGGTTGCTCGGGTCGGCCTGGCGGCTTGCGACCACCGAGCGCAGGCCCTCGACGGAGCCCTGCAGGCCGTGGATCAGGTGCGAGGTGATCTGTCCCACGGCGGATGCCTTGGAGGATAGGGTCAGCTCGAAGTTCGCGCGCGTCAGCCGCTCGTTGCGCTCGGCGACGATCCTGTGCGCACGCTGCACGCTGAGCGCGGCGCCCGTCATGACGGCTGCGATCAGCACCGCGCCGACAAGGAGCGTGACGGCTGTCTCGCGGTCGATCCGCCCGTCGATGTTCGCCAGCTCCCTAGAGAGCGGCCGGGCGTCGATGTAGTACCGCACGAATCCGCGGATGGACTTGGGAAAAGGGCCGGGAAGCGGGAGCAGCACCTCCAGGACCGGGGCCTGCCTGTCC
This sequence comes from Opitutaceae bacterium, assembly GCA_035656555.1. Classification (GTDB taxonomy): domain Bacteria; phylum Verrucomicrobiota; class Verrucomicrobiia; order Opitutales; family Opitutaceae; genus Palsa-1447. The sequence goes on from DASRSJ010000365.1 coordinate 12,529, forward strand.
TCCAGCGCGACTCCCGCGAAGTACTGGTCCAAGGGAAACAGAGGATGGTACCGGCTGATGGGCGATCCCGCCTGGAGCCTCAGGAAATCCTCAGTGGGCAGCTCGACGAAGAGCTGTGTCTGGGGCACCGACTCGATCGTGTTTCCGTCGGCGTCAAAGACCGCGACGGCCAGCATTCCGTTCTGGCGGGAGCTCTTCAGGAGCGCTGTGAGTGGGGAGGGGGCGTCCGGCGGCCCGGCCTGAGCCCCTTCGGTCAGCTGCTGGAGCGCCATGGGGTAGAGGACGGCCGCGTCCCTCTCGATGATCTTCAGATGGATCTCGTTCCTCAGGTCGGCCCTGAACCAGACGACGAGGACCGTGAAAATGATGACAAGGAGGACGCCGGAGCAGAGCGCCGCGGCGGAATATCGCACCGTGGTGCCGGCCGCCTCGGCGGGCGTCGCGGGTTTCTTCATCGTCAAGGGATGCGCTCCCCCGTGGGCAGCGGCAGGCCGAGTTCCCCGATTGCCGTGTCAAAAAGGAGCTGTCGCTGGCCCGATGAGAGCCCAGGCATGAGTACGGCCGTCTGGTAGTCCCTGTACTTGTCCCAGATCTCCTCGCGGCTCCTGGCCTCCTCGAAGTCGCGCAGGAGGTCGTTGATCGACTTCCTGTCCGAACGGCCGTTGGCCGAGCGGACATAGTCCGCGAGGCTCTCGCGGATGCCAGCCTGCTCCCGGTTGAGGTCTGCGATCATGTCGGTCTCCGTGCGCCTGAAATCCTGCGGCGGGACGGCCAAGCTCGAGGGGTGAAGCTCGCTGGAGGTCGTCCCGTCGTGCATCCAGGCCAGCGCGCTGGCCCCCGGGTCGTCCGTCGGCCTGGGCTCCGCGGGAAGCGTGGTGGGCTTCGGCGCGTCGAGCATCGCCCTCAGCGATTTTAGCAGGCGCACCTTGTGCGCGCGGTACTCGGAGATCCTCGCGGCAAGCTCGGGTGGCAGCGACATCGGTCCCGGCGGCCCGGGCGGGTTCGGCAGGAGCGCCAGCCCGAGGCGTATGTCCTCGGCCATCCGCTCGACCCTGTCGATTCCGGCAGCCTGCTCCGAGGCCAGGTTGCCCATCATCGCGGCGGCCGCGGAGTCGTCCGTCAGAGAAGCCACGTGGAGGGCGTTGCGCAGCTCGTCCTTCAGCGCGTCCTTCGCCGCGACATAGTCGCGGACCTTGGCGTCCATCGCCCCGCCGAGATCTGACGGGATCCGTATCCTCGCGGTCAGGGGTGAAAAGCTGAGGACGCGCGTCCCCTCACGGGGAAGGACTCCCGTGGCGGCGCCCTGGCGGAGTTCGGTGGCCGCCTCGAACAAGAGCTTCCTCTGGGGCTGCGAGAGTCCCGGCTCGAGGAAAGCAGCGTCCATGAGCGAGACGGCCTCCTTCAGGAGGCTGTCCGCATCGCCCGGGGTCTCGGCGACGGAGTGCACCTTCCTGCGGTCGGGCAGCGTCGTCTGCCGCGACTCGCTCGCAATGCCGAAGACATTCCTTTCGCGAAGGTCGGCGAGGATATTGTCGGATTCGGCTGCAAGGGAGCGGATGCTGGGATCCTCGGCCGCGGCGAGCATGCCGAGCTGGCGCTGCTTCTCCTGCGGCTCCGCATCCTTGAGCGCAAGGATCCGCGCCCGCAGCTCGCCCGTCAGGGCGATCTTCTTGTCGTGGTAGGAAACGATGCGCTGGCGCATGTCCCTTGGCAGGTCGTTCGCGGCCAGGCGCGCGGCCAGCGCGGGATAGAATGTCTCCGCGACGAAACCCGACATCGGCTCCGGCACGGGCTCGCCCGGATCCAGCGGCGCTATTACCGGCAGCTCCGAGTCGAGGACGGGAGGCGTCGGGGGAAAATACCTGTAGAAGGGAAGCTTCTCGGTGGGGGGAGTGAGGATGAAGTGCGTCGAGAAAGCGTCCATGAAGCGGACGCGGTCAAACCTGTCCCTTGCGGACCATTCGAGGGTCGGGTTCGGCTCGTTGAACGGACTGTTGGGGTCGGAGAAGGCCGAGCCCTCCGGCGTCTGCGCGATCGCCGCGGCGCAGCCGAGGCCGGCCGAGAGCAGCAGGGCTGCAAGGCGCCGTGGGTATTCGGGGACTCGCGATTTCATGGGGACGCGGGCGCCGTGCCCTGGGACAGCAGGCGCGGCGGGACTAAGCTGAACCCTTCCGGTTCTTAAGGCGATAGCGCAGAAACTCGCGCGTGACGCCGAGGCGGCGCGCACTTGCGGAAATATTGCGGTCCGTCTCCCGGAGGACGTCGTCCACGAGGTCCGTGATGACCGAGTCGATCGTGAAGCCCTCTGCGGGAACCTGCCAGGAAGGGTTTCTCCAGCCCGCGGCAGCGGGCACGGCCCCGGTCCCCAGGGTGGCAAAGCCGAGGAGCTTCTCGCCCGAGAAGATCACCTCGCGCTCGATGACGTGGGCGAGCTCGCGGGCGTTGCCCGGCCAGTCGTAGGCCAGGAGCCTGCGCTCTCCGTCGGGCGAGATCGCCATGTCGCGGATGCGGTGGCGCTTCGCGATGCGCTCAAGGAGGTGCCTCGCCAGCCTCAGGACGTCGAGGCCCCGCTCTCTCAGCGGCGGAAGGGCGATGTGCAGGAGGTTCAGGCGGTGGTAGAGGTCCTCGCGGAACGAACCCGCCTTCGAGAGACCGGCGAGCGGCTCGTTGGACGCCGCGATAAGGCGCACATCGATGCGGATCTCCTTCGTGGCGCCGAGGCGCCGGATCGTGTGGTCCTCGACGGCCATCAGCACCTTGGCCTGCGTCGATGCCGAGAGCGTGGCTATGTCGTCCAGGAACAGGGTTCCCCCGTCCGCAGCCTCGAAGAGGCCGATCCTTGCGGTCTTCGCGTCCGTGAAGGCGCCGCGCTCGTGGCCGAAGAGCTCCGATTCCGCGAGCGTCTCAGGGAGCGCCGCGCAGTTAACCTTGATGAACGGCTTCGCCGCCCTTGGCCCATTCCTGTGCAGCCACGCGGCCAGGACACTCTTGCCGGTGCCGGTCTCGCCCTCGATCAGGATCGGCGGCACGTCGCGCTCCAGCCGGCGCTCGGTGCCGAAGATCGTGTCCAGCTGGCCCCTGATGCCGGCGAGGCTCTCCCCGAAGAAAAGGTCGTGCGCGCCCCCGAGCGCCTGCTCTGCCAGCCGGAACTCGTCCCGCCTGGCCACGCCGCGCTTCTCGCGGCAGCGCATGAAGGCGATGGGCAGCTCGTCGGGCTCGAAGGGCTTCGTCAGGTAGTCCCCAGCCCCGCGGCGCATCGCCTCGACCGCCTCCTTGATCCCGCCGAATGCCGTCATGACGACGACGCCGGTATTCTCGGAGAACGCGCCCTCGCGAAGCAGCTCCAGGGCGTCGCCGTCGGGCAGGTGCAGGTCGACGAGGGCAAAGTCGAAGCGGTATTCGGCGAGCGCGCGCCTGGCCTCTCCGATGTTCACCGCCTCCACCACCTCCGCGCCAAGTTTCCTGAGGTGTGCGGCGATCCGCCTGCGCAGGATGGAATCATCCTCCAAAAGCAGAACCTCGCTCCCCGAAGGGGGGTCGTTGTCGACGGCCATTTGACCGCAATGCGAGCGATGGGGGCGATGGTATCAACATAATTCGCAAAGACATCCGAAAGTGCGATTGGTATGGAGTGGTTGGCCTCATCCAATCGGTATTTCTCAGTTCTCCTTAAAATGGTTCAAGGCAACCAATTTAGGGGTTCACAGGCCCATAACTGGGATCCCGTAAAATCCTTAATTATTTAAGCGGAGCGATTTAAGCTCAGTTTTTTGGCTGTGGCATGGCCCCTGCAAACGGGTTTGCCGTGGCCCTCCCCCAAGCCTCCAGTTTTTTTGCGTTTTGAGCGTCATGGGCCTCACAAGCCATCCGATGCGCGCTGAATTTTTCCGCGCTCCTTTCGGTCTTGCAGACGCCGAGGCTAGTGCGCTGGATTTTTGCGCGAAGCCGTTTCCCGGAGTTTCCAGCGAAGTGATCCGGAGTTTTGCGACCTTTCCCATACCAGCCTCCGGCGAAAGTACCCTCCAGCGTCGCCGCGCGGCCTCCAGCCCCTAATCCATGAACGTGATCCCACACCGGCGTACGCGCTGGCTCATCCTTCCAGGCATCGCGCTCGCGCTGATCGCCAGGGCCGCCCCGAGCGACAACGACCCGATGCAGCCCGGCGAGAAAGCCGCGGGCGAATGGATCAAGGTGCGCCTCGAGACGGCGCGCCTCGAGACCGAGTGGCTCTCGGACAAGCCGCTGCTTGAGTCCACGGTCCTGGGCCTGAAGGACCGCGCGCAGACGCTCGAGGAAAAGCGCGCCCTCCTGCTGTCGCAGACCGCGAAGGACCGCGAGGAGATCGCGACGATGCAGGGCAAGAACAAGGATGCGGCGGAAGATCTCCACGCGGCCGAGTCGAGGCTGCAGGCTCTCGACGCGAAATTGACGGGCCTTCGCCCCTTCCTTCCGCCGCGCCTCTCGGACGCGCTTGAACTGTCTTATAGGAGCATAGGGAACACGGGTCTCGCGATGGGCGAGCGCATGCAGCTCTCCATGACGATGCTCAACCGCTGCCTCCAGTTCAACAGGACGGTCACGAGCGGCGAGGAAGTGCTCAGCGTCGACGGCGAGAACACGGCCAAGTCGCTCGAGGTCATCTACTGGGGCCTGAGCCACGGTTACGCCCTCGACCGAAAGGCCGGGAAGGCCTGGTACGGCTCACCGGGCCCGCAGGGCTGGCGATGGCAGCCCCTGTCGGGCGCTTCCGAGCAGATTTCCAGGCTCCTCGCCGTCTACAATGACAAGGCAGACCCCGACTTCATCGCGGTTCCCGCGACACTGAGCAGCTCGGCGACCGACGCGGCAAAGTAACCCGGCATGAAAACGAGACACATTCCGCTCATCCTTTCCGCACTTGTCCTGGCCACCGGCCTGCGCGCCCAGGAGACGTTCGACGACGCCATGAAGCGCGCCACGGCCGACTACGGCGGGCGCCTCCAGAAGGCCGCGGACGAGCTCAACACGACTCGCACCCGGATCGCCGGGGAGAAGGCCCCGCTCCTCCAGGAGATGCGCTCCGCCGAGGACCGCATCGTGACGGCGGAAAGCGAGATCGAGCGCCTCGAGACCAACAAGGCGGACTCCACCGAGTCCAGGCGCAAGCTCCTCTCCGACCTGGACGCGATCCGCAAGAACACGACCTACGTCGGCACGCTGGCTCACGACGGACTCGCGGCCTACACGGAAAGCCTGGCGCCTGGAGAGGGCCAGTTCCTCACAGACCCGACCCAGGCGATCGGGCAGAAGCTCGACGACTCGGCGGGCGCCAGCGGCGTGGCGGCGATGGATGTAGCGGACTACCTTCTTGAGCGCACGCGCCGCGCCCTAGGCGGCTACACCGCGCCGGGCAGCTCGCTCGTGGACGGCAACAACGAGGTGCTGAAGGGCACGTTCGCCTTCGTCGGGCCCGAGACGTTCTTCCTCGCGGACCAGGGCGGGGCCGCGGGCACTGTCCGCCCCCGTGCCGGATCTGCCTACCCGGTGACCTACGTCCTCCAGGGATGGAACGCCGCCGAGGCCTTGGCATTTTTTCAGGGAAAGAGCGGAACCATCGTCGCCGACGCCTCGGGCGGCAAGGCGCTGCGCCTCAAGGAGACGAAGGGCACGCTGATAGAGCACATCCAGAAGGGCGGACTGGTCGCGTACGCGATCATCGGCGTCGGCCTCCTGGCCCTCATCATGGTGATCCAGAAGTCCGTGGACCTAGCGAAGCTCTCCATCGACTCGCCGGCCGCGATCCGCGACTGCCTCGCGAAGGTCGCGTCGGGCCCGGGGTCCGAGGCCGAGAAGGCGATCAGGGCCATGAAGCCGGCGGTCAAGGAACTCTACAGCGTCGGCCTCCAGTTCGTGTCCGCGCCGAAGGAGGTGCTCGAGGAGCACCTGCAGTCGGTGCTGCTCAGGCAGAGGCTGCATTTCGAGCGCAGGCTCTCGCTCCTCTCCGTCATCGCGACCGCCGCACCGCTCATGGGACTCCTCGGGACCGTGGTCGGCATGGTCAAGACGTTTGCCCTCATCACCGTCTTCGGGACAGGCAACGCCGGGAAGCTGGCGAGCGGCATCTCCGAGGTGCTGATCGCCACGGAGCTGGGCCTTGTCGTCGCCATACCGACCCTGATAGCCCACGGCTTCCTCGCCCACAGGATCCAGAGGAACCTCTCGCTCCTGGAAAAGGACGCCCTTGATTTCGTGACGGCCGCCGAGGCCTCGAAGTCGGCCGGGAGGGCCGTGAGCGCATGAGGGAGCTGGTCGACCTTGTGCAGAGGGGAGGGCCGGTCATGGTGGCCATCCTCGCCTTGTCGGTCGTCCTCTACTCGAGGTGCTTCAAGCTCCTGCTGGCGCTCAGGCGCTCGAGGCGCGAGCTGGACGCAGCAAGGGGAAGCCCGATCTCGGAGCTTCGGCGCCTGCGCGAGGAAGTCCATGAGTCGTTCCGCCAGCAGCGCCTGGCGCTGGGCGCCATGATCACGGCGGCTCCGCTCCTTGGCCTCTTGGGCACCGTGAGCGGCATGGTGACCACCTTCGAGAGCCTTTCCGGCCACACCCAGGAGAAGATCATGGGCGGACTCGCAAAGGGCATCTCTGAGGTGCTCGTGGCCACGGAGTCCGGCCTCGTGGTCGCGATCCCGGCCCTCATGGTCGTGCACCTGGCGAACCGCAGCCTGAGGAAGTACATGCAGCGCGTGAGTGAGATTGAGCAGAGCGCCTGGGGAGGGGCGCACGCATGATCGGCAAGGGAGGCAGCCGTCACAGGATCGAGCCGACGCACATCGACATGGTGCCGCTCGTGGACTGCATCATGGTGCTCGTCATCTTCCTGATGGTGAGCAGCGCCTTCGTGAACGACCCGGGCGTCGAGGTGCAGAAGCCCGACGTCAGCGGCTCCTTGAGCGGCGACCAGAACTCGCTCCTCATCGCGATCACCGCCGACAACCGCATCTTCTTCGACGGCCAGGAAATCCGCACCGACCAGGTCGCGCAGGTGGTGAAGCAGGCCGCCATCGGACGCTTCCCCTCGCTGATCATCCGGGGGGACCGCTCGTCCAACCTCGGTGTCTTCGCAGCGGTCTATTCGGAAGCCAAGCGCTCGGGAATCCAGCACGTGGAATTCGCCACCGCGAGGGCGGGGGGACCCTGATTCGAGATGTCCGCCTCCGCCTCAATCCTCGAGCCCAGCAAAGGGGCCGCATGGCTCGCCGGGGAGGCCGCGAGCCTTCTCTTCGGGGCCGGACTGACATTCTTCCTTTTTCTGGGCATGGCCCACTTTGAGAACGTCAAGACGGCGCCGCCGGCTCCCGAGATCGAGGAGCTGCGCACTGTGACGGCCATCAACGAGCCTCCGCCGCCCAAGATCGAGCAGAACACGCAGCCGCCGGATGTCACGACCCCGCTGACCGGCATCGAGATCGCGGCGTCCGACAGCGCCGTGAAGCTGGCCGTGGTGCCCCCCGACCTCGCGAAGATCATGCCGCAGTCCGATCTGCCGCCCAGGGCGACGATACAGTTCAACCAGCTCCTGACGGACCTTCGCCCGCACTCCAGCGGCCTCGCCGAGTCCAGGCGCATCTACCAGCAGAACGAGGTCGACCAGAAGCCCGAGGCTATCGTCAAGACGATCGCCAGGGTCTCCAACTACGCCCGCGCCAACGCACCGGAACTGCGGGCGACGCTGCTGCTCGTCATCGACACCGAGGGGGGCATCGAGAGCATCAAGCTGATACGGCCCTCCGGTAACAAGGATTTCGACAAGATCGTGACGGAATGCGTCAAGGAGGAGTGGGTCTTCAGCCCCGCGGTCCGCCATGGAAAGAAGGTGCGCTGCATGGTCCAGCAGCTCGTCTGGTACAAGTGGACCGGCGGCGACAAGTTCGCCCTATAAAGATGAAACTAACCAAGCCGGTCCTGCTCGTCTGCCTGTCGCTATCGCTGGCCGCCGCCGTGCGTGCGGATGAGCCGAACGTTAACCCGAAGCGGATCATCAACGAGTCGAACTCGTTCCTCAAGGAGCGCGAGCCCGAGATGACCGAGGAGGAGTACGCCCTCTACCAGAAGGTCGTGTCGCTCGTGGCCTCGAACCCGGAGTTCGCCGTCAAGCTGCTGGAGGCGATGAAGTCGGACAAGGAGCAGCCTAGCCCTGCGTTCCAGTTCATCCTCGGCAACGCCTACTACGCCGCGAACATGAACGACAAGGCGGAGCTCAACTACAAGGAGGCCGTCGACCGCTACCCGACGTTCCTCAGGGCCTGGGTCAACCTGGGCATCATGTACTACTCGACCCAGAAGTACGCGGAGGCTGTTCCCTGCTTCTCCAAGGCAATCGAGCTCGGGGACCGCGACTCGACGACGTTCGGTCTTCTGGGTTACAGCCTCCAGCGCGACGGCGACCTCGTCTCCGCGGAGATGGCCTACATGCAGGCGCTGGGCGGCGACCCCGCGAACGTCGACTGGAAGGAAGGGCTCCTCGAGATCTGCATTGCCGGTCGGCAATTCACGAGGGCGGAATCTCTCGTCAAGAACCTCATCAAGGAGAAGCCGAGCGACACCCGCTACTGGATGACCTATGCGAACATTCTCCTCTCGGAGGACAAGAAGGTCGACGCGACGGTGATCCTGGAGACGGCCGTCGGTCTCGGCTTCACCAGCTCCGAGGAGCTTAGCCTGCTCGGCGACCTCTATGCCGAGCAGGGCCTGATACCCGAGGCGGGGGCCATTTACGCCAAGGTTCTCGCTGTGTCCCCGGAACTCGGCCAGGAGAAGCTCGTCCACTATGCCCAGATCCTGATTTCCAGCGGCAGGCTTGCCGAGGCTGAGGGCGTCCTCGCCAAGTTCGGCACGGACAGCGCGACCGTGGAAGTACTCTTGCTGAAGGCGGACCTGCTGGCCGCCGAGAAGAAGTGGCCCGAGGAGCGCGTCGTCATCGATCTGATCCTGAAAACGGAGCCCCTGAACGGGCGCGCCCTCATCAGCCTCGGCCGATCCTACGACGCCGAGGACAACATCCCGCGCGCGACGCTCGCCTTCGAGGCCGCCTACTCGGTCAAGAGCAGCACCTACGTGGCGAGCCTGGAGCTTGCGAACATCGAGCTCAAGAACCGGCACTATGCGAAGAGCGTCGAGTACCTGCAGAAGGCGCTCAGTATCGAGAAGACCGATGCGGTGGAGGACTTCCTGGCGCGGGTGAAGACCATGGTGGTCAAGGAAAGCTGACCTTCCCCTGATCGGTGGCTGGTTTGTGCCAACCAAAGGTGCTTCGAGGTGCTTGAGCTCATTTTGCTGGAAGTAACACAAGGCATTCGAAAATAAGTGAATGTAAAACAAGCGGGGCGTGTGGCACGCGTTTCGCTGAAGTTCGCCGGTAATCGCAACCGAGCCCCTGCAACCGGATGGATATGAAAAATTACCCCAACCGATTTTCGATTGCAGCGTTCGCCTGTTTTTTGGCCCTGCAAGATCTACGGGCGGAACAGGGGCAGCCGTCGTCTTCAGATGCCGGAGTTGCCAAGGCGCCGGCCACCACAATGTCCGCCTTTGAGGTGAACGAGCAGCTGTCCTCAAAGACTCACACTCTCTTCATGGGCGCCGATATCGGCATTGCCCTGGACAAGAGCGTCTACGGCGTCACGGACGTCGACGGTTCGGATTGGGTGATAGTCGTCGGCGGGAGGAATCACGAGGTTTCCGCAAAGGCAGCACCCGTAAATTTGCGGATCACTCTAACCCTCAAACTCACAGAGTCAGGGGTCGCAATCACGGGCTTCAAGCGGGTCCAGGCCTATTCATTCAACAACGATCCGAGCGTTCTCCTCACGAGGGGCCTTAGCCATTCATCTGCGCTGAATTCGGATCTCGTGGCCAACAGCCAAAACGCGCAATACCGCCAGGAAGTGATGCAAAACCATGCTATGGGCGGCGCCTCGCTCCTTGCCGGTTCCGATGATCAGTTTTCAGCCAGTGCGACGCTCACGAAGGCCGCGTTCGCGTACTCAGATTCCCATCCCACTATTTTAGGGCCAGGCGGCCTGCCGTTGCCCAGTCCCAATGCGCCCTCGACCAATACGAATACCACGGGTTATGCAGTGCTCGCGGGCATGCAGATTTTTGCGACAGCGGATCAGAAGCTGGGCGTCGGAATAGCCCAGCAATCGGCGAACTCGGCAGCCAAGGCGACGCTTAACGGAGACGAGGCCACAGGGAAGCTGGTGACAACGGGATTGGACGCGATGGACGTGGAGTTCGACGTCCGATCCAAGAGGGTCCTTCACAATCCGTACGTGGTCACGATGACCCGGTTCAGGACTAAGGAGAGCAAGCCAGGGATGGTTCAAAACATGGTCTACGCCAAATCCCTCCATCCGATTGAGGAACAGCCCTCGCATGTTCATTTCGTTCAGGAGGGATTTCCGAGCGGCTTCGAGCTCCTGGACTTCCAGCTCCACATGTACGATCGCGGGCAGGAGGTAGCGACGAACATCTCAGACGACCGGGTCGAACTGACCAGGGACGAAGCGTTCGAGTACATTAAGACCGAATTCATGGGTTCCCATAAGGATTCGACGCTTCCCGCCACTCTCGCACTCGCCAAGCTGCCGTCGGACATTCAAGGCATACTGAATACAGGGCGATATCGTCAGCCGTTTTACGTCAAGGTGTCCGATCAAGGGTTTGTCGAGGGTTGTTATTCCGATGCGAAATGCACGCAGCAGCTGGACGACCTTTACATTGATGGGGTCGCGAGGAACCTTCGATTCACGCCAGCTCTCCTGAGGGGGAAAGCCGTTTCAGGCTTCGCAGAAGTCAGCCTGCCAAAATTGGCTTCGTAGTTGTTTCCCAAGAAGGTGCGCTTGCGCAGGAGTTGGAGCTCCGTACAATCTGTGCGTGATGCGCATCCTAGGGCTCCTTGCCGTGTTTTATCTTTCGGCGCTGGCGGGATTCTGTGAGACGCCGGCTTCTCAAGGCCGTGTGCGTACTCTGAAGATCACGATCCTCTCGACCATGCTGGCGGACGGGCTCGACCAGACGGGCGAATGGGGATTCAGCGCGTTGGTGGAGGCCGACGGCCACAGGATCCTCTTCGACACTGGAGAGCACACGGATACGGTATTGAAGAACGCCAAGGCCCTGGACGTCGACCTCTCGAATGTGCCGGAGGCAGTGCTTTCGCACAACCACGGCGATCACACGGGCGGACTGTTGACCCTCAGGCGGGCGATGATGGCCAAGGCGCCTTCTGCACTCGCAATCGTCCACGTGGGGGAGGGCATCTTCTACCCTAGGACCTCGTTCAATCCGGGAATAGAGCACAACCCGGCGCTCCTGCTGAAGCCGGAGTTCGAGAAGACCGGCGGTGTGTTCGTCTCGCACGACAAACCGGCGCAGCTATATACGGGCGTCTGGCTGACGGGCCCTGTTCCCCGGAAATATCCCGAGCGCAACTGGAGCGGGTCCGGGCGGGTTCACACGCCGGCTGGCTGGGTGGAGGACAATATTCCCGAGGACCAGTCGCTCGTGTTCGACACGGACAAGGGCCTCGTGGTCCTCCTGGGCTGCGGGCATGCGGGCATCATCAACACGCTCGAATACGCACGCTCCATTGTTCGCCCTGCGCCTGTTCACGCGGTCATAGGCGGCATCCATCTCTTTGCTGCGTCTGATGAGACGCTTGACTGGACGGCCACTAAGCTCGGCGAGTTCGGGATGCAGAACTTTATCGGGGCGCATTGCACGGGTATCGAACCTGTCTTCAGGTTCCGGACGGCGCTGCATTTGGACCGCAGGCACTGCGTTGTGGCGGCGGTCGGATCGTCCTTCGATCTCTCGACCGGAATCGAAGCGGGCAACCTTGCCCAGTAGGGACCGGACTTCTTTGCCTTGCCGAGGCCATGGCGCCCGCGCGTAATCGCGCGATGCCAACGGCAACGGGCGAGCCCCAGCCCAGCCAGCGCCTCGTCTCCCTCGACGCGCTCAGGGGATTTGACATGTTCTGGATCCTCGGGGGCGACTCGCTTGCCTACGCGCTGCACCGGATGAGCGACAATCCGGTGACGCGGGTCCTCGCGGCGCAGCTGGACCACGTCGAGTGGGCGGGCGTCCACGCCTATGACCTGATCTTCCCGACCTTCGTGTTCATCATGGGGGTCTCGACCGTCTTTGCCCTGACGGGCACGCTGGCGAGGGAGGGGAGGGGCGCGACGATCCGGAGGATCCTCGTGAGGGGTCTGATCCTCTACGCGCTGTGCCTGGTCTACAACGGGGGTCTGGCGAAGCCGTGGCCCGATGTGCGGATCATGGGCGTTCTTGGCCGAATCGCCCTCTGCTACGTCTTTGGCGGCATCGCATTCTGCCTGCTCAAGCCCAAGGCACTCTGCGCCGTGGCAGCCTCCCTTCTCCTCGGCTACTGGGCGATCATGGCCCTCGTTCCCTTTCCGGACGTGCGCCCGGTGCCCGGCGGCGAGGCCGTGATCACGAAAGAGGCGGGCTACGGGAGCGTCTCGCAGCTGCACATGGACAGCACGGTCATGCTCCGCGGTTCCTTCGTCCAAGGCGTGAACCTTGCCGACTATCTTGACCAGAAATACCTGCCGGGCCGCAAGTACGACGGCACGTACGATCCCGAGGGTCTCCTCAGCACCATCCCCGCCTTTGCTACCGGGATCCTGGGAATACTCGCGGGCATCTTCGTCCGCAACTCCGCCGCCCCGGACCGCAGGAAGGCCGCGATGCTCGTGGCCGCCGGGGCGCTTTCGGTCACTGCCGGCTTCCTATGGGGAATCGAGTTCCCGGTCATCAAGAAGATATGGACCTCGTCCTACGTGCTGGTCGCGGGAGGGTTCAGCTCGATGCTTTTCGGCGCCTTCTACTGGGTCGTCGAGGTGAAGGGCATGAACCGCTGGTGCCTTCCTTTCGTCTGGATCGGCATGAACCCGATCACGCTTTACATGGCGAGCGATCTCCTTGACGGCTTCGACGGCGTGGCTTCCCGGCTGACGGGTGGTTCGGTCTCGCTGTTCCTCGACGGGCACGTGGCAAGGGGCTGCGGCGACCTCGTGACGGCCCTTGGCGGGATCGCGCTTTTCCTGGCGCTCGCTCGGTTCCTCTACAACCGGCGCGTGTTCATCCGCGTCTAGCGCGCCTCAGTCGTCGCGGAGGGCCTCGATCGGGTTGATACCGGCGGCGCGGCGCGACGGAAGCAGGATGGCGAAGAAGACGACCACGACCATGATCGCCGTGCTCGCGGCCAGCACTGACGGACTGAGCGGGTCGACGCCGAAGAGGACCTTCTGCATGGCGCGGCCCGAGAGCCATGCTCCCACGACCCCGATCACTATGCCGATCGCAAGCAGCGTGGCTCCGAACCCGAGGAAGAGGGACAGGACCTGGCCAGGCTGCGCGCCAAGCGCCATGCGAACGCCGATCTCGCGCTTCCTCTGACCAACCGCGTAGGCGAGCACGCCGTAGGTGCCGATGGCCGCGAGAAGCAGAGCTACTGCCGAGAAGATCCCCGCCAGCACGGCGGGTGAGCGGCGCGCGACAAGCGTGTCGTCGATCCGCGACTGCAGCGTGTGGACGTCGTCCAAGGGGAGTCCCGGGTCGAGCGTCAGCAGGGTCTTTCTCACCGAACCCGTGAGACTCGAGGGCGGAAGGGCCGTCCCGACGATCAGGTAGAAGCCGTTCGGGCCGAAAAGGGCCGCATTGAAGTAGACGACACCGTGTCCGTCTGTTTCGGAAAGCTCCCGTTCCTTCACGTTGGCGACGACACCGACGATGGTGGCGCAGTTCTTCGGGTCAAAGTTTGGTCCGTTCGTGAGGCGATGCCCGAGCGGGCTCTTGCCCGGCCAGTACCGCTCGGCAAAGGCCTGGTCCACCACGCAGACATTCAGGTCGCGGGCGCTTTCCCAGTCGTCGATCAGGCGCCCCTGGAGGAGGGATATCCCCATGATCGACCAGTAGTCGGAGGTGACCGAGCGAAGGTAATGGGCGCGGATGGACACCCCCTCCTTGTCAGCACCTTCCACGGAGACCGCGCTGTCGTTACCCGCTCCCGTGAAGGGTATGCCGTCGTTGATGGCCACACCGGTCACGCCCGGCAGCGCACGCATTGCGGGAAGGAGCTTCTTTATGAACCTCACGTGGGAGTCGTGGTCGGGGTAGGCCTTCCAAGGCAGCCCGATGGACGCTGTCAGGATGTTGTCGGCCCGAAACCCGGGAGGGGTTTCCATCACCTTCTTGAGACTGAGGCCGAGGAGGCCTGCGCCCGAGAGGAGAATGAAGGCGAGGGCCACCTGGGCCACGATGAAGATGCTTCGCAGGCTCTGCGCGGCCTTCCCGGAAGTGCCTCCGCGACCCTCGGACTGCAGACCCTGGAGCAGCTTGGAATTCGCGTTGAACCAGATGATCGGAACAGCGAGGCCGATTCCAACGAGGGCCGAGGCCGCCAGGGACGCGAGGGCGACGCGGCCGTCGAACCGGATCGTCGACCCAAGCGGGAGCTGGTTCGTGCCCAGGGCTCCAAGCAGGCGGATTCCCGCGGCCCCCACAAGAAGGCCGAGCAATCCGCCGCAGACGGAGAGGAGCAGTGTCTCCTGCAGGACGTCCATCGCCACGTGAAACGGGCTTGCCCCGAGCGCTTTTCGGACGGCGAGCTCCTTGGTGCGCGCACTGGCCCTAATGAGGAGGAGGTTGGCTAGGTTCACCCCGCCGATCAGCAGGAGCAGCAGGCCGCCGCACTGCAGGAGAAGAAGCATCGGCTTCACTTCGCGAACATGGTCCTCCTGGAGGGGCCTCACGTCGGTATGGTACCCGGACGTCTTGATGAGGGCCTTAAACGGGTCGTCGGTGAGCTGCTTGGCGTTGAAGGAGTTCACCTCGGCCTGAGCCGAAGCCAGCGTCGCGCCCGGAGCCAGGCGGGCGATCATTTCCCAATTGTTGCTGTGGCGCTCGGTCGGGGTGCGCTCATTGGGACCGGACGAGGCGGGCCTGTAGAACTGCGCGTGATTTGAAAGGTAGCTGAAGTCTTTCGGAAGGACGCCGATCACCGTCACCGCGGTCCCATTGGAAAGGAAGGTCTTGCCGATGACGTTCGCGTCGCCCGCAAATTCCGATTGCCAGAAGCTGTCCGAGATCACGGCAACGCCGTCGGTGTCGTAGGTCATCTCCGCATCCGTGAAGGAGCGGCCCATCAGGAGGGGAACGCCGAGAGTCGAGAAGAACTCCGGTGAGACGCGCATGTCGTCGACCCGGGTCGGCGATCCTTCCTTGCCGATGATCGAGGCCGCCGGCTGGGAGATAGCGAGAGAGGTGTACGATTTCAGCGCGACGCGGCGGTCGTAATAGTTCGGAGTCGAGGACGAGGATCGTTCAACCCCGGCCGCCGGGTAGCTGTTGATCATGGTGATCAGCCTCTCCGGATGCGCGAACGGAAGGGACCGCACCAGGATGGCATCGACCACCGCGTAGATTGTCAGGTTTGCCCCGAGGCAAAGGGCGAGTGTCGCGAGGGCCGTTGCCGCAAAGCCAGGCGTCTTGATCAGTTTCCTGGAGGCAAGGCGGAGTCCGGAGAGCATGGCAATTTTCTATGCATGTGACATGCCACTCGACTCGATATAACTTAAGAGGTTACCATCAAGCAGG
This sequence comes from Opitutaceae bacterium, assembly GCA_035656555.1. Taxonomy (GTDB): domain Bacteria; phylum Verrucomicrobiota; class Verrucomicrobiia; order Opitutales; family Opitutaceae; genus Palsa-1447. The sequence goes on from DASRSJ010000365.1 coordinate 28,192, forward strand.
ATACATCAATTGCGCTTTTGAGGGAAGCGCGTCTGCAGCCCCGCATTTGAGATTTGGTGTTCCCGATTCCGGGACGCCGAGGTCCCTAGTTTAAAGGCTTCAGGACGATCGACTCATGGGACCCGTCCAGTTCCATTCCCGCGCTCACCATCGGCCTAAGGCACGCCTCATAGCCCACCTTCCAGTCGAATCGGCGGATGATCTCCGCGAGGACCACGGGGACCTGGATGCGGGTCAGGTTCATTCCGATGCAGATGTGCGCGCCGCCGCCGAAGTCAGCGAGGGCCTTGCGCGGCGGCGGCTCACCCTCGATCCAACGCGAGGGCCGGAACACGAACGGATCGGCGTAGTACTCGGGCAGGAAATGGGGAAGCGTGTGCGCCTGCATGACCCGGTCGCCGGCGCGGATCAGCTTCCCGCCAAATTCCAGATCCGTGATGGGCCGTCTCTTCAGAAATGAGCCGCCGGGGTGCATGCGCTCGGCTTCCAAGATGGTCGCCCGCAGCTTTGGGTAGGCGGACATGCCGCGGCTCAGGGAGGCAGCCGTATAGCCGGACAGTTCCACCCTGAGCTCCGCGAGCCAATTTGGGTCCAGGCTCAGGCGCTCGAGGATCCGGGTGATCAGTGTTGCCGTGTTGTGGATCCCGGCCACGAGGAGCATGTAGGCGTCGTTGAGCATCTCTTCCTCGCTCAGGCCGTCCTGGTTGCCCGGATTCTGGTCCAAGAGCGCCTGGAGGTTGTCGTCCTCACGATGGCCTGAGGTACGGGCCTTCAGCACGCCCTTGATGTAGTCATACACCCGCCGCTTGAGGTCCTGGTATTCGGGCCTCGCGAAATGCAGCTGCGGGGTGGCGCTCACGGCGACGCCGTAGATCAGCTCCCCCTCGAGCTGGATGGCGTCCCTCATCAGTTGCTGCGCCATGTCGGTCTTCAGGAGTGTCGCCTTGTTGAGCGACAGCAGAAGGGCCGGGATCCACTCGTTCGCATCGTCGCTCCAGGCCAGGCGCTCGTCGAGAAAGACGGCGGCGCGGGACGACATCGTCTCGACGAACCGGCCGACGGACTCCGCCGAGAAGGCCGGCTTGAGGAGCTTCCTCTTCCTCAGGTGCGGGGCTCCGTCCAGCTGGGTCAGGTAGGTCGGCCCGAACTGGTCGCGGAATCCCGCCCCTGACGACCCGTAGCTCCAGTCCGACGTATTTTGCCAGAAAAAGTCGTTCGCCTGGATGCCCGCAATGGTGACCCAGCTGGCGCCCCGGTACCGGGTGCGGAAGATCGGGCCGTGGGTACGGTAGCCGGTCGTGAAGTACTCGACCGGGTCGCGCAGGAGCTGCGGGCTGTCATTCTCCTCGCCGGTTTCTCCGGGGCCGAGGTGGAGGGGAATGGGCGAGGCAAGGGTGTCGCTGCCGTTCATGTTGCGTTGGATAAGGGTTTAGTTCGGACCATCGGACTTGGATGGGGGGACAAATTGGAAGGTGACAAATCTCTCGAGCGGAAGCGGGGAGTTCAGCGCCTTTAGCTTAACGAATATGTCGACCTGCTGCTGCATCCGCTCGGGCGTCATGAGCCCAAGGCGCTCCCCAAGCGCCGGGTTGCCGCGGGAGAAGCGGTTCTCCTTCAGGGAGTCAGTGCTGAAGGCTATGAAGGCATCGGTCATCGCCTGGTTCCTGGCGAAGATGAGCTTCTTGGCGGGCGTCTGGTCGCCGTCCAGGAAATCCTCCCATCCCTTCTGCGTGGCCGCCACGAACGCGCGCACGACGTCTGGATGGCTGCGCACGAACGCGGCGTTTGAGTAGATGACGCGGTAGGGGTTGTAGCCCGAATTAGCTATCAGGAGCGTCCGTGAGGCCACGCCATGCTGCCTGAAGAAAAACGGCTCGTTGGTTGCGAAGCCCTGGATGATGAAATTCCTGTCGGCCATGAACTGAGAAAGGCCGTAGTTGAGCGGGATGATGTCAAAATCCATCCTGTACTGGGCCTTGAGGTAGGTGACCCAGGCAGAGGTGGGGTCAAGCATGACCACCTTGCCGGCCAGGTCCGGGAAGTCCTTCACGGGGCTCTCGGCGTGGACGTGGACGGCCATGGGGTCCTTCTCCATGTACGCCCCCACGATCACGAGCGGCAGGTTGCCGCGCGCTACCGCGAGAATGACGTCGTCGCTGCGCCCGAGCGCAAAATCGGCGACGCCTCCCGCGACCTTCTGGAGCGGAAAGCCGCCGGGTCCTCCGTTAACGATGTCAACGTCGAGTCCCGCGTCGCGGTAGTAGCCCTTCGCGAGCGCCTGGTAGTTGCCGCCCTGCTCGGCCTCGGCGTACCAGTCCATCTGGAGCGTGACTTTCGTCAACTGGGCAGCCTGAGCCGCAGGGGACGCGCTCCGAGAGCACCCGAAAAGGGCCACGGCGGCGATAGCCGCCGCGAGCAATGCTGTAGTTTGGGAGCGTTTCACGCCGAGGTTGGCTCCCTTGCACGAAAGAATCGTGCCAACTTCGCGACTAAGACCGGGTTGCTTGGCTGGACGCCTCGTGCGGCAGGTCCGGCTCTGAAAGCCTTAGGGCGGACTTCAACCAACGGACAATTCTGGGCTGCACGATCCGCTCCAGGAAAACCGCCGAGGCTGCGGACAGGACTGCAAGGATGGCGGCACGCAGCAGGAAGGTGCTAAGGCTGCCCGAGGGCAGAAAAGGTGACCGGTACAGGAGGCGCATCAGGGGGTAGGCTGTCGCATAGAGCGCATAGGAGACGACGCCCACTGGGGCCAGCACGCGAAGGGGACGCATCGAGGGGCTCCAGTTTCGGGCGAGGATGCACCCGCAGAGGACGGCGGCACCGACAAGCTCGACGTAGGACAGCGAGCCTGAAGCCCCCTTGATCGGGACCGCCGCAAGACCGATGGCGATGAAGGCCATCCCCAGCCTTGAGCGCAGCCGGGGTGCCCGGCGCGCGGCCGAGGCCACGATCAGAACGCTTCCGGCCAGGACATCCAGGTGAAGCCGATCAAGGTCCAAGGCAGCCAGCCTCGGCGAAAGGGCGTCGAGGACCGCGTGCACGGGTTCGACTGTCCAGGTGACGACGGCAACCGCAAACGAGGCCGGCCAAGCGCTTCGGGCCTGTGGTCCCGGGACATCCGTCTTCCACGCGAGGTACAGTCCGACCAGCCAATAGGCGAAATAGGCCGCCTGCCGGGTGAATATGGGGGAAAGGCCCACCAGGTCGCCAAAGGCGACGAGTGTCACGGCAGCGAACAGGGTCGAGGCCCTTGGGCGGTACTTCCAGACCAGTATGAAAAGCCCATAGTAGAGCATCTCGAAGGACAGGCTCCACAACGGCGGATCGTCATAGAGGACCGGTACCCTCAGCCCGAGCGGGTAGGGCTGTGTGTTCTGCAGGAACAGCATGTTGCCGACGACCGTGCCCAAGCCGTCGTGTCTGAGAACGAGCCACGCCAGCACGATAGCGATCCAGGCTATCGGTACGATCCGCAGGAGCCGGCGCGAGCAGTATTGCCGGATCGACGATGCGGTTGCCGGGGTGCGGGTCGTTAGCCCGATGACGTAGCCCGAAAGGACGAAGAAGACGAAGACGGCCTGCGGACCGTAGTCCACATGCAGGAGGTCGCATGCGAAACCAGGGTCAAGAAGTGGCGCCTGGTAGGTCATGTGCCCGAATACAACGAGCATTGCGCATAGGCCCCTGACGCCCTCGAGCGCCAGGTCCCTGTCTTGGGTGCCCTTCATGGGTGAGTATTGCCGTGGATCAAGAGGCTGCTGCGCTTCAGCAGGACATTCGGCTCCGGGGGCCGAGAATGATCAACCAACAATTACCGTGCCGATGTGTTCGCGCCTAGCGGGCCTCTGCCGTCGCCTTGGCCGCGGCCATGAGCGCCTGCGTCGAGATCGTGATAGCGGGGTCTGGGTTGAAGTAGACGAATTTGATGAGGCCGTCGCGGCCGACGATGAACGCCGTTGGGATGCAGAGCCAGAAGTCGGGGTCGCCAGGGATCCTCGGTAGGTTGATTCCATTACCCCTGTAGTCTTTCTCGTCCGCCGCGGATATCCTGAACGCTACCTTGTAGGCCCCGGACACCTTCATTCCACGGTCGGAAAACAGCCGGTAGCGCAGGTGCTCGTTGGCAGCGGTCTTCTCGAGGTCGGAAACAGGGTCGGGGGATATGGCCACGATCTGGTAGCCGAGTCGTCTGAGGTCCAACTCCACGCCCGCCAGTGACGCAAGATGCCTGTTGCAGAACGGGCACCAGCCGCCCCTGAAGAAGATGACTATCGTGGGCTTCGCCGCGAAGATATCCGAGAGCTCGGCGCTGGCCCCGCCGATGCCGACCAAGTTTGCAGAAGGGGCCACGGAACCGGCCGCCAAAGGCTGGACGGAGCCCGGACTATCGGCAATCCCGGCCGTGCCCGCGGAACACATGGCAAGCGCTGCCAGTGCGAGACAGAGTCGTTTCATCCTTGGCTGATCGTCCGCCCAAATGCCTGCTTGAGGCAAAGACCCCACGGGAGTAATTTTACCTAACGCCGGCGTTTGTTTACCCTCCTTCACGCATGAATCCCTCCTTTGACCAGATCCGAGAGCAGCAAAAGGAGACATGGAACCGGTTCTCGCCGGGCTGGGGCAAATGGGACGCCTTCACGATGAGGTTCCTCAAGCCCATGGGGGACGCAATCATCGAGGACCTCCGGCTCAAGGAGACGGACGCCGTCCTCGACATAGCGACCGGCACGGGGGAGCCAGGCCTCACGATAGCGCGGATGGTTCCCAAGGGATCTGTCATCGGCACCGACTTGGCCGACGCCATGCTCGAGATTGCCTCAGCGAGGGCCCGTTCGGAGAACCGCACGAATTATTCCACCAAGGTAGGCGACGTCTGTGCGCTTCCCTTCGAGGATGCGAGCTTCGACGCGGTCAGCTGCCGCATGGGCTTCATGTTCTTCCCGGACATGGCCCTGGCCGCTAAGGAAATAGCGAGGGTTCTGAAGCCCGGCGGAAGGTTTGCAACGAGCGTCTGGAGCGCCCCGGATGGCAACCCTTGGGTCACGACAATGATGGCTGCGGTGCATCACAATATTGCGATGCCCGCTCCGGCCCCCGGCGCGCCTGGAATGTTTCGCTGCGCGGCCCCGGGCCTCATCGCCGGGTTTTTCGGCGATGCCGGCATGGTTGGCGTATCGGAGAGGATGGTCACTGGGAAAGTGACTTACGAAAGCGCGGACCACTATTGGAACATGATGATGGAGGTCGCGGCCCCGGCCGTCGCTGCGATGAGCGGTGCCGACGAGGCGGCGCGAGCGCGCGTGAAGGCCGACGTGTATGCCTCTCTTTCCAAGGGCGGCAATCCGATCTCCCTGAGCTTCGGCTCCCGAATCATAACGGGCGAAAAGCCCGCCTAGTCCCCGGTCTGGATCAGGGCCAGCCGACTTCAAGTCCGGTCAGGCCATGGAAGTGGTAGCTGTCCCGGTAAGTGGGGCGGCTGGCGAGGTAAAGTCCTGGCAACCTCTCAAACAGGACCGGAAGCGAAATCTGGAGCTCAAGCCGGGCGAGGGGCGCGCCCAGGCAAAAATGGATGCCGCCCCCGAATGACGCGTGCGAGGCTGCCGCGCCCTGAATGGGACGGCCGGGGTCGAAGACGTCGGCCCTGGGATACTTCGCGGGATCGCGATTCGCGGCGCCGTAGAGGAGGCCGACCTGGGTGCCCCGCTTCAGCCCGATGCCGGCCACTTGGGAATCCTCCTGCGCCACCCGGTTGAACATGTGGAGCGGGGGATCGAAGCGCAGGCATTCCTCGACCGTAGCCTCCGTCGCCGCCTCGCCCGAGAAGGCGGCAGCCGTGTCGGAGTTGTTCTCGAGGAGCGTCTTTACGGCGTTCCCGATCGAGTGGACGGTGCCCTCGTGGCCGGCGTTCAGAAGCAGGATGCAGGTGGCGATCATTTCGTCCTCGCTCAAACGTTCTCCCGTGGCCTCGACGTTTAGGAGGTGGCTGATCAGGTCATCCGCAGGGCGCTTGCGGCGCTCGGAGAAATATTGCCTAAGGAAATCTGAAAACTCGCGGGTGGCTGCCTCGGCCTGGTCCTCCTTCTCGCGGGTGCACCCCAGCTGGTAGACGGCGACCATGCGGTGCGACCAGTCGACAAGTTGGTCCGACATCCCGGCCGGGACGCCGAGGAGCTCTGCTATCACGACCACCGGTATCGGCGTGGCGTATGCCCCGATGAGTTCGGCCCGGTTGGAGACCTTCATTCTGTCCACGAGCTCGTGCGCGAGCGCCAGGATGCGGGGCCTCAGCCTCTCGATGTTACGGGCTACGAAGGCGCGGTTGACCAAGGTCCGCAGGCGGGTGTGAACGGGGGGTTCGCGCTCGAGCATTGAGTTGCGGTCCACCGCGTGGAACGTCTGCAGGTGATCCGGCGCGGGCCTGGGCTCCGGGACTGGCTGGCCCGCCATCGGCAGGAGCTCCCGTCCGAACCGCCGGTCCCTTAGGATAGCGCTCACGTCCGCGGCACTCATGAAGCACCAGAGCTTCTGCTCCTCCCAGTAGAACGCCGGGGCTACCGAGCGGATCTTCTCATAGGATGCGTAGGGATCGTTGTAGAACCCCGGATGAGTCGAGTCGATCGAGACGGACTTGGAGGTCGGGTCTATCCTGAGCCAGGGCGTGTCGACGGGCGTCATGGTATGGTGCCAAAGGTAGCCTAGCCGCGGGCCTTGCCGAGAGCATTGTCGAAAGCGGGAGAGCTCGCGCGCAGAAAACGCCGGCCTGAGGTTCGACTAAGGGATCTCGTCGCGGTACTTGGCCGGATCCGCGAGGAGCTTCTCGACGACAACGATGCCGACACGGTAGTCGGCTTCGAGCGCCGTGATGTAGGCCACGCCGCTCGAGTCTGACACCGTGTCGCCGAACAGGCTCTTTTCGGCGGTGACTCCCGTCGGGGGCACCGTGAAGTTGCAGGCCGTCCTCAGGACCAGGATCCGGTTGAAGTCTATCTTGCCCATCTTCGCCAGGCGGTGGAACGCGATGCAGGCGCCAGCGTCCTCGCAGTCGGAGATGGCGAGTCTGCCCTGGCCGCGTGTGTAGATTCGGTCCCAGTCCTCGGCCCAGCGAGCCATGACCTCGCCGTGGAAGAAGCGGTCGGAGCCGATGCTGTCGCCCATGATCACCGCCGGGGGCTGCCGGGCCACGGGGTAACCCTTGAAGGTTCGCCCGAAGGAGCGCAGAGGCTCGCTGTCGGGTATCTGCACGTCCTTCGTGAGTTCATAGGCCCACTTGACGAGCGAGGGATTGAGCTTGAAGGCGACCGAGCCAATGCCCTCGGACGCGTTGTCGGAGATGCCGGCGTCGGGCACGGAGTCCACGTTTGCGGACCCCTCACCGGGCCTCTTGGCACCAATGGCAACGAGCCCGCTCGACCAGTCGGCGGGGATCTCACGGCTGTCGATCTCGAACGCGGGGTTGCCGTCCAGCACCCGTTGAACCCAGACCGCGCTGCCCAGGGACATGACCTTCGGGAAGCCGCCGCCAATGCCGCCCATGATGATGTAGGTGTGGGTGAGATCGAAGCGGGGATCCGCGGCCAAAGCCATGATCTGCACGGCGCACCGGGACGTCGTCCCGCATACCATCGCATAAAGTCCCTTCCCGTTAGTGAGGACCGCGTGGTCGACGCCCGGGACGGTGATGGGGTCCTTCAGGTCCTGGCGCTCGGCCCAGTACTGCAGCTCCCCGGGTGTGTCGCCGCGGTCCTTGCCCGTCTCGTAGGTCGCGACGACGAGGACGGGCACGACGATTGGCGCGGCGACGCAGCGCTGCGCCAGTGTGGCCACGGCTATCGCCGCTATGGTGAGGATCGAGGCGAGTGGCTTCAGACGGGGAAGAGTAGGCATTCGTCCCACGATTCAGCAGAATCCAAGCCGACACACGGCTGATTGCACGACACGCGCCGAAATCTTCAAAAATCCGTGAAAACCCCTCCGGAAAGCGCCGTCCGCGCGCTCGGTCATTGACGAAAGATTCACCGGGCTAGAGAACCGGACTTCGCAGGTCCTGCCGAGGACGCCTCCCGAAACCGGAGGCGCGATTTGTGGGACCTACAGGCCACCCTGCACGAATTCGTTCTTCCCAGAAGTTTGTCGTGCAGGGTGGTACCCTGTTGTTCCCTCACTGGATGCGCAGAGCGTGGGTTTCCTGGCACCTCTGTCAAAAGGTAGAACTACCCATCCCCCGGGACAGCCGCTCGGTCACTCGCCGTCCGGCGAATACTTCGACTGGTCGGCCGAGGGCCTGACCGTGATGACGACCGACTTGGAGGTCGGCGTATTGCTCTTCTCCGCGACGCTTCCGATGGGGACGAGGGCGTTCGTCTCCGGGTAGTAGGTTGCGGTGCAGCCGCGCGGTATGGGGTAGGGTGCCACCATGAACTTCTCGACCCGGCGCTCCTGCCCCTTGAAGTGGCTCGTGAGGTCGACCAGCTGGCCCTGCATCAGCCCGTCCCGCTTGATGTCCTCCTCGTTCATGAAGATCACGCGCCGGCCGTTGTAGATCCCGCGGTAGCGGTCGTCGTTGCCGTAGATCGAGGTGTTGAACTGGTCGTGGCTGCGGACTGTCGTCATCAGGTACTGGCCTTCCTCCGCCTCGGCCCTCGTGAGCTCGTGCGCGATGAACACGGCCTTCTTCGAGGGCGTCTCGAACTTGCGCTCGTCCCTCGGCGGGTTCGGCAGGTAGAAGGTGCCCTGGCGTATGCGGTCGTTGAAGGCCGGAAAGCCCGGGATCACCGCCTCGATCTTGTCCCGGATCCTGTCGTAGTTGGCCACGTAGGAATCCCAGTCGATGAGCCTTGAGGTCTTTGGGACTGACCTGGCGAGGCCCGCCACGATGGCTGGCTCGCTCAGAAGGTGAGGAGACACGGGTTTCAGGCTCCCGCGGGTCGATCCCACGACGCCCATGCTGTCCTCGACCGTCATGAACTGCTCCCCGGACTGCTGGTGGTCGACCTCCGTGCGCCCGAGGCAGGGAAGGATGAGCGCGGTCTTTCCCGTGATGAGATGGGAGCGGTTGAGCTTGATGGAGACGTAGGCCGTCAGGCTGCACTTGCGGGCCCCCTCCGCGGCGTATTGGGAGTCCGAGGGCGCCGAGAGCATGTTGCCGCCCATGGCGAAGAGCACCTTGGCCTTGCCCTCGTGCATCGCTTTCAAAGCCTCCACCACGTCGAAACCATTCTCCTTGGGCGGCTGGAACAGGAACTCCTTGCCGAGCTTCTCCAGAAATTCGGGCTTCGGCTTGTCCCAGATCCCCATCGTTCGGTCACCCTGCACGTTGGAGTGGCCCCGGACAGGGCAGGGTCCGGCGCCTGGCCTTCCAATGTTGCCGCGAAGCAGCAGGAAATTCACGACGTCCTGGATCGTCGCCACGCCGTTCTTGTGCTGGGTCAGCCCCATGCACCAGCAGACGATGATCTTGTGGGCCTTCATCGTCATGGCGGCAGCCTCGCAGATCTGCTCCTTGGAAAGGCCGGAATACTCGATGATCCGCTCCCACTCCACCTTGCGGATCTGCTCGATCAGCTTCTCGAAGCCCTCGGTGTTGTGCTTGATGAAGTCGTGGTCCCAGACCGAGCCGGGCAGCTGGTCCTCGGCCTCCAGCATCGCTTTCATCAGGCCCTGCATGAAGGCCATGTCGCCGTTGATTCGCACGGGCAGCCAGAGGTCGGAGAGTTCCGTTCCTTTCCCGAAGAGGAACCTCGGGATGTGAAGCGGGTGCATCAGGTCCTGGGGATTCTTGAAGCGGAAGAGACCCGTCTCCGGCATCGGGTTGACCGAGATGATCTTTGCGCCGTGCTCCTTGGACTTCTGGAGCGCCGTCAGCATCCGGGGATGGTTGGTGCCGGGATTCTGGCCCAGGAGGAAGATGAGGTCCGTCTGGTCAAAGTCGGTCAGCTTCACGCACGCCTTGCCGATCCCGAGCATCGGTGGGAGCGCCACGCTCGTCGACTCGTGGCACATGTTCGAGCAGTCGGGCAGGTTGTTGGTCCCGAACGCGCGGACGAAGAGCTGATAAAGGAAGGCCGTCTCGTTGCTGGTTCGCCCGGAGGTGTAGAAGATCGCCTCGTCGGGGTTATCGAGGGCCTGGAGCTCCTTGCCCAGGATGCCGAAGGCCTCCGACCAGGAGACGGGTTCGTAATGGGTGGCACCCGGGCGAAGCACCATGGGTTCTGCCAGGCGGCCTTGCTCTCCCAGCCATAGGTCGGAGTGCTTCAGGAGTTCCTCGACGGAGTGCTTCTTGAAGAATTCGCGGTCAGCCAGTTTCTGTGTCGCCTCGTAGGTGACCGCCTTGAAGCCGTTCTCGCAGAATTCAGCGATGCTCCGATGCTCGTCCGGATTCGGCCACGCACAGCTCTGGCAGTCGAAACCCTTTGTCTGGTTCAACGTCAGCGCCGTCCTGACGGTATTGACGAGGCCGGACTGGGAGATGCCGTACTCAGCAACTTCCTCGATGGCCTTGAATCCCGCAGCAATCTCCACCCGCTTGCGCTGCTTGACCTTCTTCAGGTCGATGGGCGGAACTGCCTCTTTGTTCTCAGGGTTGGAGGGGACGTCCTGGGTCGGGGAAACCATGATGAAAAGCGAAGGGGTTAGACCCTCAATATGCCAACATGTGTCGTT
>DASRSJ010000366.1:0-13531 GCA_035656555.1 Opitutaceae bacterium
AGGGGACGCATGACCGTCGACCCCACCATGCAGCAGACCTTCGGCGTGACCCCGGAGGACCTGGTGCGCGAGGTAAGGCACCTGCCGTCCGCGCCGCGCGTGCTCCCGCGGCTGAAGACGCTGCTGAGCGACTGCAATTCCTCGATGCTCGAGATCGTGGACCTGATTCGCCTGGACCTGGGGATCGCGGCCCGCGTGCTGCAGGTCGCCAACAGCGCCTACTACAGCAAGGGCGCCCGCTGCTTCACGGTCGACGAGGCCGTCAACCGGGTCGGCTACGACCAGGTCTACGAGCTTGTCTCGCACGCGGTGGCCTCGCAGGTGCTCGTGCGCCCTCTGGCGGTCTACGGTCTGGAGGCCGACGAACTCTGGAAGCGCTCCGTCGCCTGCGCCCTGTCGGCGGAGACGATCGCGCTGCACTGCGGCCAGGACCGCAGCGTCGCCTACACGAACGGCCTCCTGCACAGCGTCGGCATGGTCGCCATCGAGGAGTGGGCCTCCAAGAACCAGCCGACCCTCTTCCTGCGCAGCACGGGCTTCCCGCGCGAGGCGAGCGAGAGCGAGCGCGCGGCCTTCGGCTTCACGCAGGCCGAGGCGGGAGCCGCACTCCTGCGCCACTGGGATTTCCCGAGGGAGATGTCCGAGCCGGTCCGCTGGCAGTACGCCCCGCGGGCCTCCGCCGGCCAGGCGAAGATGGCCTGCCTCCTCAATGTCGCGAAATGGCTGCGCACGTCCGCCTGCGAGGGCGCCGCGAACGCCCCGGCCTATCCCGAGGTCTCGCAGCTCAACATGCTCTTCCTGAACCCCTCCATCCTGCGCGGCATGTCCGGCCTCGTGGCGGCGCGCATGGCTGAGATCAGCTCGCTGCTCGAGGTGAAGGGCAAGCCCGACAGCCAGCATCCGTTCCCCGTGGGGAGCTGAAGGCGGCCTTCCTTCCCCGACTCCTTACGAGGAGCGGGAGTAGATCTTCTTCAGGAGCGCGCTCGACGGCGTCGGCGCCGAAGGCACGCCGCCGGAACTCGCCCTGAGCATCAGGCGCTCGTTCTCCTTGTCCATCTGCAGGATCTGCAGGATGCGGGAGCGGGCCTTGTCGAGCTGCGACAGCGCCTCGGCGTCCCTGGAGGAGACGGCGGGCAGGGTCTTGAGCGACTCGAGGTTCTTGTCGAGGCGCGCCAGGAGCTGGCGCTTCCTCTCGAGCAAATCCGGGTAGGGCCTCGTCGCGTCAAGGCTGAGCGAGCGGTTCTCCTCGAGGACGCACTGATAGACCTCGTCGCAGAGCTCCTGGTGGAGCCTCAATGTGTCCCACTGGTTCATTGCACGGGCGCCGCCGCCTTCTTGGGCGGCTGCGAGACGAGGTGGCCGGTCTGGGTGTCCATGAGGGCACTCACCTTGTGGCTGACACTCTCGCGCCAGTCGAGTTCTCCGAGGCGCCATGCGGCGAGGCGCTTGAGCTCGAGGAAGCTCGTCTGGGCGTCGCCCTTCACGCTGTCGACGACCTTCTCGTAGGAGAGGCGGGCCTTATCGGTGTTGCCGAGCCTCTCGTCGCAGAGGGCCAGCTGGTAGGTGACGGGAAGCTGCCAGGCCGGATCGTCGGAGATCGCGGCCAGCCCGGCGTAGATCGCCTCGGCGTTCATGATGTCCCCGTCCTCGAAGAAGTCGTTGGCCAGCTGGTTGCCGGTGCGCCGCTGCCAGTAGGACCAGCGCTTGGGGTTCGCCTCGACGCGGGACTTCTCGGCCTGGAGCAGCTGGAGCGTGGCCGCGAACGCCTCCTGCGGGCGCTTCATCGCGCGCAGGCTCGTGGCCAGCATGTAGCGGGCCTCGGGCACGTTCTCGTCGTCGGGCCATTGGTCCAGGAACGAGTTGAGCATGTTGACCGTGGCCTCCATGTTCTTCTGCAGGTAGAGCGAATAGGCCGCCATGAAGTGCGCGTGCGCCCTGTCGGGCGGCGCGAGGTCAAGCAGGCGCAGGCGCGAGAAGAACTTGCCGGCCTCGGCGTACTCGCCGGCCTGGAAGTGCGTCTCCGCGATCTCGAACTGCGCGGTCTTCGCCAGCTGCTGGTAGTGCATGAAGCCGCCGGGCGGCAGCTTCAGCGTGGAATTGATGACGCTGTAGAAGCGGGCGATCGCGGTCGTGTAGGCGCCCATCTCCCTGAGGCTGCGCCCCAGGTCGAGGAGGGCGTCCGGCGCCAGGTCGTCGCCCGGGTAGTCCTTCAGGTACTTCTCATAGATGGCGACCGCCTTCGTCAGCTCGCCCTTCTTGCGGTGCATGTGCGCCAGCCCGAGGAGCGCCGCCTTGATGGCGGCCGGCGAGGCGTCCCTGGAGTTGAGCACCTGCCGGTAGGCGATCTCCGCCCCCTCGAAGTCCGAGCGGTCGGTCATGTGGGAGCCGAGGTTGATGGTCCCCCGGATCTCGTCGGCGCGCTTGTCCTGCGTCGACAGGGACACGGGCGTCGCGGGCTGGTTGCCCGGGACGGTCATGTCCGCCGCCTGCGCGGGGGCGACCTCGGTATCCGCCCGCAGCGAGGCGCCGGTCAAGATCGCCATGATGGCGGCGGCCTTGAGACTCAGGTGCTTCGACGAAGGGCGGATACGGGTCATTTCTCTGTGTAGGTGGCGGTGCTGGGGGGCAGCTTGCCCGGTTCGGATGGGACAGGAACCGCGGGTTTCGCGGCGTCTGGAATCACGAAGAAGGGCAGGAAGTCCTCCGCTTGCAGTTGGGGCCGGACGGTGTCCGGCAGGATTGAGATGGGTTGGTTGCTTGCAGGCTCGGCATCGGTGTCGGCTTCTGTGGGGGCCTTTGATGTGGTTGCGATGACGGTCGGCGCCTCACCCGGCGGCTTCGGCGGAGGCGGCTGCACTGCAGCTGCGTTCGCCTGGCTGACGGAGGCCTCGGCCTGCGTTAAGTGTGGCTGCGGCGGGGCGGCCGCCGCGGGACGCTCCATCACCTCTGGGGCGACGGTGGCTTCCCGGAATCGGAGGGGAGTGCAGCCCAGCGCCGCGAGATACGGCGTGGACTCTGCCGGTCCTCCTGGGTGGGCGCCCACTTGGACGCGCACATAGAGCCCGGCAAGCATGCCCCTTGGCAGCAGCGCGGACAGGAACAGAAGCGTCAGGCAACGGAATGCCGTACGCATGCCTGTCGGCACTTGCGATGGTTCGCGGTGATTCATTACGAAGTAAACAGTCCATGTTGGTGGATAGTTACGATACAGCCCGCATCCTGTATCGGCCCGGATGGGCCGCGCTGAAAGGAAAACGCCCCGAAAAGGGGCGTTTAGGCGGCGATCCGCGGGGCACCGTCGAGCAGCACCCGCAGGCGCCTGCCGACGTCATCCAAAGCGTAGGGCTTCTGGAGCCAGTCCTCCTGGCCGACCGCCTTGAACTTGGCGCGCATGTCGGAGGTGATATGTCCGCTGATTACCAGCACCTTGGTGCCGGGCCGGCAGGCCTTGATGACCTTGAGCACCTGGAGGCCGTCGGCCCCCGGCATGTTCAGGTCAAGAAGCACCAGGTCGAACTGCCTCTGGGTGTCGCCGATCATCTCGATCGCCTCGAGTCCGTTGGCGGCCGCGACGACGTTGTAGCCCTTCTTCATGAAGGCCCTGGAAAGGAGGTCCCGAAGGGGCTCCTCGTCGTCGACGATGAGCAGCCTCTCGCTGCCGCCGGGGAATTCGGTGTTAGCCTGGGCGAGGACGGGGGTCACGGCGCTCTCGGCCATGGGAAGGTAGACGCTGAAGGTGCTTCCGGCGCCCGGTGCGCTGTCGACCTCGATGAAGCCGTGGTGGCCGACGACGATCCCGTACACGACGGCGAGGCCGAGGCCGGTCCCCTGGTTGCCCTGCTTGGTCGTGAAGAAGGGCTCGAAGATCCGGGCGCGCACCTCGGGGCTCATGCCCATGCCGGCGTCGCTCACTTTCAGGCAGGCGTAGTTCGCGGTGGCCACGGCCTCGTGGCGGCCGAGCTCGCTGCCGGAATGGATGGTGGTCGCGACCGTGATGATGCCGCCCTGCGACATCGCGTCCCGGGCGTTCACGCAGAGGTTCAGGATGATCTGCTGGAGCTGGTTCTGGTCGGCCCGCAGAGGGGGCAGGGGCTCCGTGAGCTCGAGGTTGAAGGTGATGGTCCTCGGGAAGGTCTCCGAGAGCATGGTCACCAGGTCCCTGACCAGCTGGTTCAGCTCCACCGGGGCGAAGCTCGCCTCGGCCTTGCGGCTGAAGGTCAGGATCTGGCGCACGAGTCCCGTCGCCCGCTGCACAGCCGAGCGGATCTCGCGCAGGCCCTTCTGCATGAGCTTCGGGTCGACCGTGGCCTGCATGCAGACCTCGGCGTAGCCGTTGATGATGGCCAGGAGGTTGTTGAAGTCGTGGGCGATGCCGCCGGCCAGCGTGCCGAGGCTCTCCATCTTGTGCGCCTGGCGAAGGTCGTGCTCGAGCTTCTTGCGCTCGGAGATGTCCTCCCTGAGGCAGAGGTAGTTCGTGATCTCCCCGCCGGGGCTCCTGAGGCAGGAGACCTTGACGGACTCCCAGACGGTCGAGTGCTTGCCGCGCTCCGTGGAGAGTTCGCCCCTCCACTCGCCGCCCGCGCGGATCGTCTCCCAGAACTTCTGGTAGGAGGTCTCGTCGGGGTGGCCGTCGCGAAGCACGTTGATGCGGCGGTCGATGATGTCCTCCAGCGTGTGGCCGCTGACGGCCGTGAACTTGGAGTTCACGTACTGCGCGTTGCCCTCGAGGTCGGTGATGACGATCGAGACCGGCGATTGCTCGACGGCGCGGGAAAGGCGGTAGAACTGCTCCTCGGCGAGGCGCTGGCGGGTGATGTCGCGCCCGACCGCGCGGATGGCGACCACCACGCCGTCGTCGTCGCGAAGCGCGACCTTTTCCCACGAGAACCAGCGGATGCCCTGCGGCGTCATCCAGCGGTGCTCGCTCATCGCCGCGTGCGGCGGGCGGGAGAGCTCGGAGACGACGCTCCGGAGTTTCTCGGCGTCGTCAGGGTGGACGAACTCGGAGACGCGCGTGCCCACGAGGCTGTCGGCCGACTTGCCGAACTTCCTCGCAAAGGAGAGGTTGGCCGCGAGGACGTGGCCCTCGAGGTCGCGGCAGTACGCCGGGTCGGCGCTGGCCTCCCAGGCGCCCAGCCAGCTCTCGGCTCGCTCGGAGTCGGCGACGCCGGCGACGGAATCGCTCTTCTTGACGGACATTGTCAGGATAATCGGCAACCCCATGCGGGACTTGAGCCATCCCTTCCAAAAGGGGGCGCTCCTGCGGCGGATTGCGGAAGTTCCCTACAGCAGGCCCTGCATCAGGGACGGCAGCTTCTGCAGCGAGTTGGCGATAGAGGCCCGGGCCAGCACGCTCTCGGGGCCTTCGGCGCCGTAGAGGATCCTCCAGCCCTCGAGCTGGGTCCACTCGTCGGCGGCGACGGGCGGCAGCGTCTCGAAGCCGCCCGTGATGCCCGTGTGGCGGGCGACGGAGTCGGCCACCTGGAGGGCGGCGGCAAAGAGGCGGTGCCTCGGGGCGTGGTCGGGATCGGCGTGATGGCGGATCGCGACCACGATCTCGTCGGAGAGGCCATGGCGCTCGATATAGTGGGCGCCGATGCGGGCGTGGTCCCAGCCGATCACGGCGCGCTCGTTCAGGCACACCTCGAGAGGCGTCGAGGCCGGCATGGCCATCGTCGTCACGAGCTCCGCAGGAAACACGGAGGCCATGACGACCTTGCCGATGTTGTGGAGGAGGCCGACCAGGTAGTCGGTGTCGTCGTCGATCTTGAGAGGCGTGGAGGCCAGGATCTCGCGGGTCAGGACGGCCGTCCCGATGCTGTGGCTCCAGAGGGCCTTCCAGGGAAGGGCGGCGTTGAGCTTGAGCTTCTCCATCTCTTCGATGACCGGCGTGGCCATCGAGAGCTCGCGGATCTGCCTGAGTCCCAGGAAGAAGACGGCCTCCTCGATGTTGTTGAGCCTGGCCGAGAGGCCGAAGTAGACCGAATTGACCATGCGCAGGATGCGGGCGGATAGCGACGGGTCGCGGCGGATGATCTCGGCAATCTGCGAATTCAGGGAGCTGTCGGAGCGCACGAGCTCGCTCAGGGCCTTATTGATCGACTGGAGCGAGGCCAGCTTGGGGCATCCCTCGATGCGGCGCCTGATTTCGTCGTCCGTGAAGGGCGTGTGGGCGGGTGGGGCCTGCAAGGTGGATTCGGTGGGCATTTGAAAATGAATGGCGCGAGCACGCTGCGTGGCAGCGGTGTCGTTGAGCACAGATATCGGCCCCCCTCCGCCCGGCTTAAGCGCGATTGCTCTAAAGGAGGGCGCGGATTGTGACGACCCACTGATCGTCCCCCACAGTGCAGGTGCCAAAACTTCAGCGGCTTATTCAGGAAGCGATGTCCCACCTCCAGGGTGGCCGGCTCGATGCGGCCGCGCGCCTGTGCTCCCAGGCCCGGCAAATGGCCCCGAAGGGGTTCGACGCGCACTGGATTTCCGGTGTCGTGGCGCTCAAGCAGGAGCGCTTCGCGGACGCCGCCAAGCATCTCGCCGACGCGCACAGAATCACGCCCTCGCACGCGGGCTGCAGCCTGAGGCTCGGATTCGCGCTGGTCCGCCTGGGCCGGCATGCCGAGGCCGAGGTCGCGCTGCGCTCGGCGCTCAAGGCCGCGCCGAAGGACGCCGAGGCCTGGGACACGCTGGGCTTTGTCCTTAGGGTGCGCGGCAACCTGGGGGAGTCCATCGCCGCCCACCGCAGGGCCGTGGAGCTCCAGCCGCAGCGCTCTCTCAGCTGGCACAACCTTGGAAACGCGCTTCAGTTCGCGGGCAAGCCCGGCGAGGCCCTGGCCGCCCAGGAGAAGGCCGCGGCCTGCGATCCGAATTCCGCATCCGCCCACCACGGCCGGGCCCTGGCGCTCCAGGCCTGCCACAGGATTCCGGAGGCCGTCAAGGCCTACGGCGACGTCCTTAGGATCGCGCCGGCCCACCATGCCTCGCGAAGCCTGAGGCTCATGGCCCTCAATTACTTGGACGAGATCGGCCGCGGCGAGATGTTCGCCGAGCACGCGGCATTCGGCGCCGCCGTCGGTGCCGGGCGCCCACGCGCCTTCCCGAACAACCCGGATCCCTCGCGGCGCCTTCGCGTGGCCTTCCTCTCGCCGGACCTAAGGACGCACTCCGTCGCCTATTTCCTCGAGCCCCTCCTGACCCACCTTGGTCGCAGCCGCTTCGAGGTCTACCTCTACCACGACCACTTCGTGGAGGACGCGGTCTCCGAGCGCCTGCGCCAGAAGACGGAGTCCTGGCGCAACTTCGTCGGCCTGGACGACGGCATGGTCGAGGGCTTCATCCGCGCCGACCAGCCGGACATCCTGGTCGACCTGGCGGGCCACACCGGCATGAACCGCCTCTCGCTTTTCGCCCGCAGGCTGGCCCCGGTGCAGGTCAGCTACCTTGGCTATCCGAACACCACGGGAGTCGACTCCATGGACTACCGCCTGGTCGACGCCATCACCGATCCCGCCGGCGACTCCGACCCGCTCCACTCCGAGAGCCTCGTGAGGTTCGCCCCGACGGCGTGGAGCTACGCGCCGAGCGCGGAGTCGCCCGACCCGGGAAGCGGCAACGCCGAGACGGTCACCTTCGGCTCCTTCAACAACTTCGCGAAGGTCACCGACAAGACGCTCTTCGCGTGGTCCAAGA
This sequence comes from Opitutaceae bacterium, assembly GCA_035656555.1. GTDB lineage: Bacteria > Verrucomicrobiota > Verrucomicrobiia > Opitutales > Opitutaceae > Palsa-1447. The sequence goes on from DASRSJ010000366.1 coordinate 7,687, forward strand.
TCCTGGGCTCGGTGCGGGGATCGCGCCTGCGCATCAAGAACTCGGGCCTCGACGACCCGACCGTGACGCTGCAGATCCGCGAGCGACTGATACGCGCGGACATCGACCCGGCCCGCGTCGACCTCCTGGGCCGCATCGAGGACACCCGCGAGCACCTGGCGCAGTACCAGGACGTGGATGTCGCCCTCGACACCTTCCCGTACAACGGCACGACCACGACCTGCGAGGCCCTGTGGATGGGCACCCCGGTCGTGACGCTCTGCGGCGACCGCCACGCCTCGCGCGTCGGCGCCAGCCTCCTGACGGCCGTGGGCCATCCCGAGTGGATCGCGCGCAGCTGGAACGACTATGTCTGCACCGCCGTCTCGCTCGGCAACGAGCGCAGGGAGGGAAGGGTGGGAGGGACGGCGCTCAGGGAGGACATGAGGGCCTCCGTCCTCATGGATCACCCGGGGCAGGCCGACAGGTTCGCCGAGGCGCTGCTGCAGTGCTGGGGCGACTGGTGCCAGAAAACGGCGATCGCCGCCTAGACGCCATGTCGCCGACCCAGATCAGGAAGATGCTCGAGAAGGCCGTGGACTTCCACACGGCGGGGCACCTCGACGAGGCCGACGAACTCTACACGAAGGTCTGCCGCGCGGATCCCGGCAATTTCGACGCGCCGCACCTCTCGGGCATGATCGCCATCCAGAAGGGCCAGTACGAGGAGGCCGCGGCGCTCCTGAAGAAGGCGCTGCGCCTGAACCCCGCCTCGGCCCAGTGCGAGATGAGGCTCGGCGTGGCGCTCGCGGCGCTGGCCGACTACCAGAAGGCGCTCACCCACCTTGAGGCCGCGGTCGCCCGCTCGCCCGACATGCCGGAGGGCTGGTGCCACCTGGGCGTCGTCCAGAAGGCGCTCGGAAGGACCGCGCCGGCGCGCGCGTCACTCGAGCGCGCGGTCAGCCTCTGCCCCAATTTCGTCGAGGCTTTGGACAACCTGGGAGCCCTGATAAGCAGCAGCGCGGGCTTTGACGCGGCGGTGCCGATCCTGCGCCAGCTGGTGGTGCTCCAGCCCTCGAGTGCGCTCGCGATCGCGAACCTCGGCGTCGCGCTGGCGCAGTCCGGGCACCAGGACGAGGCGCTCGGCTACCTCGACCGCGCCGTGCAGATCGATCCCTCGCTCTCGCTCGCGCACAATGGCCGCGCGCTTGTCCTGCAGGAAACCTACAGGATCCCCGAGGCCGTGGAGGCCTACCGCACGGCGCTGGTCCACAATCCCTTGAACCTGGAGGCCCGAAGCGGCCGTCTGCTCGCGCTCCACTACCTTGAGGGCGTGAGCCGCGAGGCGGTCCTGGCCGAGCACCTGGACTACGGCAAGGCGGTCCCCCCGCCGCGGGCGCTTAGGCCCGCGAACCTGCCCGACGCCGAGCGAAGGATCCGGGTCGGATTCCTCTCGGCCGACCTAAGGACCCATTCCGTCGCGTATTTCCTGGAGCCGCTCCTGGCCGGCCTGGATCCCAGCCAGTTTGAGATCGTCCTCTACCACGACCACGCGCGGGTGGACGGCATGTCGACGAAGCTTCGCTCTCGCTCCGCGCTCTGGCGCCATGTCGCGGGCATGCCGCACGACGCGCTCGAGGCCCTGGTCCGTGCGGACGCGCCGGACATCCTGGTGGACCTCGCCGGACACACGGGCATCAACCGCCTCCCGGTCTTCGCCCGGCGCGTCGCGCCGGTCCAGGTGAGCTACCTCGGCTACCCGGACACGACCGGCCTGGCCGAGATGGACTACCGCTTCGTGGACCAGGTGACCGATCCCTTCGGCGTCGCGGATCCCTTCCACACGGAGGAGCTCGTCCGCTTCGCCCCGACGGCGTGGTGCTATGCTCCGCCGGGATGCGCGCCGGAGCCGGTCCGAAGCGAGGACGCCCCGGACCATATCACCTTCGGCTGCTTCAACAATTTCTCCAAGGTCGGCGACGAGACGCTCCGGTGCTGGGCGGAGATTCTTTCCGCCGTCCCGCGCTCGAGGCTCCTCCTGAAGGGGCACGGGCTCAATTCGACCCTGATCGCGGCGCGCCTCAAGGAGCGGCTGGCGGCCAGCGGGCTGGAGGAGCACCGCGTGGAGCTTGCCGGGCGCACCCCGAACCTTGCCGCGCACCTCGCCCTTTACGGGATGGTCGACGTCGCGCTCGACACCTTCCCTTACAACGGGACCACGACGACCTGCGAGGCGCTCTGGATGGGCGTGCCGATCGTGACCATGACGGGCGACCGTCACGGCTCGAGGGTGGGGGCCAGCCTCCTAAGCGCCATCGGGCATCCCGAGTGGATCGCCGGGGACGTCGCCGACTACGTGCGGGCTGCCGCGAACCTTGGCCGCGACCCCGCGCTGAGGACAACGTCCAGGTCCATTCTGCGCGAGCAGATGCGCTCGAGCCCCCTCATGGATCAGCCGGGACAGGCGGCGCGCTTCGGCGCCGCGCTCAGGCAGACATGGGCTTCCTGGTGCTCGCGCAACCGGCACCTGGGTGAAAGTCGGCATCCGATTCCGCTAAATACGGAGTCCGCCGCGCCGATAGGTTCCCAGACCCATGACTTCTCTGCTCTTTCCGCGTGAGACCCTGCTACACGTTGTAAAGACGTTGCCCGCGGCCCCGCAGATACTTGCGAGACTGGGCAAGATGAGGTTAGATCCCGCCTCGGACCTGAATGACGTGACGGCGCTCCTTAAGTGCGACGCCTCGCTCACCACCAGGATCATCCGCATCGCGAACACCCCGGCCTACACGGTCGGCGTCCCGTATGCCTCGCTCGAGCAGGCGTTGGCCCGCATCGGCTTCGGGGAAATCTACAGGATTGCCGGCTTCGCGGCCGTTGCGCAGATGAGCAACCAGAGCCTGCGCGAGTATGGCATCACGGGCGCCAGGCTCCGCGAGAACTCGCTTCTTTCCGCCCTCCTCATGGAGGCCTTTGCCGGCTACGCGGGCATCGAGCCCAGCGACGCCTACTCCGTCGGGCTCCTTCGCTCGATCGGCAAGATCGCGATCGAGGGATTCATCCGCGACTCGATCCACAGGGAGAGCTTTGATCCGAGGGCGGGAAAGATGCTGGCGGAGTGGGAGAAGGGCATGACCGGCTTCACGAACTGCGAGGCGGCGGCCTTCGTCCTTAACGAGTGGCACTTCCCGACGGCCGTCAGCGCGGCGATCGCGGCGCATTACAATCCCGAGACCGAGGCCCCTGAGTCCAATCTCGCCCATCTTCTCAGCCTCGCCGCCGGCGCGGCCGAGGAGCTCGGCTTCGGCATCCAGGGCGAGGAGCCCTACTGGAACCGCTCGAAGGCGCGCCTCGCGGCGGCCGGCATCGACGAGGAGCAGTACGAGGCCGCGACCAAGGCCGCGAACGTGCAGTTCGTGAAGCTGCGCGCCGCCGTCGGATGACCCGATGATGAGCACCCTTTCGACAACGCAGGAAAAAAACCGGGCGGGCGATGGATCGCTCCTCCCGCAGGATGGTGGCGCCGCAACGGCGCCCCGCCAATCAGCCCTCGAGGGATCGAGCGACGCCGGCATAAATGCTGGCTAGCTGCTTCCCCAAGGATCCTGTCTTCGAGAGGGAGCTGGCGTTCGGCGCCGGCGACACGTCGATCCCGAGCGGCACGCGCCGCGTGCGCGTCTGCTATTTCAACTCCTGGGCCCGTGGGCTGCAGGACGCCGACTCCTACGTGGCCGGCGTCCCCTACATCCCGATCGCGACATTCGTCACCAATTCGGGCGACAGCGACCTCCTGACGAAGGCCCGCCTGGACTGCGACTGGTACGGGGAGAACACGCGCGTCTTCTCCGCGATGCGCCACGAGGGCCTCGCCTTCCTGCCGGCGATGGTGTGCGGGCTGGCGGGCGTGCCGGACATCGCGGCGTTTCCGAAGGTCGAGGGCGAGGAGCGCTGGTTCGTCACGATGGGCCATCAGCCCCAGGCGCTCGGCCCTTTGGCCGGCAAGGCCTTCGAGCTCCTGGCCAAGAAGGGTGTGAAGCACCTGTACTACGCGTTCGACGAGGCGAGCCGCTTCATGCCGTGCTTCAACGACATCGCCCCGCACCTCGACGTGCTGGTGCATGACGAGGAGCCGCTCGCCGAGGCGGGCAGGGCGAAACTCAAGGCCGGCTGCCGCAACGTGCACCGCAGCTGGGTCGCCAACGTGGCCCCGTTCGACGTCCCCTTCAACGAGGCGCCCGAGGAGAAGATCCTCTTCCTCGGATCCCAGCTTGGGCTCACCCAGCACAGGGAGCGCCAGATTGCGCACCTGAAGGCGACGTTCAAGGACCGCTTCGTCGCGATCAGCGACCACTCCGTCAGCGTCCAGTCGCGCGCGGGCCTCAACAGGTTCAAGGTGGGCTTCTGCCCCGAGGGCCGGAAGTTCACGACGGCGCCCATGGCGGGCAGCCACACCGACAGGCCCTTCTGGTCCGGGTGCAGCGGCCTGGTCCCGGTCTCCGAGGACTCTTCACGCGGCGGCCGCCTGGAGGAACTCCACGGCGAGGGCCTCATCATCCGCTATCCCAAGGCCGACCTGAAAGCCCTGGTGCAGGCGTGCGAGAAGGCGCTCTCGCTGGACAATTCGCAGCGCCGCCGGATCTACGACCGCTTCAACGAGCGCGAGACAGTGGGGACCGTGGTGTCCGACCTGATCCACGCGTCGGCCTAAGGCCGCTTCGTCCCCGGCGGCGTGGGAATGGATCACGTCCACGTCCCGCACCTTGTAGAGCGAACGGGCGAGGTCGAAGGAGATCACGTTTCCGCCGACGGCGATCATCTCCGTCTTCCTTTCCTCGTGGCCGTCCGTGCGAGCTTCATCACCTCGCCCGGCACGTCATGGCCGCCCGCCGGCCGGGTCCGCGACACCTGAAAATGCGAAGGCCCCGGACAAGCCGGGGCCTTGCTTGACGAACCCGAACTCGGATTCGCCGGGGGCCTCCGCAGGGATCGAAGGGCGATTCGTGGGTCTGGCCGCCACCCGTGCGGCGGCCAGACCTGGGCGAATCGTACTATCCCTGTACGGGTGGTACTTACTGCAGGAGCTTCAGCGCGATGCTCGAGCTCTGGTTGGCCTGGGCCAGCATGGAGGCGCCGGACTGCACAAGAACGTTCCAGCGTGCGAGCTGGGTCGATTCCTGGGCGACGTCGACGTCCGTGATACGGCTCGAGGCGGCCTCGAGGTTCTGCTGGTTCACGGTCAGGAGGTCCGTCGCGAACGTGAGGCGGCTCTGCTCGGCGCCGTTCTGGGCGCGGAGGGTTGCCACGTTCTGGATCGCGCTGGTGATGTCCGACAGGTCCACGCTTCCGAGGGTAGAGGCGGAAGAGCTGGTGAGGACACCGACTCCCGACGTTGTGCTCGTGAGGTTGGCAGCCGTCAGGGTAACGGCAGCGGAGGTGCTGCCATCATCCGTCGTGGCGACAGACAGCGAGGTCGAACCGAACAGGTTGACACCGTTGAACTGCTCGGAGCCGATCGCGGTGAGCTGGGACTGGAGCTGCGTGAACTCCGAGTCATAGTTCGCCAGATCGGACGAGTTCTTCGTCGGGTCAGCATACAGGGTCTTGAGCTCGCTCATGCGGTCGAGGATCTGACCGGCGACCTGAAGCGCGCCATCCTGCGTCTGCAGGTAGGACGTCGAGTCACCGATGTTGGACTCCGCGGCGCCATCACGGGTGGCGGCAGCCGAGAGCTTCATCGACACGGCGAGACCACCAGCGTCATCGGACGGGTTGACGATTTTCGAACCGCTCGAGAGCCTGTTAAGGCTCGTCTGTAACATCGTGTTCGATGTTGCCAGGTTGTTCGCCGCAATGGTCGCGGCGATGT
>DASRSJ010000367.1:0-5413 GCA_035656555.1 Opitutaceae bacterium
AAAATAACCCGGGCCCTGATGGCGGTTGTCCACGACGGCGCGACACCCGAGCAGGCAATGGCATTCCTCAAATGAGCGCCCCTTCACCGGTCAAGGTCGGCGTCATTGGCGCGGGCCTCATGGGCCGCGAGGTCGCGAGCGCGTTCGGACGGTGGTTCGCGCTCCTGGACTGCCCGGTGAGGCCCGAGCTCATAGCGGTCTGCGACGTGAACGCTTCGGCACTCGACTGGTTCAGGCAGGTTCCGAGCGTCAGGCACTTCGACACCGATCCGAAGGCCCTCCTCGCGCGGGACGACGTCGACCTGGTCTACGTCGCCGTGCCCCATGACCGGCACGAGGCGCTATACGTGGACGTCCTTCGCGCCGGCAAGGATCTCTTCGCGGAGAAGCCGTTCGGAATAGACCTGGCCGCCGCGCGGCGAATCAGGGACGAGGCCGCGCGCCTAGGACGATTTGTCAGGGTCTCCTCGGAGTTCCCGTTTCTTCCCGGCGCGCAGCGCGCGTTCGCGCTCGCCTCCTCAGGAAAGCTGGGGCGGATCATCGAGGTCCGCTCGTCATTCCTGCACTCGAGCGACCTCGACCCGCAGAAGCCCGTCAGCTGGAAGCGCCAGAACGCTCACTGCGGGGTCGCCGGCGTCATGAACGACCTCGGACTTCACGTGGCCCACCTGCCGCTTCGCCTGGGCTACAGGCCCGCCAAGGTCCACGCGCAGCTCCAGAAGGTCTACCATACCCGTCCCGACGGCAAGGGGGGCACGGCCGCGTGCGACACCTGGGACAACGCGCTCCTGCACACGACCGTGGAAATCGCGGGCGAGCCCGTCCCGATGGCGCTCGAGATGAAGCGCATGGCGCCTGGTGAGACCAACACCTGGGCGATCGAGATCCTGGGAACGGACCACGGCGTGCGCTATTCCACCAAGGAGCCGAAGACCCTCTGGACCTTCCACAGGGGCGCCGACCAGACCTGGGCGAGGACCGACCTCGGCTTCGGCATGCCGTTCAAGGCCATCACGGGCGGCGTCTTCGAGCCCGGCTTCCCGGACATCCTGATGCAAATGTGGGCCTCCTTCCTCTGCGAACGCTCAGGCCAGCTGGGCGACCGTTTCGGCTGCGCGACCCCGGACGAGGCCGTCACCCAGCACGAAATCTGGGAGGCTGCCCTCAGGAGCCAGAAGGAACAGACGGTCGAGAGCCTCTAGCGCGATGCGGCGATCGGCGATCAACAAGGCTCACCGCGACGCCCTCGCCTGCTTCGCGAGGCACTCGTGGTCGCTGCCGCCGCGCCCGCGCTGGGACATCACCGACTTTGGCCTCGGGGACTTTGACAGGCACGGCCTGACCCTCGTGAACCTCGCGGCCGAGCCGGAGTACTGCGAGAAGCTGATGTATGCGCGACGGGGCCAGGAGACGCCCTGCCACACCCACGCGCGCAAGAAGGAGGATATCATCTGCCGCGCCGGGGAGCTTTCGCTCACCCTCTGGCCCGGTCGACCCGACGCCCCTCAGACAGCGGGCATCCTGCGCGTGAACCTGGACGGCGAGCCCCGGGAACTGGATGCCGGCAAGGCGTTCGTGCTGAGAGCCGGCTCCCGCATCACGATCCTGCCCGGCGTGTGGCACTCGTTCGCTCCCTCTTCTGAAGAATGTATCATCGGGGAGGTCTCGAGCGCCAATGACGACCTCACCGACAACTTTTTCGCCGACCCCAGTGTCGGGCGCTTCCCAGCCATAGACGAGGACGAGCCGAGGACCGTGACCCTCGTCGGAGAATGACCATGCGCTCCGGAATCCTCGCGGGCGGCAACTGGATCCGCGACCACGTGAAGACTATAGACGCGTGGCCGCCCGAGGACGGGCTTGCGAACATCCTCAAGCTCGAGGATGGCAACGGGGGCGGTCCCTATAATGTCCTGAAGGACCTCTCAAAGCTCGGGGCGAGCTTCCCTCTGGCGGGCATCGGTCTCATCGGCGACGACGCCGACGGCAGGGCGATCCTGGCCGACTGCCTCGAGTGCGGGATCGACACCCGCCAGCTGCGCTCTTTCGCGGGGCTTCGCACGAGCTACACGGATGTCATGACAGTCCATGGCACCGGCAGGCGCACCTTCTTCCATGAGCGCGGCGCAAACGCGGATCTCCAGCCCGGGCACTTCAACTTCAAGCTTTCGCATTCGCGCATCCTGTACCTTGGCTACCTGATGCTGCTCGATTCCCTGGACTCCCAGGGTTTGGGCGGAGCGCCCCGCTCGCTTGAGGTGCTCGCCGCGGCCCGAGCCTCGGGAATGACGACCGCCGTCGACTGCGTCAGCTCGGCGAGCCCCGAATTCAAGGACACCGTCCGCGCGGTCCTCCCGGAGGTGGACATCCTCTTCACGAACGACTTCGAGGCGGAGCAGATTTCCGGAATCTCCCTCGGGCGCGCACACAGCCTTCAGAGGCGGGATGCCGAGTCGGCCGCGCAGTCGCTCGTGGAACTCGGCGTTCGCCAGTGGGCGGTCGTCCATTTCCCCGAGGGCGCCTGCGCCTGCTCGGGCTCGGGCGAAATCCTGTGGCAGGCCTCCGTCAGCGTGCCGCCGGAACGCGTCCTCGGCTCGGCCGGGGCGGGAGACGCGCTTGCCGCAGGCATACTGCTGGGCCTGCACGAAGGATGGACGATGGACCGGGCCTTGCAGCTGGGCTCCTGCGCCGCGGCCTCCTCCCTTCTCCACCCGACATGTTCCGAGAGTGTGCTGCCGATGGAGGAATGCCTCGCCCTCGGCCGCTCGCTCGGCTTCTCGGAATTTAACTGGAGTCATTAGGCGGCCAACTCTGATTGGCCGCGCGGGGCATTTCGCCTTGCCCGTGCCCGAGTATGACGGTGCAATTTCAGAGTCTGCAGGCCATGGCCGGCCGCGGGCAAAGGGTGCCCCACTCTTGACTGCATTCCCCCCATCCCGCCCCCGAGAACTCGCCCGCGCGGCGAGCTTGTACGCGGCCTTTGTCCTCGGAGCGGGCAGCGTCGCGACCGCCTCCACACAGGCCCAGTCGGCCGCCGCCTTCCACAAGGAGATATCCCCTCTCCTCGAGGACTACTGCTACGAGTGCCACGGCGACGGCATGGCCAAGGGCAAGGTCTCCTTCGACGACCTGACAGACGCCGATCTGACGGGCCGACCCGATCTCTGGTTCAACGCGCTTCAGAACCTGCGGGCCGACATCATGCCGCCCCTCGGGAAACCCAGGCCGACTCCGGCCGAGGAGAAGGCGATTGCCAGCTGGATCAAGTACTCGGCCTTCGGCATCGACCCGAGCGATCCCGACCCGGGCCGGGTCACGATCCGGCGCATGAACAGGATCGAGTACGGAAGGACCGTGCGCTCGCTCCTCGGCGTCTCCTACCCGAGCGAGGCCGAGTTCCCGCCCGACGACACCGGCCACGGCTTCGACAACATCGCCGACGTCCTCTCGATCTCCCCGCTCCTCCTCGAGAAATACCTGCAGGCGGCGGACACCATCATTTCCGGCGTGGTGCCCCAGACCTCGCGCGTGACGCCCGAGGTCACGGCCACGGGCCGGGACTTCCGCGACTTCGATACTCCCCAGTCCCTCGACGAGGAGGAGGGCGACAATGGCGGCAGGGCCGAGCGCATCGCGACAGGCCGGCCGATCCGCTACGCCGAGACGGCCGCCGTGAGCCACGACTTCGACATCGCGCGCGACGCGAACTACTCGGTCGATTTCAAGCTGGCGATCCACGGCCCGTTCAACTTCGACGTCGAGCGCTGCCGCGTCGTCGCCTCGGTGGACGGCGAAGTCTGCTTCGACGAGCCCGAGGGCTGGTATGACTACAAGGTCCTCCAGTTTTCGAAGGACGAGAAATGGAAGGCCGGCAGGCACCGAGTCACGATCTCCGTGACGCCGCTTGCAAAGGCGCCGTGGCCAGCCGGCATCGCCGGCAAGGATCCCGGGGAAAAGGCCTCGCTCGAGGTTCGCATCATATCCGTGAAGGTGAAGGGCCCGACGGACCCGGCTTCGCGTGTTCTGCCCGCGAACTACCTGCGGTTCTTCCCGAAGGGCGAGCCCTCGGGCGTGGGCTTCATGAGAGAGCGCTACGCGAGGAGCATCCTGAGGGACTTCGCGGGTCGAGCCTTCAGGAGGCCCGTAGACGACGCCACCCTAGAGCGTCTTGTCCACCTGGCCCGCAGTGTGGACAAGTCACCGGGCAGCTCGTTCGAGGTCGGCATCTCCCGCGCCATGATGGCCGTCCTCTCGTCGCCGCGCTTCATCTTCCGCCTCGAGCAGACGGATCCCGCCGACGCGGGCGCGCGCTTCCCCAGGCTCGACGAGTATTCGCTGGCGTCGCGACTGTCCTACCTTCTCTGGTCCTCGATGCCGGACCAGGGACTGCTGGATCTCGCGGCCAGGGGGCAGCTCAGGGCCAACCTCCACGCGCAGGTGCAGCGCATGCTGGACGACCCGCAGTCGTCCGCCTTCGTGCGCAACTTCACGGGCCAGTGGCTGCAGGCCCGGGATGTCGAGTTCATCCCGATCAACGCGCGCGCAGTCCTTGGGCTGCCGCCGCACAAGCCGGGCGACCCGAAGGTCGACTTTGACGGCGAGACCCGGCGCGCCATGCGCAGCGAGACCGAGATGGTCGTAAGCTACATCATCAAGGGCGACAGGAGCGTGCTTGAGCTCGTCGACAGCCACTACACCTTCCTGAACGCTCCCTTGGCGAAGGTCTACGGGATCCCCGGAGTGAGCGGCAAGGAGATGCGCCTCGTGACGCTCCCCGACGACAGCTTTCGGGGAGGTGTCCTCACCGACGGCTCCGTGCTGACCGTCACCTCCAACCCGACCCGAACCTCACCCGTCAAGCGCGGCCAGTTCATACTGGAGAACATCCTCGGCACCCCGGCGCCGCCCCCGCCGCCCAATATCCCACCCTTGGAGGACGCCAAGGTGCCCGGCGGACACGACCCGACCCTTCGCGAGATGCTGGCCGTCCATCGCGACAACCAGCTCTGCCGCTCGTGCCACGCCCGAATGGATCCCCTAGGCCTCGCCTTCGAAAATTTCAACGCCCTGGGCAACTACAGGGACAAGGAGTCCGGCGTCCCGATCAACGCGACAGGAAGGCTTATCACGGGCGAGGAGTTCAGCGACGTCCGCGGGCTGAAGAGAATCATCACCCACGAGCGCCGCACGGACTATTACCGCTGCATCACGGAGAAGCTCATGATCTACGCCCTCGGGCGCGGCCTGGAGTATTACGACGTTGAAGCGGTCGACCGCATCGTTAAGGATCTGGAGCATGACGGCGGCCGATTCTCGACACTGCTCCTCGGCGTCATCGACTCGGCCCCATTCGAGCGGCGCAGGCCCGTCGTCAAACCCAGCCTGATGGCACTCTCAGGAAACCCCAAGGTCA
>DASRSJ010000368.1:0-5033 GCA_035656555.1 Opitutaceae bacterium
GGGGCCGGCGATAACCCCTTAACGCCGGCCCCGCTATTAGTCTGACCGGCTTGCGCCGGCTCGATACTACCCAAAACCCTGCTTCAAGCAGGATGCTTTTATGACAAGCATCACGCGTGCCAGCCTGCTAGTCTTTTGCGAATTGGAGCGCGCTGCCCAGCTCGTCGGCGATCGCGCGGTCGCTCTGGCACCGCGGCATCTTGTTTTGCCCGCCCCATTTGCCGTGGTGGCGCATGCGCTGGGCGAAGACGCCCGGCATGACGAGGCGCACATAGGGAGGCTCGATGACGCCGTCCCGGCGCCTCGCGTCATAGTCGCGGTTCTGGCGCCGCAGCTCCGCGTCCAGCTCGGGTGCCATGACCGGGCCGGTCGGGGTGACGACGGTGCCGGCGCGAAGCTCAACCCACCATTCGTGGCGGCCCAGGTACTTGCCCATGGTGGTTCCCATGCTTGAGCCGCCGAAGAGCGGGGCGACGTGGAAGTTGACGATGTTCCATCCGTTGCGCCGGCAGACGCTGACAAGCGTGTCGGTGATGTCCTTCTCCGAGACGTGCTCGCCGAAGGCGTTCAGCTGGAGCCTGGTCTGGCCGACGTAGGTGATCCGGGGCGGCTCGGTCGAGGCGAAGCGCACGATGTCGCCGGGCACATAGCGGGCGAGCCCGCTCGGCGTCGTGAGGACGAGCACGTAGTCGACGTCCTCGGCGACCTCCGAGAGCGGGATGGCCTTGGGCCCCAGGTTGTGGAGGCGGGACTCGTCGTAATCGGCCAGCGGCAGGAACTCGAAGAAGATGCCGGCGTCCGTCATGAGGCGCAGGCCGTCCGAGGATCCGGCGTCCTGCGCCGCAATGAAGCCCTCGGAGGCGACGTAGACCTCGTGGAAATTGACCCCGGGGCCGGCTGCGCCGACCAGCTCGTCCAGATAGGGGCCGATCGGCTCGCCGCCGTGCACGATGCAGTCGAGCCTGGGCCAGATGTCCTGGAGCGCGGCCTTCGGGCCGAGGGAGCCGCAGGCGCGCAGCGCCTCCACGAGGCCGACGACGGATTCCGGCATGCCGGCCAGGAGCGTCACGTCGATGGAGGGCGCCCGCTCGCCGATGGCGGCCATCCTCTCGGACCAGTCGGGAATGAGGGCGATCTTCGCGCCGGGCTCATAGAAGTGCCTCTCGGACCACTCGGGCTGTTTCAGGGCGGCGATTCCCGTGATGTCGCCGCACATCGCCTGGAAGTCCCCCGTGGCCGGGATGCGCGTGAGCGCCGTCGTCCCCCCGAGACTCAGATGGCGGCCCTTCAGCGCCCGGGTGTGGCCGGTGCGGGCGGTGTACCAGAACATCGAGTCGATGGCGGCCCTGCGGAAGTGCGCGATCATGACCTCGGGAAGCGGGATGAACTTCGCGGGCGCGCCCCCCGAGCCGGAGGTGACGGCGTAGAGGCTGCAGCGGCCGGGCCAGAGGACGTCCTCGGCCCCGCGCTTCATGGAGTCCACGTGCCTCGCCAGGTCGGGATAGGCGTGGAGGGGGACGCCGGACTGGAAAGCCTCGTAGTCCATGCCGGGCACGATCCCGGCCTCCGCCCAGACGAAGCCCTGGGCAAGATGGGGTATCAGGCTGTCAAATACGGCACCCTGCGCGGCCCCGTCGTTCCTCTCCTTCCTAAGGCGCGAGGCCTCGCGCCCAGAGAGGAAGCCCGCGCCGATCGACAGTAAGCTTTTGGGGAGCGCCATGATCAGTCTGCAGGGATGAGGCAGCTGCCGAGGCCCGCGGGCAGCAAGAGAATTCAGGCGGGCCGCCCCAAACTTACCCGGTTTTCACCGGCCGCGGCGCGCGTGAAACGCTGGCTTTGCGCCGGGGAAACGATTGGCTTCTCGCACCCGTGATCAGCCTCCCCGACATCCTCCTAGAGGACGACAGCCTCGTTGCCTTCGACAAGCCGGCCGGCATGCCCGTGTCCCCGGAGATGTGGGAGAAGAAGGCGAAGGTCTCCCTCATGAGGCTCGTCAGGGAGAAGTACGGCGACTCCGTCGCCAACGTCCACCGGCTCGACACCGAGGCGAGCGGGATCGTCCTCTGCTCGAAGACCAAGACGGCGCTCGATTTCCTGAGCGGCCAGTTCCAGTCAAAGACCGTGAGGAAGCTGCAGTACGCGATGGTGGCGCTCATCCCCCCGGGGAACACGCCGGGCTGCTCCGTGCGCGACCCGGCGGGCGGCCTGCCGCCGGAGTTCACCGTTGATTTTGACCTCGGCCGGGACGAGGCGGACCCGAAGATTGTGAAGGTCTTCAAGAAGCGGGGCGGCAAGCCCGCGGTCACGGAGTTCAGGGTGCTCGAGTCCTTCGGCAAGTTCGTGTGGCTGGAGTGCCGGCCGCTCACCGGGCGCACGCACCAGGTGCGCGTCCACCTCGCCTACTCGGGCGCGCCTGTCCTGAACGACCGCCTGTACGGCCATAAGGACGCGGTCCTCCTCCTCTCGGGGCTCAAGCGCGCCTACAAGGGGATCGAGACGGAGAAGCCCCTGATCTCGAGCCTGGCGCTCCATGCGGGAAAGCTGGGCTTCACGCATCCGGAGAGCCGCGAGCCGGTGGAGATCTCGTCGCCGCTGCCGAAGGAGTTCGAGATCGCGCTGAAGAACCTGCGCAAGTTCACGCGGCCGCCGAAGGCGCCCGCGGCCTAGGGCACGGGGTGCTCGGGCGGCGGCAGGCCGCCGCAGTTGGCGAGGCCCTTCCTGCGAAGCGCCTCCCGCAGGACCGGCAGGCCCACCATGTACACGGTGAGGATCCAGAACGGGGCCACGACCGCCCAGGCGGCGATCGCATGGACGGCGCTCATGCCGAACTTTTCGAAAAACTCGCGCGGGTCCTCCCAGAGCATGTGCATCATCCCGATGCGCAGCTTCTCGTTCGGCAGCGCGAAGAGCCAGTTGCCGAGGCGGAACATGCAGTAGATGACCGGAAGGTGGAACGGCGTGCAGAGGGCGTTCACCATCTGGATCACGGGCTGGTTGAGGCGCAGGACGATGCCGGCCGCGAGGCAGAGGAGGGTCGTCGTGCCGAGGATCGGGAAGAGGCCAAGCGCGCTTCCGACGGCCAGCGTGAGGGCGACCTTCTCGGGCGTGATGCCCTGGGTCAGCTGCGCGGCGACTAAGTCCACCACGCGGCCCTGCAGCGACGTCGCGACGGGACGCGGCGCTGCGACGGCGGTTGACGACTGGGGGTTTTCGGTCACCGCGGAAAGGTTGGGTGCTTCCCGGCCGCGGCTCAAGCCCGTTAAGGCTTAAGGTCTCCGGGCCCCTGGGAGACGTTGGTGACGTCCCTGTGGATCTCGTGGCCGTCGACCCTCTTTTGGAGGGGGTGGGTGGCGTTGACGGTCGCGACCGCGATGGCGGCGGCGGCGGGCACGATCTTCTTGAGTGACATGTACTCGGGATGCACGTGCTGGGCCCTCGAGGCCGCGGCTACGGAATGGTGATGGTCGGCGTGGGCGCCCTCGGCTAGGACAGAGGCGGGGACTTCCTTCAGGCCCTTGATGATGCCCATCCAGGACATGACCCTCAGCATGTAGTAGGTCGGGTCGATCTCCCACCAGTAGAAGCCGTTGCGCGTCGCGCTCTGGTAGCGGTGGTGGTTGTTATGCCAGCCCTCGCCAAGGGTGATGATCGCCAGGATGAAGCTGTTGCGGGAGTCGTCTTCCGTCTTGAAGCGGCGGTTGCCCATCAGGTGGGCCATCGAGTTGATGCAGGAGGTGCCGTGGAAAAGGGCGGTCGTGCTGATGAAGAAGCCCCAGACAAGGAGCTGCCACGAGCTCGTGTGGAGGGAGGGGGCGTGGACGTGGAGGAAGCCGCCGATGCCGAACAGGGCGAAGGCGAAGAGGAAAGGGACGATCGCGTCGAAGCGGTTCAGGAAGACCAGCTCCGGGTACTTGTTCAGGTCGCGGACCTTCGAGTAGTCGGTCGGGAAGTTCCTGCGGCTCGTGATCCAGCCGATGTGCGACCAGAGGAAACCGTGGACGTGGGGGGAGTGAGCGTCCTCCTCCTCGTCGGAGTGCTGGTGGTGGTGGCGGTGGTGGTAGGCCCACCAGAGGGGGCCGCGCTGCACGGTCGTGCCGCCCCAGACGGCCAACAGGAACTGCACGGGCCGGGAGCAGCTGTAGGTCTTGTGGGAGAAGTAGCGGTGATAGACGCCGGTCACGGCCGCCATGCGGGCGACGTAGAGGAAGGCCGCGGTCCAGACCGCGAAGGAGCTGGCGCCTGTCCAGATGACCCCGAGGCAGCCCAGGTGCAGGATGATGAACGGGATGCAGCGCACCCAGTCGACCTTGTCGGGCTCGTTCCTGACGGCCTCGGCGCCGCCCGGGGCGTAGTCTGCGTCGAACCACTGAATGATGGCTGAAAATGCGTGTCTAAGGCGGATCTGCATGAAGGCGTGTCTCCAGGAAATAAACGTCCAAGTACACTTATCCGATGCACCCTTCGCAAGGACGGTTTATGCGTATCCCGGAAACCGCTACCCTCGAGGGCATAATGTTGCGCTTTCGTGACCCGAAAAATGCATGAAAAAGGGCGCCCCCCGCGAGGAGGGCGCCCTTTGTTGGTTTCTTATGTATAACCTGACCTGACCGCCTGATTAGTCAGCGACGAACACGCTGGACTTCGCCGACTCAACGACGCGAACCGGGAGGACGACCTTCGTCGCAACCGGCGAGCCGTTGAGCTGCGCAGGCGTGAACCGCCACTGCTTCACCGCATCCACGACGGCTTCCGCGAAATCGCGGTCCGAGGAGGACTTGATGTTGATCGCCGAGGGCTTGCCCGTCGTGTCTACGACGAACTCAACCTGGACGGACTGGCCGATGTCGAACCCGTCGACGTGGGGTGAAACCACGGAGATCGGGACCGGAACGCCGGTGCCTTGGCGGGCCGACTCGATGTAGGACTGCTCCAGGGACTTCGCCGAGGCGGCGAAGGGCAGGAGCGCTCCGATACCGAGCAGGAGTGCGAGCTTGTTGTTCTGTTTCATTGCATTTTCCTTTTCATACTCCGCC
>DASRSJ010000369.1:0-1638 GCA_035656555.1 Opitutaceae bacterium
GCAGGAGGATTCCCAGGACAACCAGCCGAGGCCTCTCGCCTGCTCCGGATCAACCGCCCCTTCGGCAGCCTAGGGTCTCAGGCCCTGAAGCTGCGCCACCTGGCCAGCGGGATGTTGGCCAGAGCGATCAGCGCAAGCTGGCTCGCGATGAAGGCCGACAGCCACCAGAACGCGGCCTCGGTGAAGCCGTAGCTGTGGAGCCCGATGCCAAGCATGTTCGTGCCGAACCAGCTCCAGCTGGTCACGATGTTTCCGAAGATCGCCAGGCAAATGAGGCCGCGCTGCTTCACCAGGCCGCCCCAGCGGGCGTGGAGGATCAGCGCGTTCCAGATGACGATGATGAGGGCGCCGTTCTCCTTCGGGTCCCAGCCCCAGAAGCGGCCCCACGATTGGTCGGCCCAGATGCCGCCGAGGGCCGTCCCGACGAAGCTGAAGAGCGTTGCGAAGCAGACGATGCCATAGACCATCCGGGCGAGCGTGTCGGCCGTGGCCTTGTCCAGGGTCTTTGTGAACATGCCTCGCACGACGTAGATGACCGCGAGCATCCCGGCGAGGAAGGTCGAGGCGTAGCCCGTCGTCACGACGACGACGTGCGTCGCAAGCCAGAAGTTCGAGTCGAGGACCGCGCGCATCATCTCGAGCGTGTCTCCCGCGAGCGCCAGGTGGTGCGCGATCAGGAGCGTCGCGAAGCCGATGGCTCCGGCCGCCGCGCTGCCTATGCCGTCCTTGTAGGTCCGCTCGAGGATGAGGCAGAGGCCCACCGAGCCCCAGCCGATGAAGAGTGCCGACGAATACAGGTTCGTGACAGGGGGCCTGCCCTCGAGCCACATGCGGGTGATGATGCCCGCCGTCGCGAGCACCCAGCCTAGCGCCACGAGGCCGAAGGCCGACTTCCGCGCGGGCTCTGACCACTTTAGCCACGACAGCGCCGCGAACAGGAAGGCCGCGAGGTAGACCAGCATGCAGGCGTAGAACGGCTCAAGCTGGTTGAAGCCCGTCTCGATCCGTGCCTTCGTGACCTGCTTGCCGAAGCGCTTCTCGAGGCTCGACTCATAGAGCTGCACGATGTGTGCGAACTTCTCCGGCTGGTTCTTCTGCCACGCGTAGCCCATGCCGGCATACGCCATGACGGCCGGGCTCACGTAGCCCTTGCCGAAGGTCTCCAGGAGCTCGTGGCCCGCGTTGTGCCAGGCGTTCATGTCCGTCTCGTTGTCGTCGGGAGGGATCGCGAGGAGGTCCGTCGCCTCGGCCATCGAGACGAACCTCTGGCCCTCCTCGATGACGGCGGTGGCCTTCGCCTCGTCATGGGGCTTGCCCGCCTCCTTGAGGCGGACCGCCTCGACTCCGTCGGCGAGGTGCTCCTGGAGGTTCAGGAGCTCGCCCAGGAAGTCCGTGCTGCCGTCCGGCTCCATAGCCCGGCGAAGGCGCACGTAGTGCGACAGGTTCGAGTAGAGCTGGACGACCGCGGACTGGAAATGGGTCCTGGACTGGGCCTCGACCGGCTCGGCCAGCTTCTCCTGGGCCTCGATCTGGGGGAAGTAGGGCTCGATGTCCTTGAAGGAGAGACGGCGGTTCGTCGTCGGAAGGAAGTCCAGGATCGCCCCCAGCTGCTTGGCCGAGGAGTCATAGTGGATCTTC
>DASRSJ010000370.1:0-1854 GCA_035656555.1 Opitutaceae bacterium
CTGCCACCCGAACGCCGGGCTCCCCAATGCCTTCGGCGCCTACGACGAGACGCCGGACGACATGGCCGCGGTGCTGAGCGACTTCGCCTCCAACGGATGGCTCAACATGGTCGGTGGATGCTGCGGCTCCACGCCCGCCCACATCGCGGCGATCGCCAAGGCCGTGAAGGCCTTTCCTCCGCGCAAGATCCCCGCCCTGCCGACGGCCATGCGTCTGAGCGGCCTTGAGCGTTTGGTTATCGCCTGAGCCTGCCCAAGCAAGAGATGACAAGCACCCCAGGGGCATCCGCCTCCCAGTTCATCGTAGTCGGCGAGCGCACGAACATCACGGGCTCGCCCAAGTTCGCCAAGGCCCTGAAGGCTGGCGACTGGGACGCGTGCCTGGCCATCGCGCGCCAGCAGGTGGAGAGCGGCGCCAACGTGATCGACATCAACGTCGACGAGGCACTGATCGAGGGCGAGCCGACGATGGTCAAGTTTCTGAACCTAATCGCGGCTGAGCCGGAGATCTGCCGGGTGCCGGTCATGATCGACTCGTCCAAGTGGACGGTGATCGAGGCGGGACTCAAGTGCGTCCAGGGAAAGAGCATCGTGAATTCCATCTCGCTCAAGGACGGCGAGACCGAGTTCCTGAGGCGGGCGAAGCTCGTCATGCGCTACGGCGCCGCGGCCGTCGTCATGGCCTTTGATGAGCAGGGCCAGGCGGCGACGCGCGATGAGAAGGTGCGCATCTGCACCAGGGCCTACAATCTCCTGACAAAGGAGATCGGGTTTTCCCCGGAGGATATCATCTTCGACCCGAACATCCTGACGGTCGCGACCGGCATCGAGGAGCACAACAACTACGCCGTCGATTTCTTCGAGGCCACGAAGATCATCAAGGAGACGCTCCCCTTCGCCAAGGTCTCCGGCGGCGTCTCGAACGTCTCGTTCTCCTTCCGCGGCAACAATCCCGTCAGGGAGGCGATCCACGCGGCCTTCCTCTACCACGCGATTCGCGCCGGGATGGACATGGGCATCGTGAACGCCGGCATGCTCGGCGTCTACGAGGAGATCCCGAAGGACCTTCTCGATCGGGTCGAGGACGTGATTCTGAACCGCCGTGCAGATTCGACCGAGCGGCTGGTCATCATGGCGGACGAGCTCAAGGCCTCCCAGGGCGGAGCGTCCAAGGTCGAGATCAAGGAGGACCTCGCGTGGCGCAATGCCTCGGTCGAGTCGCGCCTCTCGCACGCGCTCGTCAAGGGCATCGACACCTTCATCGAGAAGGACACGGAGGAGGCCCGCTCGAACTCCGAGAAGTATCCGAGGCCGCTCAACATCATCGAGGGGCCGCTCATGGACGGCATGCGCGTCGTCGGTGACCTCTTCGGCGCGGGAAAGATGTTCCTGCCCCAGGTCGTGAAGTCGGCCCGCGTCATGAAGCGCTCCGTCGCCTACCTGACGCCGTTCATGGAGGAGGAGAAGCGCAGGTTCGTCGCCGCCGGCGGCGTAGCGCGCAGCCAGGGCCGCATCATCATGGCGACCGTGAAGGGCGACGTTCACGACATCGGCAAGAACATCGTCGGCGTCGTCCTCGCCTGTAACAACTACGAGGTCGTGGACCTGGGAGTCATGGTCGCCTGCGACAAGATCCTGGCCGCGGCCTTGGAGCACAAGGCGGACGTCATCGGGCTCTCGGGACTCATCACACCTTCCCTGGACGAGATGGTTCATGTCGCCAAGGAGATGAGGCGCACCGGCTGCACCGTCCCCCTCCTGATCGGCGGGGCGACGACCAGCGCCGCGCACACCGCGGTCAAGATCGCGCCCGAGTACGCCCACGGCGTCGTTCATGTCCTCGATGCCTCGAGG
>DASRSJ010000371.1:0-9992 GCA_035656555.1 Opitutaceae bacterium
TCCCGGGGTCCGAGGCGTGGCTCCCAGCAGAACAGCGGGTCATAAACAATGATTTTTACTTGGCACGGCGCCTGCATTATGCTTCGTGTAATTCTGTTCCGATGGCCCTGACCAACAAACATCACACGCCCCGCGCCGGCACTTCGTTTACGAAGGCCGTCCGCTGCTGCGCCATGATGCGTCAGGTCGCCATTTCCAATTGGAACAAAACGGCCAGCGCGGGCTTCTCGGCCTAAACCCTCCTAACCCAGGACACGTTTAGAAAATCCAGAAGCCCGGTGGCCAAAAGCCCCCAGGAGGCAACTGCCTTTCCCACCATGAAGAAGAGAACCCATACCACGAGCACATCCAGCCGTCACCACAAGGCCTACGAGGCGTCCAACACGACGTTCCGCCAGCCCAGCTACGACTGCCGTGAGCTCCCGGACGCCGTCTCCATCGTCGTCTATGTACCCGGCGTGGGCGCCTCCGGCGTGGAGATCGAGGCCTACGGTCCCGACCTAGTCATCACCGCGCACAAGACCCGTTTTGTGCGCGTGAACTGGTCGGCCCTCAACCTCGAGGGATCGCAGCGCGACTACCGTCTGAAGCTGAGGCTTGGCGTGGGGTTTGATTACTCCCAGATGCAGGCCTCGATCGACGACGGCGTCCTCACGCTCTCGGTGCCGAAGCGGCAGGAGTCCCTGCCGCCCGCCTACCGCATGGGCCGGGTCGCCTAGCCATGGAACACTCGCTCCCGCGGGAAGCCCCTCCGTCATCGACGGCGGTCGCGTCCCGCGGGAGCGGTTTTCAAAGTATTCGGAGTATTTTAGAAACTTTTGGCACAACTAATCCGTCCTTGGGTCGTAGAGTACACCATGACACCGCTCGCGAATACCTTCCGCGCGCGACCGCTGCAGACCGAGTCCGCCGCGATTAGCGCTATACCCCGTGAGGACGCCATGTGGACGAGGCCGATCTTCAGGCCGCCGCCGCTGGATGTTCAGCCTTTCCGCCCTACGTTCGGCTATTCAGGAACCACCCAGCGCACCGAGCCCTGGGCGACCTGGCCCCGGCAGAGCGCGGTCGCGAGATAGCTGACGATCGTCCGCGCCTCCCCCTCGAATTTCCACGGGGGATTGGCGACAATGACGCCGCAGCCCTTCATGCGCTGCGACTCCGGGTCGACTACCAGGTCAATGGCCAGGCTCGGGACCTTTACGGACTCGAGCAGCCTCAAAAACCCGTCCGCCCGCGCCCTCTCCGTAAGGGGGTACCAGATCGCTATTGTGGCGTCCGGCAGGCGGGCCAGGCCCTCTCCGAAGGTCGCCGACACGTCGGCCCACTCGCTGGAGGACTCAAACGGGGGGTCCATGAGGACAAGGGCGCGACGCTCCAGGGGAGGAAGCGTGGCCCTCAGGGCCCCGTAGCCATCGGCCTCGTGGATCGACAGGCGGCGCTCCCCCACGAATTCCTCCCTGAGAAACGCGTTCTCGGAAGGGTGCTTCTCCCAGAGGTCCATCCGGTCCTGGGGCCTGCCAAGCAGGCGGGCGATCCTGGGCGAGCCCGGGTAGAACCGGGGCACGGCGGAGGTATTGCCCCTGTAGCGGTCGTATCCGCGGATCACCTCCAGATAATCGGCCACCTCGGCCGGGGCGTCGGCGCGCTCCCAGAGGCGCCCGATTCCGTCCGGCCACTCCGGCACGCGCTCGCGCGTGTCCCCCTCGGCCGCGGTAGAGAGGTCATAGGTGCCCCTGCCGGCATGGGTGTCCACGAAGACGAAGCCCCTCTCCTTTCTCTGGAGCGCGCGCATGAGCCGCACGAGCAGCGCGTGCTTCAGGACGTCCGCAAAGTTGCCCGCATGGTAGGCATGCCTGTAATTCACGCCCTAGGGCTTCTTTCATTGCACCGGCAGGCGGCAATCCGATAATCGCGCGGCAATGAAACTCCTCAAAGCCCTCCTGCCCGCCGTCGCGCTACTCCTACCCTGCGTCGTGTCCGCCGAGACATTCGAGGGCAAGGTGACGATGAAGATCTCAAGCCCCAACATGAAGGAGGGAAGCCAGAACATCGACTTCAGCATCAAGGAGGGCTTCTTCCGGATCGACATGAAGGGCGGCGCGGCCGCCATGGTCATGGACACCAAGAACCAGAAGATGCTGATTCTGATGACGGCGCAGAAGATGTACATGCAGCGCCCGATCCCGCAGCCCGGCCAGATGCCGGCCGGCGCCCAAGGCGCCTACGATCCCTCGCAGCACTCCCTCGAGGCCACGACCAGTAAGGAGACGATCCTCGGCTATGAGTGCACGAAGTACGTCTCCAAGGGCCCCGACGAGACGGCCGAGATCTGGGTGACGGACCAGCTTGGCGCCTTCGGCGGCCTGTTCCACGGCGGCGGCCCCGGCCAGCGCCCCCAGGCACCCGCCGCCTGGGAGGAGGCCCTGAAGGGCAAGAATTTCTTCCCGATGAAGGTCATCGCGACCGGCAAGCACGGCGTCACGACCCTCGAGGTCACCGCGGTCGAAAAGGGAAGCCTCCCCGACTCGCTCTTCACGCCGCCGGACGGCTGGCGCGACCTTTCCGCCATGATGGGAGCTTTCGGCGGTCACTGAGTGGGTTCACCAATCATCCGCGTCTTATCGGACGTACATTATGCGGACAAATCCAGTCGCGTCCGCAACCTTGAGCAGCTTCGCCCGCTCTTCGCCGGCGCGACGTCCCTTGTCTTCAACGGGGACACGCTGGATACGCGTCCCTCCGACCACCCCGGTGAGACCGAGAAGGCCCGGCGCGAGATCCAGGAGTTCCTGCAGTCCGCCGGAATCCCCTTCACTCTCCTGACGGGAAACCATGACCCCGACCTCTCAGCAGTGGATTCGCTCGAGTTTGCAGACGGACAGGTCCTGGTCACCCATGGCGACGTCCTCTTCGACAACATCGTCCCCTGGTCGAAGCACGCCCACATGATAAGGACGAAGGTCATAGCGGCCCTGGCCGCGCTGCCCGAGGGCGAAAGCAGCCAGTTTGAGGGGCGCCTCAAGGCTTTCCGCGTCGTCTCCGCATCGCTTCCCCAGACTCACCAGATGGAGAAGAACCCCTTCAAACACGCGATCCGGCTGGCCGGAGACACCGTCTGGCCCCCGCACCGGTTCTTCTCGATGGTCAGCGCCTGGAACGAGGCGCCCGAGCGCGCCGCCACCCTTGCCCGCCGCCACCGCCCGAAGGCGCGCTTCGTCATGATCGGGCACACGCACCGTCCCGGCGTCTGGAAGACGCCCTCGGGCGTCGTCGTCATCAACACGGGCTCCTTCTGCAAGCCGTTCGGGGCGATGTCGGTCGACATCACCCCCGACAAGGTCCGCGTGAACCGCCTGGTCACTAAGAAAGGCGCCTTCCACCAGGGAGCGGTCGTCGCGGAATTCCCCCTATCATGAGCATGGAATTTGGATGGTGGAACAACAACCCCGAGGAGGGGAAATACCAGGTCGTTGCCAATGTGCACGGCGGCAAGCTCGACTGGCAGCGCAAGCAGGGCCACCACAACTCCTGGATGAAGCACGTCCCGAGCGAGGACGATTGGGAGCGCCTCATATTTGAGGCCAAGAAGCGCGTGCCCAGGAGGCTCCTCTCGCCGAAGCAGTTCGACGTGATCCAGAACCTGAAGGACCGGCGCTAGCCGTCCTCAGTAACGCGGCGAGGACGGCAGAGAGATGGTCTTCGTCTCGCAGAACTCGTGGATTCCCTCGGTTCCGCCCTCGGAGCCCAGGCCGCTCGACTTGATGCCGCCAAACGGGATCTCCGATCGCAGCGGGCGCCACTCATTGACGCCGACGATACCCGCCTCGATCGACTCGGCCACGCCGCCGGCCAGCGCCAGGTCGGAGCCGTAGACATAGGCCGCAAGCCCATAGGGCGTCGCGTTGGCGCGCCTCACGGCCTCCGCCACGTCGCCGTAAGTCAGAATCGGCAGCACCGGCCCGAAAATCTCTCCCGTCACGAGCTCCATGTCGTCACGGACGCCGCGGATGATGGTCGGGGGATAGAAACTGCCCCCGGCGAGCGCCTTGTCGGCCTCATGAGCGCGGTTCTCGGCCACGATCTCGGCCCCGGCCCCCACGGCCTTCGCCACCAGGTCTTTCACCCGCTCGCACGCCTTCGAGTGGATCAAGGGGCCGACGTCTGTTCCCTGGGTCAGGCCATTCCCGATCTTCAGGTCCTTCCAGAGGGCGACCAGCTTAGCCGTGAAATCCCTTTCAATTTTCGCCGGCACAAATACCCGGTTCGCCGTCACGCAGACCTGTCCCGAGACGAAGACTTTCAGCTTCACAAGGTCCGCCGCGGCCGCGTCGAGGTCCGCATCAGGCAGGAGGATGAAGGGAGCGTTGCCTCCAAGCTCAAACGAGAGTTTCGGCAGGTGCTGCGAGGCGGCCTTCATGAGCGTCCTTCCGGTCTCGGTCGATCCCGTGAGGGACAGCACCCGGATCCTCGCGTCGGCCGTCAATGCCGTCCCACCGACGGGTCCGAACGCGGGCAGGATCTGCAGGACGCCGTCTGGCAGTCCCGCCTCCTTCATCAGGGGCCCCATAGCCAGGGCCACGAGAGGCGTAAGCTCCGACGGCTTCCAGACGACGGTGCAACCGGCGGCCAGGGCCGCCGCCACCTTCTTGGCGCCCTGCGCCATCGGGAAATTCCACGGGGTAACGAGTCCGGCCACTCCGGCCGGGACCGAGCGCACGATGTACTCGCGGCCCTTCACGGGGTGCGGCTGCAGCCGGCCCGCCAGGCGCCGCGCCTCCTCGCCAAACCACTGGAAGAAGCTGGCCGCGTAATCCACCTCGCCCAGCGCCTGGGCGAGCGGCTTGCCCTGCTCGGTTGTCAGGAGTTCGCCGAGCTCCTTTCGGCGCTGCACCATGAGGGCCGCCGTCTTCTTAAGGATGTCCCCGCGACCCGCGGCGGGCTCGCCCTTCCACTTTGCAAACGCAGCATGCGCCCCGTCGATGGCGCGGGAGAACGCTCCGGCATCGGCCAGCGACACCTTCGCTATCTCCGCTCCCGTCGCGGGATTGATGACAGCCAGATTCTCGGCCCCTTCAGCCCAGGCGCCGTCAAGCCAGAGAAAGGGCTGCACGCCCGCGTTCGACATCACTCCTGGGATCGCGTTGCTCATGTGTTAGCGGAGGGTTTTCCTGTAGATGGCGATCGCGTCCTCTTCGGTGATCGGGCGCGGATTGGGATCCATGAGGCGGCGGTTGGCCACGGCCCCCTTCGCGAGCTCCGCAAGGGCCGAGTCCGGGACCTCCACGGCGCGAAGAGCCTTTTTGAGTCCGATCGACTCGGCGAGCGCGGCAAGCTGGTCGGGGAAAGCCTCGGGAGTCGTGTCCCTCCATCCGAGGACGGAGGCGAAGGTTCTGATGTCGTCCGAGCACGCGGGCAGGTTGTGCCTCATCGTCTCGGCTACCAGCGTGCCGGTCACGACACCGTGGGCGATGTGGAAGCGACCGCCCAGCGGAAGTGCCAGCGCATGCACGCCGCAGCAGGAGGAGTTGGCGAAGGCCAGGCCCGCCAGGTTAGCCCCGAGGAGCATGGCGTCCCGGGCCGCGCGATTCTGTCCGTCGAGGCAGACCGCCGGGAGCGCCGGCCCAATCCAGCGCGCCGCCTCAATGGCCATGCCCCGGGCGATCGGCGTCGCCACCTTGGCGATGTAGGCCTCCAGGGCGTGGACAAGGGCGTCCATTCCCGCAGCCGCCGTCGGCAGTGCCGGCAGCCCGTCCGTCAGGGCGGGGTCGAGGAGCACCGTGTCGGGGACGAGGCTTGGATCCACGACACCCATCTTCATCCCGGTTTCCGGGTTTGTGAAGATGGCGACCGGGGTGGCCTCGGATCCCGTGCCTGAGGTGGTCGGGATGCAGATCAGGGGAAGCGACCGTCTGCCAACCTTGCCGATGCCGGCCAGGGCCTGGGCGTCACGGCCGTCAAGCGCGGTGGCGGCCACAAGCTTTGCCGTGTCGATTACGCTGCCGCCGCCCAGGGCGACAATGCAGTCCACCCTGCCGGTGGCGCGGATCAGCGCCACGGCGTCCGTCACGCACGAGAAGGGAGGCTCGGGCTCGGTCCTCTCGAACGCCGCGACGGGCGTTCCCGCGGCAGCCAATGGCGCCGTCACTCGCCCGAGGATACCGGCTTTCGCAACACCGCCGTCGGTGACAAAGAAGGGCCTGGAGCAGCCCAGTCGGGTCAGCTCGGCAAGGAGTTCGCCGCTTACGCCGCGCCCGAAGCGCAGGCGGCGCGGAAGGTTGTTGTCGAAGGCATCAAGCATGAGGGGAGCGGGGTTTCATTTGGACATCCAACCGCCGGTCGCGAGCCGCGTGGCCGGTCAGAAATCGTACTTTCAGGGGTTAGACTTACAAGCTTTGGGCACTCGGGGATACCTTGCGCAAGTAACGCGAAAATGCGTCAAAATTTAAGTTGGTTTCCATCGGGCGGGCAGTTAATCGCTTAGTTAATAAATGCGCGATCTTGCCTCCCAATCGTCGGTTGAAGAGCAGATCGGGTTGCGCATCCGCGCACTGCGCGCCGTGAGGGCCGTGACCTTGGAGCAGCTGGCCTCCCAGGTGAAGCTGACCAAGGGGCAGCTCTCGAAGATCGAGAACGGGAAGGTGTCCTCGCCCGTCTCCACGCTGACCCGGATCGCCGCGGCGCTGGGCGTCTCCCCCGGCCAGTTCTTCCAGGCCGAGAGCGGCCAGCCGAGGGCCGTCCTTGTGCCAAAGAGTGCGAGGAAGACCATTGTGGGACGCGGTTCAAAGCTCGGCCACAGCTACGAGTCGCTCGCGTTCGGGCTGCCCTTCGAGAAGGACTTCGAGCCGTACCTGATGAGGATCGACGAGAAGCAGATCGATCCGGACCAGAACATATTCAAGCACCCGGGACATGAGCTGCTGTTCATGATCAAGGGTGAGATGGACTATAGGCATGCGGACAAGGTCTACCACCTGAAGGCGGGTGACAGCCTGTTCTTCGACGGCAACGTAGAGCATGGGCCGGTTCGGGTGTACAACCCGCCGGTCGACTTCGTCTGCGTCATAAGCAATCCCAAGGGATAGCCAGCGCGCCGCCGCGCAAGTCGCGGGGCAAAAAAAGAAGGGAGCGGGGCGCCACCAGGCCGCCCCACTCCCCCTTTTACCGTACTCACCACGGAAATTTCTTAGTAGTGATAGCGTATCGTTATCGAGGCCGTGATCGGCGGGCGCACGTAGATCAGGCTGTTTCCGGCGAAGCTCACATCGATCGGATCGATGAGGCGCTGGTTGAGGATGTTCTTAACGTTCACCCTGACGTCCCAGTCCTTCATCCCGTAGAACACGTAGCCGTCGAGCTCGGTCTCCGGCGGGATGTAGAGCGTGTCCTGCATGTTGGCGTACTGCCTGCCGATGAACTGCGGCCCTAGGCCGATTCCCCAGCCCATGGGGCTCGTGTACTCGGCGAAGGCGTTTGCCTGGACCTGCGGGATGCCAGGCGCGCGCATCTTTCCGCTCGGCGGGGCGTAGCCCGTGAAGTTCGGGGAGCCAACTCCCGTTCCGAACGTCCCGTCAACCGGTGTCGTGGTCGCAAAGGCGTCCAGGTAGTTGCCGGTCGACTGGAAGAAGACGCCGTAGGTCGTCGCCTCCTGGTAGGTGAAGTTGGCGTTGAAGTTCCAGGCCTTGCTCGGCTGGTAGACCATCTCGAGCTCGAGTCCGTTGTCCTTGATCGGGTACTTGCCGCCCGTGATCTGGGTGCCGTACTTGAGCTGCTGGAAGACGTCCGCCGCGAAGTAGAGCGTGTTCTTCAGGATGCTCTGCTTGTAGCCGAGCTCGTAGAGCGTGCTCTTCGTGCTGAGAGTCTGGTCCAGGTACTGCGCGTCGACGCCGCCGAAGTTCGAGGAGCCGAGCACCGCGTCCACGTGGTCGTAGGTCGCGTAGATCGAGGACTCGTCCGTCGGCTTGTAGCTCAAGCTGGCGAAGAAGGACTGGTCGGTCACGCCCCTCTGGTGGTTGTACCCCGTGTAGGTCGAGGACGAGCCGCCCTCGGGGATGTACACCGGCGCCGCCAGCGGCACGTAGGTGAAGAAGCTGTTGTAGTAGCCGTACTCCTCGTAGGCCGGGTTCTCGCCGTGGACGTTGATGGCGTCTATGCGGTAGCCGGGGGTAAGGGTCAGCTTCTTCGTCAGCTGGATGTCGTCCTGGAAGAAGAAGGCCGAGTCATACTCGTCCTCCTGGACGTTCGCGATGTCGCCAGCCGCGGCGCTGTAGCCCGTGGTGCCGGGCACGCGGAGGCCGCCGCCCCAGGTGTTGCCCTCAAGCGCGTAACCGGGGTAAGCGATCGTGCTGCCGGGCAGCGTGAGGTCGTAATACGCGACGGGCTCCGTCGTGTAATCCTGGTAGGCCGTCAGCTCCATGTACTTCAAGTCGACGCCCGTGATCAGGTTGTTGTCGAAAATGCCCGTGCGGATCTTGTCGTGGAACTCCAGGCGGTTCTGGATCGAGACATTCTTCGGGACGTACTCGCTGTAGCCCACGGCCTCCGACTTGTTGGAGTGGTTGGTGCTAAGGAAGAGGAGGTCGACCACGGATGCGTCCTGCGAGATCGTGAAGGTGGACTTGACCTGGCCCTGCGCGACGAACGCGCGGGCGACGTCGGAGGGATTGATGAGGGCGATGTCGGGCGAGAGCTTCACCGTGTGCGCCGTCGCGGGGTCAACCGTGACGTAGGAGCCGTCAAGGGCGCTGCCGAAAGTGAACGGAGGGGGATTCGGCGCCGTGATGATGTCATATCCGAAGTACGCCGTGCTGCCGGACGTGGTCGGTGAGGCGGGACCGGCGATGTAGTTGCCGTTCTTGATGAAGTCCTCGGTGACGCGGCTGACACCCGCGATCTCGTTGATGCGGTCCTCATAGACCTGGCCCCAGGCCTCGATCTTGAGCTTCGGCGTCGGGAGATACGTGACCGCCAGGTAGACGTCCTGCGTCTGGTTGTGCTGGTTGAGGTAGTATCCGTCGCCGTAGCGGCTCAGGTAGCTGACGCGGTAGGCCAGCTTGTCATTCACCGGCCCGCCGAAATCCAGGGTGAACTCCGGGTTGGAGTACGAGTGGCCGCTGGCCAATCCGGCCCAGGTGGCCGAGTAGTCGGCGTGGTAGCCGTCGAAATACGGCTGCTTCATGATGAAGTCGACGTAGCCGCCGGCTCCCTCCGTCTGCGGGCCGTAGACGGCCGAGCCCGGGCCCTTGACGATGTTGAAGCCGTCCGTGCCGTTGAAGCTTGGGGGCGTCGAGTTGCGCGAGAAGGGGGTCTGCTGGCCGCCCATGTAAAGCTGCGAAAGGTCGCCGCGGATGTAGGGAACGGCCGGGATGCCGTACTGCGCTGCGGAGTAGACGCCTGGCGAGAACTGCCCAAAATCCATCGCGTCCGTGACCATGCGGTCCTTTACCATCGCCGAGTTAACGGCGGATACGGAGCGCGGGGTGTCGAGGATGCTGCGGTCATCGCCCATCACGTCGCCGACGGGGCGCACGGTCGGGAGCACCTGCTCCCCAATCGGGACGTCGCTCACGGTGTACTTTTCTAGAGTGGTGACCTGGTCCGTCGCGGGTCCTGGGACCGTCGTGTCGGTGGTGGTTGTCGTTGTCGTCGTTGTCGTCGCGCCTGTCTGGGGCGTCTGCGCTCGAACGACGGCCACGCCGCTGAACGTCATGGCGGCCATGAGGCCGAGGTACTTTAGCTTCGTGTGTGTTTTCATGTTTGTTTGGTGCTTTGGCTTACGGTGTCAGTCGGCCTACTTGGCGGCCGCGGAGAGTTCGGGAGGCAGGAAATCAAATGTGGCGAAGTCGGAGACCGGCATCGGGTGGTCGAGGGCCTTGATGTCCACTAGGGCCTGCTCGAGAGCCATGAGGCGCACGGCGGTCATGAGGCCCAGCTTCTCGCCCTTCGCGGGGTCGCCCTCGACGAGCTTGTAGCGCTTCATTGCATCCATCGAGTAG
>DASRSJ010000372.1:0-33686 GCA_035656555.1 Opitutaceae bacterium
GAGGACACCGGCGCCGTCCCTGCGGCCGGCACGCTGGGTTTCGGAGCCACGACGCCCCTCACTTTCGCGTCCGGGGGCAACCTCTATGTGGCCGTCACCGACGCGAATGGCGCGCCCGGCGTCGGCTTCGGCACGGTGAACGCGGCCGGCGGGCTCACAGTCTCGTCCTCGTTCACGGCGCCGTTCAACGTCGAGCTAATATCCTATACCCCCGGCCCCGACCAGTCGTCCTTCACGGACGCGACCGGCTTCAATTTCTATGTCCCGTACTCCTGGGTTATCGCCTCGTCGCCGACGACGATCTCGGGCTTCACCACCGGGTCGATCGTTGTGGACACCAGCGAATTCTCGAATGACACGAACGGCGGCCTCTTCACGGTGGCCGACACCGGCAACACCCTGGTGCTGAACTTCACGCCCGCCCCCGAACCCTCGACCTGGGCCATGATCGCCGGCGGCGGCGCCCTCCTGGGCCTCGCGGGCCTTCGGCGCTCCCGCCGGGTGCGTGCCGGATAGGGGTTATCCGGATCCTGCGCTCGAAATAGCGCGGAAGCGGTCTAGGTTGAGGATGTCCCAGGGCGGGACCAACCGATGAAGAACTATTTGTTCGCAACCTGGACCATCATCGCGGCGTGGGCGCTCCTCGCGGCGACGCCGCGCGGCGCGGCGGCCGACGCCGTCCCGACGCGCACGGTCGTGTTCTTCGGCGACAGCCTTACCGCCGGATACGGATTGGCCGACCCCGACACGGAATCCTACCCTTCCCAGGTCCAGAGGCACATCGACGCCGAGCACCTGCCGTGGCGGGTCGTGAACGCCGGCCTGAGCGGCGAGACGAGCGCCGGTGGCCTCAGGCGCATCGACTGGGTGCTCAACCAGAAGGCCGACATCCTCGTCCTTGAGCTCGGCGCCAACGACGGGCTTCGCGGGACGGCAACCGAGGTGACCTCGGCAAACCTGCAGGGAATCATCGACCACGTTCGCGCCAGGTATCCCGACACAAGGATCGTCCTGGCAGGAATGATGATGCCGCCAAGCATGGGCCAGGACTACACCGATGCCTTCCGCGCCATTTACCCTGCCCTCGCGAAAAAAAATGGCCTCACGCTCATTCCTTTCCTCCTGGATAAGGTAGCCGCAATTCCTGAGCTCAATCAGGGAGACGGGATTCACCCGACGGCGGCTGGAGCCAAGATTGTCGCAGACGGTGTTTGGGTCGTTTTAAGGCCTATTTTGGTCAAAAACGGGCCTTAAACGGCCTTTTAAGGCCCAAAATGCCCTAAATTGCGCCTAAGCCCTATTGGGTCTTGCCGATGCAAATTGCTTGAAAGAGGCTTGAACTATGGTCCAGCGGACAAGGCTCTTAATTTGCGTTCTATTGGCTGCTTTCATCGGCTCCGAGGCCAAGGCCGTAATCCTGACATGGACCGGCGCCGCTGACGGGAATTGGTCTAACAGCGGCAACTGGTCCCCCGCGAATACTCCCGTGGCGGGAGACGTCATCCTCTTCAGCGGCACACCGACGTCGTTTTCCTCGAACGTGGATGTGAGCTTGGATTTCTCGGCCGTCTCCTTCTCGGGACTGACGAGCGACATGACCCTGAGCTCGTCCAACTCGTCGACGATCGTGATCGACGCGATGGACGTCGTTTCCTTCGCCGACTCGACCGACGTCACGGTCAACGTGAAGATCAACGGCTTGGGCGGTCTAAGCATGGCGACTTCTGCGCAGATCGGCACCGTCACGCTTGGCGCGAACAACGTGTACTTCGGCGCGACCATCGTCTCCTTCGGCACCCTGGCCGACGGCATCGCGAACGCGTATTCGGCCGAGAGCCAATTCACCGTCGGGGCCAGCGGCACGGTCGACGTGAATTTTGACGAGACGATTGCGCAGCTCTTCGGCTCCGGACAGGTCGCGATCTTCAACGGGTCCACACTCACGATCACGCAGTCGAGCAACTTCAGCGGCGTCATAACCGGGACTGGCGGCAACCTCGAGATTGCCAATGACGCGAGGTTCGACGTCCAGGGCGCCAATACCTACACCGGAAACACGACGATCGATGCGGCATCGGTTCTCGCTATCGACAATGGCGGAAGTCTCTCGGGTAGCACGACCGTAACGGGCCTCGGCGTCCTCGAATTCGACACGACGGGCAACGCCATTTTCAATCCATACATCACCGGCGGAGTGGGCGTCGTGAAAACTACTGGTGGAACGACGACCCTCGGGGCTCAGAATGATTACTCCGGGAATACGCTGATCGAGGCCGGAACCCTGGTGGACGGCCAAAACAACGCCTTCTCTGCAAATTCGACCATCAGCATCGGCAATGGTGCCACCCTGGACATCGAGCAAAGCGAGTTCGTGAAGGCGTTAAACGACTTCGGCGGCGGCAACGGGACGATCGTGCTCAATGGCTTCGTCGGGATCAGCTCGCTCTCAAGCGTGCACAGCATCCTCACGGGATCGGGCCAGCTCGAAATCTCAAACGAAGCCTCGCTTTCATTGATCGGCACGGGGTCGAACTCATTCAACGGCAGCATCATGCTCGATGGGGATACCTCGCTCTATATCGGTGACGGCGGGCTGGCGAATGCGACGGTTCACGGGAGCGAGGCAAGCAACGTGTACCTCATCAATGACGTCCCGACGACGCTGACTGCCATTTTGGGCACGTCCGAGGACTCCTTCGGGCTGATCCACAACGGAACGGCCAAGGCGACGCTCATGCCGTTCGACATCAACCAGTACACCGGCACGACCGAAATCGACGGCACCGGCACGCTGGCCGACGGCGAGGACAATTCGTTCTCCCCGAACAGCGTCGTCACGATCGACCTCGGGGGCACCCTGGAGGCGGACTTCAACGAGACAATCGCGGGCCTCGGCGACGGTTCCAATGGAGGCTCCGCTTTCGTAACCATTGCGAGCGGAAAAACCCTCACGCTCTTTCTCACCGATGATTCGACCCTGGGATTTCACGGCAGCATCAGCGGCCCGGGCGCCCTGAAGATCGATGGCGAAGAAGATAGCTCCCAGACGCTGTACGGTGCGAACACCTACACCGGCGGGACGACCGTGGCGAACGCCGAACTCGACCTGATGGGCGGCTCGATCAACCACCCGGCCGCCAACCTGGTCGTCGGCGATGCCGGCGTGGACGAGGGCCTCCTCTTCATGTACAATGGCTCGTCGCTGACCGACCTTGACGCCACGATCGGAAACCAGGCCAACAGCTTCGGCCTCGTGCTGCTCGACAACAGCGCGAACACCTGGACCAACAACGGCACATTGACCGTCGGCAACGGGGGCGAGGGCCAGGTGCAGATCTCCGGCGGCACCGTGAGTGACGTGAATGCCGTGATAGCCAACAGCGCGGGATCTGTGGGCGTCATGCAGGTCCTGAACGGAACCTGGACCAACTCGGGCACGGTGCTCGTGGGCAGCGCGACTCCGGGTGACGGCGGAACCGGCACCATCGATCTTCCAAGCGGCGGAGTCATCAACATCGCAAGCGGCAGCGGCACCCTGACTCTCGGAAATTCGGATTTCGGCGCAGCGCTCTTCATCGGTGCCGATACCCTGAACTTCGTTAACGCGAACGCGGGCGGCAT
The DNA here is from genome assembly GCA_035656555.1 of Opitutaceae bacterium. Lineage (GTDB taxonomy): Bacteria > Verrucomicrobiota > Verrucomicrobiia > Opitutales > Opitutaceae > Palsa-1447. Next base: position 3,622 of record DASRSJ010000372.1, read on the forward strand.
CCTCAATGCCGCAGTGATCAACGGCACGGGTGCGCCCGGCAACGACGACCTCGTCTTCAACACGAACGGCGGCCCGGAGACCCCGTATTACTTCACCAAGACGGGCACGCTAATGGGAACACCCGTGGAGATCGACGGCACGATCCACGTGGCCATCAACGCACCGGTGGTCCTCTCGGATGCCTTCAGCACCTACTCGGGCGGCACGGCGGTGACCGATTTCAGCGAGCTGATCCTGGGAGCGTCGAGCAGCGGAGGCGTGCCGGACAGCCCGGCGATGGGCCCGATTGGCACCGGCACCCTGACGCTCGGTGACGGCGTGGAGGTCGATCTCTCCCAGTCGCTCACGCTCGACAACACCATCACCCTCAGCAGCAACGGCGACAGCACGACCACCTTTGGGAACAGCAGCAGCCCGCACGACCTGACTCTGAACGGAACCATCACGGGAAACGCGCAGGTCGTCTGGGCTGGAGAGGGGATCCTCACGCTCTCCAATCCCGCCAGCACGTTCAGCGGCGGCATTTCCGTCGACGACGGGACGCTGAACCTCACGGCCTCCTCCGGGCCTGGCGATTTTGATGATCCGCCTTCGTATGGTCCCGCGGGCACGGGCACCATAATTCTGGACGACGGCACGATCCTCACGCGCCCGAACGGCGCCACACTGACGATCAACAACTCAATCCGCCTGACAGCCATGGCCGCCGCAACTATAAGCGGCGACCAGATGGGCCTCTTCGCGTTGGGGGGAAACATCAACGACACCGACGCGAGCGGCACACTGAACATCCTTGGTCCGGTCGACCTGACCGGTATCGAAAATGTCGAAAGGACGTTTGTGAAGGGCACGACCCTGGACATCGACAACGACAACGGTGATTCCGGCTCACTCCTTGCCGGCGAGATGAACGCCACCATAAACTTCGAGTCTCCGAGCCCGATGGTGAACGCGCTGGAGCTGATCGACTCGACCGCGAACTTCAACGACCAGTCGGGCGGGGGTGCAACGATCGGGGGAATCGTGTTGACGCAGTCGACGATAAACTTCGCGAACGACTCGAATCCTCAGGTCCAGGGGCTGCAGGGCGACAGCGACAGCGTCATCGACCTGAGCGGGTCAGGCACCAACCTGATCTTCGACAACAGCCTCTCCGGCTCGACGATCACCTTTCTCGGCACAATTGGCGGGACCGGCAGCATCAATATCGGCGGCACGGATATGGGCACGGTCGTTGAGCTCAACGGTGACAACACCTACCTCGGGCCCACAACGATCACGACGGGGAACGTGGGAGTCGCCGGCGCCGACTTCGCCTTCGGCGGCTACATCGGCGTGCCCGGCAACCTGACCCTTCAGGAGGGAGCCTCGATCGTCGTGAAGTCCGGGGTCACCGTCACGAACCCGATGATCTTTCTCGGCGACCATGTCTTCATCGGCGGCGAGGGCACCCTGGCGCCGGTGTCCACGCCCAGCATTACGATCCAGAACGGATCGGTGGTGACCGGCGGGACCGGGGCGCTGGCCGCAGGCTTCCAGGACGGATTCGTCACGGGCAATTCCATCGGGACCCTCACCTTCGCGTCGACGACCAACGTCACCTTCGCCCAGGGGGGCGTGCTGCAGTTCTCGATCATGAACGACACGGGGACCGCGGGGGTCGACTTCAGCACCGTGAACGTGAACGGGACGCTCAATATCGCCTCCAACACGAGCGCGACGCCCTTCGTGATTCAATTGGTCGGGGTCGACGGGACCGGACCCTACGACCAGTCGGCGACGTCGGCCTCCTTCAACTTCTCCACCGCGCACTCCTGGACGCTCCTGTCGGCGGGCCTGATCGTGAATCCCGGCGGGATCTTCGACGCTTCCGACTTCATGATCGACTCCTCGATGTACTTCGATGGCCCGGGCACCGGCACATGGTTCGTCTCCGAGTCCGGAAACAACCTGCAGCTGAATTTCTCGCCCGTGCCCGAACCCTCGACGTGGGCGCTGATCGCCGCGGGCACGCTTCTGGTCGGCTTCCTGACCGTCCGGAAATCAAGGGCCAAGGCGTCCTGAGCTGGATTCGCGAGTCGCCCGTTACCTGGGCGGATGGCTGGATTTCGGCTTGTCATTGCAAATGACAAGCATCTAGAAAGCAGCATGGTCCGGCGACGGTTACTCGCATCATGTGCGATCCTTTGCGCCCTGCTGTCGAGCGGGAGGGTTGCTGCTCAAGCCACAAATTGGACGGGCGACACCGGCGGCAACTGGAGCGATTCCTCCAACTGGGACAACGGCGTTCCCATGGGCGTCGCGGAATTCAGCTCCTCCGCGGATTTGATCACGTATGTCGATACTTCGGCCTTCAACATACTGGCCATCCAGATCGACGGCACCACGGGCAATCTCGAGATTGACCAAAGCGGCGGCGGCACACTCACGGTCTCCGTATCCATCACCGACTCCGATACCAACCTGGTCTACCTCTCAACGGGTATCACCGGCTCGCCGAGCGTCACGGTGGACGGGGGCGGGACGCTCAACCTGGACCAGGGCGTCTACAACCTGGGAAGCGTCAATGTGACGAACGGAAACCTGGGAATCCTGCCGAGCGCGACGGCCATAGCCACAAGTATCGGGGTCGGCGTGACGCCCGGGCTGACTGGCAGCCTTAGTGTCGAGGGATTTCTCAACGACACGACGGGCCTCTATATTGGATACAACAATGGGAGCACCGGAACCGTCACCGTCGACGGAGACGGCGGCTCGATTACCGCCTCAACGATCTACGTCGGCTACTCCGGCACAGGCTCCCTCTCGCTCACGAACGGATCCTCGGCGTTTGGTGGCGTCGACGCGATCGGCTTCCTCTCGGGGAGCACCGGCACCGCCGTCGTGGACGACTCGCTCTGGACGGACACGGGCCTGCAGATCGGCTACGGTGGCACCGGAACCCTGACGCTCACCGACCAGGGCGCGATATCGACAACCCAGATCACGCTCGGCGGCAACGGGGGCACCGGCACCCTGAACATAGGCGCCGCCGCGACGGATTCCAGCGCGAGCCCGGGTTACGTCTACAACTACCAGATGTACGGCGCCGCAGGCTCAACGCTGCAGTTCAACATCAACAACTCCAGCGACAACCCTTACTACTTTTCCGAGGACGGCACGGGCAGCTCGACGCAGGTCATTATAGGGGGGCCGATGGACGTCGTGCTGACGAATGGCTATCTAGTCATGTCCGCCGACAGCAGCTACACGGGCGGCACCTTCGTGAACGGGGGGACCCTCGGCCTTGCGACGTCGAGCTTCGGCACACCTGGCGACATCTTTGGAGGCCCCGTGGGAACGGGCACCCTGACGCTCGCGAACGGCACAACGCTCGTGCCGTACCTTGACGACATCACCCTTGCGAACGAGGTCGCCCTGACCAGCGGCACCGTGACGTTCGGCGACTCAAACAGCTACGGCCTGACCCTCAATGGGACGATCTCCGGCTCGGGCGGCATCGCCTACACCGAATACAGCACCCTGACGCTGACCGGCTCGAACACCTTCTCGGGCGGCCTGGAGATGGAGTCGGGCCAGCTTAGCCTGGGCAGCTCGACGATAGGCTCCCCCGGCGACTTCACGAGCGGCCCAGTCGGAACGGGAACCCTGAAGATGGACGAAAACACCTCCATCGCCCTTGACGGCCAGGACGTCACGCTCGCCAACAATATCGTCCTTAACGGCGACTACGACTACACGGAGATGGCCGTCGAGGACAGCCACAGCCTGACGCTGACGGGCGCCATTTGCGGCACGGGCGGCATCTACTGGGGCAGCACCGGGACCCTGGAGCTCTCCGGCAACAACACTTTCCAGGCCGGCATCGAGGTGAACTCCGGCACCCTCAAGCTCGACAGCTCGACCTCCACCACGGAGGGCGAGGTCGAGTCCGGCCCGGGCGGCACGGGAACGCTGACCTTCGATGCCGGGACGACTCTTTCCATTCCGGAGGGATCCAACATCTGCATCGCGAACGAGATCTTCATCAACGACAGCGGCGGCAATCCGGCGGTCCTCACGATTTCCGGCTACACCACGGGGCTCCTGACCCTGTCGGGCGAGATCTACGACAACGACGAAAGCGGGGGCGCCCTCGTGATCGACAGCCCCGTTAAGATCACGGGGGACAATTCCTACACCGGCGGAACGACGGTCAACAACACGACGCTGAAGGTGACGACCGACAGCGGACTGGGAACCGGCTCCGTGACGTCCCACGGAAGCCAGCTCACCTTCACGAGCTGCTCGCCCTACATCTCCTACGGCGACTTCGAGGACAACTCCACGGTCACGTTCACGATGACGAGCGGATCCCCGGTCTTCGGAGAGCTGTACATGAATAATTCCACCCTTTCGTTCGCCGACAACTCGACCCCGACGATCGAGGACTTCGACGGGGACAGCCCCGGGGACACGAGCGCCATCATCCTCGGCAACAACACCGCCCTCACCTTCCAGGATGTGCCCGACCCGGACTACTACGGGACGATCTCGGGCGCCGGCAGCGTCAACTTCTTCAGCGAGGAGAACGCGGAGTACAATCTCTACGGCAACAACACATACTCCGGCGGCACGATCGTGAGCGGAAGCGCCGTCTTGGTGGCAGGCAGCAACACAGCCTTCGGCGCCTCGAGCGGCATCGTCACGGTCGATTCGGGTGCGACCGTGGCCACGCTCGCGGGAATCACGATCACCAACCCCATCACGGTCCAGGTCGGCGGCTCGATCGGCGGCTTCGGCACCTTCGCCCCCTCTGCCCCGAACACGATCACGATCGCGGGCGGCTCGATCATCGCCGGCGGCACGGGGACGTTGACCCTGGCCCCCAACGGCGACGCGATCGGATCCGTCGGAACCCTGACCCTGGGATCGAACGAGAACCTTTCCTTTGGCGCAGCCGGCATCATGCAGTTCTCCATCATGAACGCCACGGGCTCGAGCGGCACGGATTTCAGCCTGATCAACTCGGGCGGCTTCCTGGACCTGACGGCGCTCTCAAGCTCAAATCCCTTCTTCATCCAGGTGGTCTCGATCGACCCCATGAGCCAGATGCAGGGAATGGCGAACTTCACGAACACCCTTCCCTATTCCTGGGTCATGCTCACGGCCGCGGGCGGGATCTCCGGCTTCAGCTCCTCGGACTTCATCGTGGACCTCGAGTCGTTTCAAAACCCCATCAACACGGGGCAGTTCTACGTGAGCGAGTCCGGCAACAGCCTCGTCCTCAACTTCTCCCCCGTGCCCGAGCCCTCGACCTGGATGATGCTGGCATGCGGCGCGGCCGGCGTTGCGGCCCTGGCCTGGCGCAGGCGGCAGGCCAAGGCGGCCTGAGGATTCCCGGACGCGACGGGATTTCAGGGCGTTCATCGGGGGAATTCGCCCTTGTGGACGCAATTTGATTGGGGCACCGTCCGGAATGGTCCGAGCGAAGCACACCCTTGTCATGGCCGGATTCCTGGCTCTGGCGTGCATGGGCCGGGCCCAAAGCGCGGTATGGGTTGGCGGCACGAGCGACGACTTCGCCAACCCAGCCAACTGGCAGTCTGGAAGCGCCCCGGCGAACAACGGCACCGAGACGCTCGTTATCACGGGCACCGGCAACACGGTGATGGATCTCACGAATGGAGCGGCGGATTTCGACAACATCCAGGTGAACCAGGCCGGTGTTCTGACGATCATCGGTTCCTACGGACTAATACTGGAGGATTCCTCGGGCATCAGCCTGACGGTCGGGGGCACCACGAACACGAGCAACCTGACGATCGACGTTCCCGTGACCCTCGCGACCTCGCAGACCTGGTCGATCAACGCGCCCGGCGGCGACCTGATAGTCTCCGGGGCGATCTCCGGGGGTTTTCAACTGAATCTCGACGGGAGCGGGGGCGGCTCGGGCAGCGCCTTCACGCTCAATTCCGACTCAAGCACCTACACCGGGGGCACGTACTTCACAGGGCACGCCGCCGTGCTCGCCATAGGGGCCAGCAGCACCGGAACCGGTGACACCCCGACTCAGGGACCGCTGGGAATAGGCCCCGTCCAGCTGGGCGACGGCACGAGCTTCAACGTGGCCCCGGGTGCTGGCGCGGTGACGATCGACAACACCTTCGTGATCGGTGACGCCACGAACTCTTTCCCGGTGATCATTGGCGGCCAGGGGCCGAGCTCGAATCCCTCTTCGACCGTCCTCACGTTCACCGGAACGATCATCCTGAACAATCTGACCACCGAGGTCGACATCGGCCCGAATTCTCAGATCAGCTTCAACGGCCCGATCGCCGGTTCGTCTGGAGACCTGAACATCGGCAATGTCGGAGTCGGCAACTCGCTCGCGATATTCCGGGGCAATATTGTAAGCGTCGCCACCTTCAACCTCCTCGACACGGTTTCCCTGATCTTTGACGGGGATCCCACCCTGCAGCTCAGCGGCGTCGGCGCCATCTCGACGGCTGGAGCGAGCGGCGCCACCTATCTAGGCCTCGGCAGCGGGAGCGACTCCGACGGCTACAACCAGCCGGGATTCACGGCCGCATTCATCACCGGGCTGGGAAGCTCGTTCACGGGCACGCTCGGCTTCGACACCACGACGGGCAGCACCTCCATCTTTGACGACGCGCTCGACCTATCGGCCCTGACCTCCACCAACTTCGTGGGCCTGGGCTCCGCCACGTCGGCCATTCTCGGCCCGGACGCCGTCATCACACCGCCCGGCGCAACAGCCGCCGATAGGGGTGTCTATCCCTTCGGCGGAGGAGGAGGCACGCTCACCGTCACGAGTCCCCTTTCCAACGATATAATGAACGACGTGGTCCGAAGCGTCGTGCTCGGGGCGGGCAATGCCCCCCTGACGCTCGTCCTTAGCGGAACCCTCGACTACACCGGGGATACCTACGTGGACGGCGGCGTCCTGGTGTTCGACGCGGCGCCTCCCATGTCCGGCGGCAGCGTGCACCTGGGCTACGGCGCGACGAAGTCGGGATATTTCGGAAACACGACCAACGCGGGTTACGAGGACACCGACATCGAAAATTTCCTCAGCCTCGCCGACGTCAATCCGGGCGCAACCGGCGGCGTGGTGATCGGCTTCGACAGCTTTGGCGATACGCGCTCCATCCAGAACACGAACATCGACATGTCGTTGTTGCCCACGAACACCTACATCGGCACGTCGACCTCCGTCGAGTTCGAGGAATCGACGACCTTCACACCGAATGGCGCCAACGCCTACAACTTTGCCGGCGTTAAGGGGGGATTCGTCACGGTCTACTCGGACCTGGGCGGCACGAGCTCGGTCAACGTCGGGCTCCCGAAGCCGCTGGAGGCCTTCAGCCTCCAAAATGGTTTTGTGAGCGACTCCTCGGTGGAGCTCGGGGGCGACAACTCCTACTCGGGCGGAACGACGCTTAACAGCGGCTACCTTTATGTGACGACCAGCAACTCCCTCGGCGGCGGCGGGAGCGGCCCGCTCACGGTACCCGACCCGGGCTACGGCCGCGACGGGTGGATCGCATCGCTGAACACGGTGAACGCGATGTACGACGACGTGACGCTTCCGAACGACATCAAGCTCGGGACGAACGGCATCGCCCTCAATTTCGGCAACACAAACAGCCTGCTAACCCTTACCGGCGCGATATCCGACCTTCCCGGCGACCACGCGCAGCTCGGAATCTTCGGCTACGTCGACCTGACGGGCTACAACACCTACTCGGGGAGCACGACACTGGGCGCAGGCGGCTATCTTGAGCTTGAGAACGATCATGCCCTCGGCACCGGAAACCTGAGCGTCTTCTCGAGCGGGGGAATACCCACGCTCACGGCAGGCCAGGGCACGCCCAGCGTGCAGGTCCCCAACGTCATCGCGCTCAACAACGCCGTCCTAAACATCAACGCCCCCGGCTCGGACAAGAACATGGTGTTCACAGGCTACTTTACGGACTTCGGGACCGACGGCTCGCTCGTCGTGTATGGGGAAGCTGAGTTCCACGGAGGAAGCACCTTCAGCGGTGGCACGACCCTGAACAACGCCTATGTCCTGGTGAACAATTCCGGGAGCCTCGGCACGGGCGGAATCGACTCGGAGGGTGGGTCCACGATCCAGGCCTTCTCCACCTTCACGCTCCCCAATCCACTCTATGTAGGGGACTCCACGAGCCTGGACGGCGACGGCTTCCAATTTTCGCTCTCAGGCCCGATCAGCGGTAGCCAGGCCATCACCATCAACAACCTGGTCGAGTTCTCCGGGGACAACTCCAACTTCACTGGATCCATCCTCTTCAACCACGGCACCCTGATGGCCAGCAGCCAAACAGCCCTGGGCAACGGCGAGACGATTGTCTCCTCCGGGGCGACCCTCGGAATCAACCTGGGCCTCGTCATCTCGAGCACGGTAACCCTAAACCAGGGAGGCAAAATAGCCGGCTACGGCACCCTGGCGCCGTCGTCACCGCTAAACTACACCTTCGACTCGGGCTCGGTCATAACGGGAGGCAGCGGCACATCGACACTCTTCAGCAGCGGCGTCACGAAGCCCGTTCCGGGAACCCTCGCTTTTGGCTCCAACGCGAACCTTTACTTCGGAGGCGGCGGCATCCTGCAGTTCTCGCTCGATGGCCAGACCGGCGCCCCGGGACTAGACTTTAGCGCCATCAACGCCGCGGGAACGCTGACGCAGACGTCCAACTCCATGGACCCCTTCATCATCCAGCTGGTGGCGGTGGACCCGGGCACGAGACAGCTCGGCAGCTTCACGCCCAATCTGCTCGTGGCGAGTTCATGGACCCTCATCTCCACCGGCGGGATCTCGGGATTCGACCCCAGCGGCTTCACGGTGGACACCACGTCGTTTGCGAACGGCATCTTCACCTCGGGCACCTTCGACGTCACCTTGTCCGGAAATGACCTGCTGCTCAACTTCACGCCGGTTCCTGAGCCCGCTACTTGGGCCATGATGGCAAGCGGGGCCTGCGCCCTTGGAGCCGCCGTTCGCCGGCGCCATCGCCGGTGATCTCCCGAACAAGCCTGTTCCTGGGCATAGCCGTCCTCGCTCTGGCCGGGTGCGCCCGCAAGGGGCCCGCGGTCGAGGAGGGCCTCAAGTCCCAGACGCTCCTCCTCGGAAACGGGGCCGAACCGGAGGACCTGGATCCCCAGGTCGTGACGGCCTACACGGACCAGAACATCCTGATAGCGCTCTTCGAGGGCCTGACCGCGGTTGACGAGCAGACGTCGCAGGCCGTGCCCGCGTCCGCGCAGTCCTGGGAGGTGTCAAAGGACGGCCTTGTGTGGACCTTCCACCTGCGTGAGGGCCTGCGCTGGTCCAACGGGGAGCCCCTTACGGCCGACGACTTCGTGCAGTCCTGGGTGCGCATCCTCTCGCCGGCCTTCGCGGCCGAGTACGCGAACCTTCTCTACCCGATCAAGAATGCCGAGGCGTTCAACCAGGGCCTGATCACCAATGCGGGCGCCCTAGGAATGTCCGCTCCGGACCCAAGGACCGTGCGCGTGGAGCTCGCCCGCCCCACCCCGTATTTCCCGATCCTGGTCGCCCTTCCTCCGTGGTTCCCGGTGAACCCGCGCGTGCTCGAGCACTTCGGTGCCACAACCAAGCGCGGCACGGCCTGGACGCGGCCCGAGAACCTGGTCGGAAACGGCCCCTTCACACTGGACGAGTGGACGCCTAACTCCCGGATCGTCGTCGCAAAGAACGCCAATTACTGGAACGCCGACTCGGTCACGCTCCAGCAGATCGTGTTCTATCCGACCGACAATCCCGACACGGAGGAGCGAAACTTTAGGGCCGGCCAGCTCCACGTGACCTACACGCTTCCCGTCACAAAGATCGACACCTACAGGAAGGAGGCGCCGGAGACGCTGCGCGTGGACCCGTTCCTCCAGACGTTCTTCCTGAGGTTCAACGTGCTGCACGCCCCCTTCAGCGATCCCCGGGTGAGGCGGGCCCTCTCGCTGGTCATCAACAGGGACCTGATCGCGAAGCGCGTCCTGGCAGGCGGCTACCCGGCCGCCCATTCCTTCACCCCGCCCGACACCGGCGGCTACACCGCCGACGCCCGGGTCGAGCTGGACGCGGCGCAGGCCAAGCAGCTCCTTGCCGATGCCGGCTTCCCCGGGGGAAAGGGCATGGAGCCCTTCGAGGTCATGGTGAGGAACGACGGCGTGCAGGGCCCGGTCATGGAGGCAATCCAGGCTATGTGGTCCAAGCAGCTCGGCGTCCACGCAACCTTGGCCACGCTGGAGCAGAAGACGTGGATCCAGAACCAGCAGACCCTGAATTACGCGGTTTCCACGTCCGGCTGGGCCGGCGACTTCCTGGACCCCGTCACCTTCCTCGACCTCTTTGTCAGCGGGGGCGGCAACAACTGGACGGGATGGGGAGATCCCGCCTATGACGCCATGATCGACGAGGCGTCGCGCACGACCGGCCGAAAGGCCCGCTTCGCCGTCTTCCAGAAGGCCGAGGCGTACCTCCTGCTGCAGGGCCCCGTGGCCCCGCTATTCTTCGGCGCCCACACCTACCTGATCCACTCCACCGTCAAGGGCTGGTCCCCGGCCCTCCTTGGCTACCACCGGTACTCGCTCGTGCGGCTGGAAAAGTGACGTATCGGATTGTCGCCGGGCGGCCGTCCGCCTAGCCTTGTCCCGGATGCGACCCCTTCTCGCCTCACTGGCCCTCTTCCTCTCCTTCTGCGCCGCCGCGCAGGCGGCCGACCCCTACTTCAAGAGGGTGTGGCCGCAGTGGCACGACGCGGACTCCTTCACCAGCTTCTACGAGGACTACACGGGCCGCGAACTCGTCGGCAAGTGGACCGTCCAGCGCACCCAGCCCGACAAGCGCGGGGGCCTTTACTTCGTGACGCGGGTCGAGAACCCCGGCGCCCTGATGCGGGGCACGACCTTCGTCGTTCGCATCATAGCGCCCGATTCCGAGAACACCCACGAGTACACCTTCTCCGCCGACGTGCCGAAAGGCAGCCGCCTCTACGTCCTCGGGCTGACGGGCAAGGACTGGGGCGGCCCGAGGGTAGAGCCGGTCGCCTGGTCCATGGAGCTGCACGCCGCCGACGGCCGCCTCCTGGCCCGCGAGGTGAGCTACCTCTGGGAGAAGCCCGACCGCTGACCGGCCGGGCAGGAGCGATGATCGACCCGAACAAGGTCACGAACGCCTCGCGCAGCGCCGAGGAGCTTGAAGAGTTCCTCCTCTTCTGCGTTGTCGTCGCGGGCAAGAACGCCGACCAGCAGTCCGCGAAGCTCGAGCGCTTCCTCGCCGGCAGGAAGCCCTTCGCCTACATCCGCTCAAGCCACAAGGCAGGCAAGCTCGACGCGGCGCTAAAGGACGTGCGCCTTGGCAAGTACTCTCTCCTCGGCCGCAGTTTCCGGGACCTCGCGCATTCAGGAACCGACCTCTCCAAGGCCACGTGGGAGGAGCTGTCCCATTTCCCGGGCATCGGGATCAAGACCTCGAAGTTCTTTATCCTGCATTCCCGGGAGCGCCAGATGCACGGCGTCCTGGACACCCATGTGCTCGCCTGGATGGCCGAGCACTGGGCGGAGACGGGCTTCAGCCGCCTGGAGGTGCCCCGCCACTCCCCGCAGGACCCCAAGGCCTACAGGTTCTGGGAGACGGTCTACTTCGGCATGGTCTCCGCGCGGCACCACGGCAAGGCGCCCGTTGACTGGGCGCACTTCGACCTGGAGCTCTGGCGCGAGCGCCGCGGAAGTGCCGACCCGGCCTAACCCCGCTGGATCAGCTCGATCTCGTAGCCCTCAGGGGCGTCGATGAAGGCGATGACGGAGCCCGAGCCCGTGCGGGTCGGACCGTCGCTCAGCTTGTGGCCCTTCTTCGCCGCCTCGGCGGCGAAGGCCGCGATGTCCTCGACCTCGAAGGCCAGATGCATCAGGTCGGCCTGGACCTGCACCGGCGGGCTGTCGGGCAGCTGGCAGAGCTCGATCTCCTCGTCGCTGTTGGGCGTCCTGATGAAGGCGAGCTGCGCGCCGCGCGGCGAGGTGTGCCTGCGGCTGACCTTCAGGCCCATCACCTCCTCGTAGAACTTAACGGTGCGCTCGAGATCGTTCACGCGCATCCGCGTGTGGAGGAGTTTCTTGACCATGCTAAAGGATGGCCCGCCCCAACCCGGGCCGCAAGCGCCGCGACGAACACGACGCAAAGGGGAATCCAAATGGACAATCAGGGCAAAGGGGGGCAAGGTAACCGCTTACCACCCCATGAAAATCCCAGCCTACCTCGTTCTTGGATACGCACTCTTCGCCGCGCACTCTCTCAGGGCGGAGCCCGACCCGAACTGGATCGACCACGACCGCGAGCGCCCGATGGCGACGGTTGTCGAGCCCGGGACCTTCAGCACCCAGGAGCAGCCCGGCAAGCCCCCGTCCGACGCGACCGTCCTCTTCGACGGCACCGACAAGTCGCAATGGGTCGCAATGGACGGCAGCCCGACCAAGTGGATCGTCCACGACGGCGCCTTCGAGTGCGTCCCGGGAAGCGGCTACGCGCGCACCCTCCAGGCCTTCGGCGACTGCCAGCTCCACGTGGAGTGGGCCGCGCCCAATCCCCCGCACGGCTCGAGCCAGGGCCGCGGCAACAGCGGCGTGTTCTTCGGATTTGACCGCTATGAGGTCCAGGTCCTCGACTCCTACCAGAGCAAGACCTACGCGGACGGCGCCGCCGCCTCCGTCTACGGGCAGTATCCCCCGCTGGTCAACGTGTGCCGCCCGCCCGGCCAGTGGCAGACCTACGACATCATCTGGACGGCCCCGCGCTTCGACGAGGAGGGCAAGCTCGTCTCCAAGGCCCGCGAGACGGTCATCCACAACGGAGTCCTCGTACAGAACAACGTCGAGCTGACCGGCCCGACCGGCTGGATCAACCGCATCCCCTACGACGCCCACCCTTACCGCACCCCGATCGCCTTCCAGGACCACGGCAACCCCGTGCGCTACCGCAACGTCTGGATCCGCGAGCTCGGCAACGTCCGGCACAAGGAGTACCGCCTCGCCGATTCCGTCCTCGATTCCTACGTGGGCTCCTTTCCCCGCGGCAAGGGAGACGTCGTGAAGATCGAGCGCCTTAAGGACGGCCTGCTGCAGATGACGTTCTCCGAGCGCACGCTGGTCCTGCACGCCATGTCCCAGACGAAGTTCTTCGCCCTCAGCACCGACCTGCAGTGCGAGTTCAATTTCGCCGACGGCAAGAAGGACATCGCTATAACGGTCGGCGAGGACAGCGATCACCCGATGCACGTGCACCCGGTGGGTCAGTAGGCGTAGCTCACGCTCAACCTGAACAGGGCCGGGGCGGCCAGCTGCTCCCCCGTGAACCGCTGGTACGCGGGCAGACCGATGTCCGCGTCCAGCCTCACCCGGCCCCGGGAGAACTCCACTCCCGGGACGACAAGGATCCGCTCGAAACCCGAGGCTACGGGCTCGGAGGCATTCGGGCCGCCGTCGCTGCCCCGCACCGAGCCCTTGAGCTGGAGGGCCGGCGAGATAAGGACCCCATGGAGCGTGAACCCGCTGTAGTAGACCCCAAACGATGCATCGAGCTCGGTTCCCGGTCGGTACCCGTCCCGCGTCACGACAGGGGCGTCGACGACTACTTGGGCAAATCCGCTCCAGTCGGGGTTGCTGCCGATGTCCAGACGCCGGAAAACCCCCAGAAGGATGTCCGTGCTGCCGCTCCCGAGCTCCGTGTCGCGGTCGATGTCGCCGTAGGCGTCGTTCCGGGACACCGAGCCTGTGGGCAATTTGACGCCGAAGGTGAGGCCCGTGACGAACCCCGGCGACAGGCCCGTGTAGATGCCCTGCAGCCGAACATCCCCCACGCCGCTGAAGTCCAGGGAAACCACGTCATCACCGGTTGCGCCTCCCGTCGTCTCGAAGTGGCGCCTCTCGAACGGAAGGTCGATCCGCGCGCTCCAGTCCGGGTTAAAGACCTCTTGAACGGCGAGGCTCACGACGCTCGTGCGGATGTCCCGGTCGGGATTGTCGGCGGCGGGCGCGCGGGCGTCTCCGCTCCAGTTTCGGTCCTGGTCCTGGTAGTCGAAGTCAACGGAAGCCACGCCTCCGGCTCCCGTTGGGAGCATGGAACTGGTGCCGACCTGGAATATGCCGCAGCCGCAGGCACAGGACATGCCGATGGAGGGAAGGGCGAGCGTGAAAGCCAGAAGCGACGCCAACAGGCGGCTTCCCGGCGGGGACGATAATGTTTTGGAAATAAAAAATGGACTCATGGACAGCAGCACTGACGGGTTGGAATATTGCCGCTCCCGGGAATCGGGAGCGGGATGAAGCCCTCCGGAATCCGGAGCGGCACGACCCACCGACAAGCCGCCATGCCTTGCGGCAATAGCGGGCGCCGGCTCAGCACCCCTGTCTGGGCGGCGGGAGCGGAACGTCCTCTGCCCGTGCGGGCAGAGAGCTGCAGGGCACCCTTGACCAGTTCCGCGCGGCGGATTGGTCCACGAAAATTCCCGTGTCGACGAAGGCCAGGACGACCTTCGATCCGTCCGTTGTCTGCACCTCGGGCGAATGCCGGCTCGATGCCTCCCTCGCCGCCTTGACGGCAAGGCAGAGGCTGCAGGGCCTGGACGCATCGAACGTGTCCCTTGCGGCCGAAACCACCGACTCAGTTTTGGTATAGCCCGCGAACATCCTGCCCCATGCGAAGGCCTGGGCCACGTCCAGCATCGCGCCGCTGGCGCAGAGCCAGGCGCAGAGCAGGGAGATCGAGGCCAGCCTACGGGACATCTGCGGCGAGCGTTCCGCCGGCGGGGCGCGGCGGCAAGCATGAAGGATTTTGATTCGGCGCCCTGCTGCGCTCCATTAGGCCTTTTCGCGGGCAGGAAAGCGCTTCCCATACTCGACAACCCGCTGCGCCCCGTGCAGCGTGGCATTGCCGCGATATTCCCCACCCCTCCCGGCCGATGCAGGCCGGACGCGGCGCACAGCAGACTCCAAGCCCCATGGACGAACGAACACTGACCCGGCGCGATGCAATCCGGACCGCCGCATTCGCGGGCGTCCTCCTTCCCCTCCTGGGACCGAGCAGGGCCCTCGCCGTTGGCGAGGCTCCCGCGGCCGCGGCGCTCCCCGCAGGCCGGCTTACCCTCGGGCTTGCGACCTATTCCCTGCGCAAGATGGACGTCGACTCCGCGGTGAAGGCACTCGCCGAGCTGCAGATCGACTCAGTTTCCGTCTTCCGCGTGCATGTCCCGATCCAGCTCTCTTCGCCCGAGACCTGCGCCGAGATGGCCAACAAGTTCTACGCGGCCGGCCTCGCCATCCGGAGCACCGGCGTCGTCACGCTGAAGAAGAGCGAGGCAGACATGCGAAAGGCCTTCGAGTGCGGCAAGGCGGCCAAGCTCTCGATGATGACCGCGTCCTATGCGACGCCCCCGGACCGCGAGACCCTGCTTCTCACCGAGCGCTTCGTGAAGGAGTACGACATGCGCCTCGCCTTCCACAACCACGGCCCCGAAGACTCGATATTTCCCTCGCCGTATGACGTCTGGAAGGCCGTGGAGCCCTATGATGTTCGCATGGGCCTGTGCATCGACGTCGGCCACTCCGCCCGCGCCGGAGTCGACCCGGCGGAGGCCATAGCCAAGTGCGCCTCCCGCGTCTTCGACGTCCACATCAAGGACACGACCGCTCCCGCGGGTGCGAAGAAGGACCAGCCCGTCGTTGTCGGAAAGGGCCGCCTGGACATCCGCGGGATCATGGCTGCGCTTCTGAAGATCAACTTCAAGGGGCAGGTCGGCCTCGAGTACGAGGTCGACTCGCCCGACCCGGTCCCCGGGATCGCCCAGTCCTTCGGCTACATGCGCGGGGTGCTCGACTCCCTTGCCCCGCGCTTTCCCGTGGCCTGAATCCGTTCCAACCCCAATCCCCAAGTCCACATCCCATGAGCAACCTCACTGACCGC
Source organism: Opitutaceae bacterium (assembly GCA_035656555.1). Classification (GTDB taxonomy): domain Bacteria; phylum Verrucomicrobiota; class Verrucomicrobiia; order Opitutales; family Opitutaceae; genus Palsa-1447. Next base: position 19,620 of record DASRSJ010000372.1, read on the forward strand.
CGCGATTTCATAAAGAAGGGCGCCGCAGCCGGCGTCGCCCTGGCCGCCGTGCCCGCGTGGCTTGGCGCCACGCCCGACGCGAACGCTGGCAACAAGGTTCGGATCGCCGTGATCGGCACGAACAACCGCGGCCTGGACCACATCAACTGCCTCTCCGGCATAGACGGCGTCGAGATCGCGTACGTCTGCGATGTCGAGGACAAGGCCCTCGCCAAGGGAATGAAGAAGGTCGCCGAGAAGATGCCCGAGTCACATCCGAAGGCCATGAAGGACTTCAGGAAGATGCTCGAGGACAAGAGCGTCGACGCCGTCACGATCGCGACGCCTGACCACTGGCACACGCCGATGGCGATCATGGCCATGGCGGCCGGCAAGCACGTGTACGTCGAGAAGCCCTGCAGCCAGAATCCCCACGAGGGGGAGATCCTCCAGAAGGCGATCGCCCGCTACGGCCGCCTCGTGCAGATGGGCAACCAGAGACGCTCCTTCCCGACTATGCAGACGGCGATCAAGGAGATCCGCGAGGGCGTGATCGGCAAGGCCTACTACGCCAAGGCGTGGTACGAGAACAACCGCGCGAGCATCGGCGTCGGCTCCGTCGTGCCGGTGCCGGACTCGCTTGATTACGAGCTCTGGCAGGGGCCGGCCCCCAGGCGCCCCTACAAGAGCAACCTGATCCCCTACAACTGGCACTGGTTCTGGCACTACGGCACCGGCGAGGCCCTCAACAACGGCACCCACGAGGTCGATGTCTGCCGCTGGGCCCTCGACGTAGACTTTGCGACCAAGGTCACCTCGAGCGGCGGCCGCTTCCAGTTCAAGGACGACTGGCAGACCCCCGACACGCAGGTGATCGGATGGGAGTTCGCCGGTGAGAAGTCCATGAGCTGGGAGGGACGCAGCTGCAACGGATACCCGACCGAGGGTCTCTCCCGCGGCGCTATGATCTACGGCACCGAGGGCGCCGCGCTCCTGGAGAACAACAACTACACCGTCTTCGACAACAAGAAGCGCAAGGTGAAGGCGATGGTCGAGCCGGCCGAGGCCGAGGGGACGAACACGGGCAGCGCCAACGGTGTTCGCCTTGACCGCATGCACGTGCGCAACTTCATCGACGCGATCCGCACCGGCGTCGCGCTCAACTCACCCATCTCCGAGGGTCACAAGAGCGTGACCATGCTCCATCTGGGCAACATCTCCCAGAGGGTCGGAAGGACGCTCAACTGCAATCCGGCGGACGGTCACATCGTCGGCGACGACGAGGCGATGAAGCTCTGGCAGCGCGAGTACGAGGCGGGCTGGACCCCTGAGGCCTGAGCCCGTGAAACGCTGACGACGGCCCAACCCTGGAAGCCTTTCCCCGGGGCAAGGTCTCAGGCTGCGGAGAGGGGCATCGTCAGGTGGAAGGTCGTCCCCTTTGGTCCCGTGGCCGACAGGGCGAGCGCTGCGCCAATCTGCCTCGCCAGGAGCTGGCTGATCGCGAGGCCGAGGCCGGACCCGCCCGTTCGCCCGGAGTGCCCGGGCTCGAAGAGATGCGGGCGAAGCTCCTCGGGGATCCCATGGCCCTCGTCCGACACCGCGACACGCAGGCTTTCGCTCGTCCTGAGGAAGGTGACCGAGACGCTATTGCCCGCCGCCGTGGCGGCGATGGCGTTCTGGGCGAGGTTTCCAACGATCAGGCAGAGAAGACCGCCCCGGTGGCTGTCGAGATTCTGGTCAAATCCGCCGCTCACCAGGAACCTCACGCCCTTCTCGGCGGCGGCCGCTTCGCTGCGCTTCTGGATCGCCGCCGAGATCTCTGAGGACGTGAGCTCATAGGAAGTCTTGTTCCCCGCGTCCCCCAGGAGGGCCACCGTTTCCTGGATGATGGACTGCATGCGCTCGGTGTAGTCGGCCACGTTCTGCCAGTCCGACCCGGCCGCCGCCGAGGGATCGCGGCTCGCCACGACGCCTCGCAGGCTGGCTACGGAACCCTGGAGGCCGTGGACGAGGTGCGAGGTGATCTGGCCCAGCGCGGAAGCCTTGGCCGAAAGGGTGAGTTCGGCGTTCGCGCGCACAAGGCGCTCGTTGCGCTCCGTGATCAGCCGCTGGGCCGCGCGCAGGCTCACGAAGGCGCCCAAGACGACAAGCGCGATGAGCGAAGCACCGATGACGAGCGTGGCCGCCGTCTGTCTCGCTATCCTCCGGTCGATGGTGGCGAGCTCAAGGGCCAGCGGGCGGGCGTCGATGTAGTACTGCGCGAAGCCGACGACGGACGCCGGGTCGCGGCCGTGGAGCGGCAAGAGGACCTCAAGGACCGGCGCCGGGTTTCCAGGCGAGGCCTTCACGCCCGCAAAATATTGGGAAAGCGGGAAGTCGGGGTAATACCGGCTGATAGGTACCCCCTTCAGGAGACGCAGGTAGTCCTCGAGGGGAAGCTCCGCGAAAAGCATGGAGCTCGGCGCGAACCGAAGCGTGTGGCCCTGCGCGTCGAAGACCGCCACCGCGATCATATCCTCCTGCTGCGCGCTCTCCAGGACGGCGGCCAGGAGGTCTGTCGTGCTCGTGGGAAGCGCGGAACGCTCGGCCAGCTGCCTCTGGGCCACCGGCTGGAGGACCGCGGCGTCGCGGTCCACGATGCTCTGGTGAATCTCATCCCTGAGCGCCGAGCGGAACCGGAGAACGACCGCCGCGAAGACCGAGACGAGCAACCCCGCCGTCAGCACAGCCAGCAATGCGGGGCGGCTGTTGCGGGGTTTCACTTGGCTGGGGTCTGCGCAGGGCGGTTCACGGGTGCGTGAGGATGGGCTCCGTCACGTCGATGTCTCGAATCTCGGAATTGAACTGCCGCACGAGTGCGTTGACGGGCTGGTCGCCCAGGACTTGGCCGGCGGGGGGCGCGGCGATCTGCGCCAGGTCCGCGCGTATGCCCTGGGCCGTGCGGCTGAGCATCGCGATGCGGCCGGAGTTCTCCGCGTTGAAGGCGTCGAGCGTGTGGTGGGAGTCGTCGCGCCAGGTCTTCGCCGCGAGCCTTGAGGAGAGATCCTGCATGAGCGCGGCCCTGTCGCGCTTGTACTCCTCGATCCGCTGCGCGAGCTCGGGAGGCACCGTTGATGTGGTCCACTTCTGCGCCTGGGCCTCGGCCGCCGACGGGGCTCCCAGCAGCGCCGTCTCCGCCGGCAGGGCAGCCGCGTCCGGCAGGCTGGCCACGGCCTTGGGGATGCCCACCTCGACATCGCCCTCGGGAAGCGGCCTCCTGAGCAGGCCGAACGTGTCCTTGCCGAAATACTGGGAGGCATACCTGGCCATCGATGGCAGAATTTTCCCGAAGTCGGTGTCCTGCTGGCGCACGCTGAACCGCGTCTCCCATACGAGCTTGTGCTGCCTCTGCTTCCAGAGCCTCTGGAAGTCATAAGCCATGAGGACGACGAAGTACCGGTTGTGGCGCACTTCGTCCAAAAGGTCGTCCCTCCTCAGGTGCAGTGGAGTGATGCCGGCGCTGTCGGGGACGACGAGGCCCGAGTCGTAGCCGAGGATCGAGGCGTTTCTGGAATCGGAGACCCCGCGGTTGAACACCTCGCCGCTGTCGGTCGGCATCTGGTCGATCGCGAGCCCGCGGGGATTCGGAGGCCGTCCGTTGTCGAGCGCCACGTTGTCGGGGTAGCTCGACGCCTTGTTCTCTCCGGGGACGATGTCGGCGTGGTAGGTGGCGGCAGCCGGCGTCCCGGTGCCCGTCGTTATGCCCCAATACACCATGATGAGGAGCTGGGTCTTGTTCGGGTCCTTGGTGGAAATGTAGTCCTGCGCCGCGAGGGGAGCGGCGATCGCACGCACCACGTCGGCGAACTTCACGCTTTCCGACGCCGGGTCCTTCTCGGTTCCGCTGTAGTCGCCCCCGATGCCCAGTGCGTAGGTCTCCTGCCTGAAGCGCTTGTCCACGGTCTGGGCGCGCTCGTAGTCGTTGCTGGTCCTAGACGCCACGGCCGTGTATTCCTCCGCCCCGGCACGGGCCGCGGCAAGGACGAGGATGAGCAGGAGCGCGCGTCTCATGACGCCTTGGCCGCCGTCTTGCTCGAGGCCAGGCGGTAGCGGACGTAGTCGCGCGTGACGCCGAGGCGCCTCGCGGCCGCGGAGACGTTGTTGTCGGTCACCCTGAGCGCCTCGCAGATCAGCTCGCCGATCGTTGCGTCGAGCGAGAAGCCGGAGTCCGGCAGGCGCCAGGTCGGGTTGCGCCACTCGACGCGCGGGACGGTGAGATCGCCGCCGAGCTCGGCAAAATCCAGCAGGGTCTGCCCGCTGAAGATCACGGCGCGCTCGATCTCGTGGTCGAGCTCGCGGATGTTCCCGCGCCACGGGCGTGACAGGAGGCGCGACTCGCCGTCCGGCGTGATGGCCAGGCCCTTCAGCCTGTGGCGCACGCCGATTCGCGAGAGGAGGTGGCGGGCCAGCATGATGATGTCGTCGCCCCGGTCGCGCAGCGGCGATAGGTGGATCGAGATCAGGTTCAGCCGGTGGTAAAGGTCCTCCCGGAAGACGCCCTTCTGCACGAGGCCAAGGAGCGGCAGGTTGCTCGCCGTGATGAGACGCACGTCGAGCGCCGTCTCCCGCGTGGAGCCGAGGCGGCGGATAACGCCGTCCTCCACCGCCGTCAGGAGCTTCGTCTGCGTCGACGCCGAGAGGGAGCCTACCTCGTCCAGGAACAGCGTGCCCCCGTCCGCCGCCTCGAAGAGGCCTATCCTCGCGCGCTTCGCGTCGGTGAAGGCCCCGCGCTCGTGGCCGAAGAGCTCGGCCTCCGCCAGGCTGTCCGGGAGCGCCGCGCAGTTGATGCTGACGAAGGGCATCGAAGCCCGCGGCCCGTGGCGGTGCAGCCAGCGCGCCAGGACACTCTTGCCGGTGCCCGTCTCGCCCTCGATCAGCACCGGGGGTATCCTCCTCAGGAGGCGCTTCTCCATTGTGATGATCGACTCCAGCTGCGTCTTCACCGCGCCAAGGCTTCGGCCAAAGAAGATGTGGTCGGCCTCCATGGCCGCCTCAGCGCTCCTGTGCTCGGCGCGGCGCGTGGCGCCCCGCTGGCTGCGGCACCGCGCGAAGGCCAGGATCATTTCCTCGGGCTCGAACGGCTTTGAAAGGTAGTCCCCTGCCCCGAGGCGCATGGCGTCCACCGCCTGCTTCACCCCGCCGAACGCGGTCATGACGACGACGCCGGTGTTCTCCGAGAACGCATCGTCCCTCAGGAGCGCCAGCGACTCGCCGTCCGGCAGATGCATGTCGAGGAGCGCGAACTCGAAGCGCATGTGCCCAAGCTGCCGGCGCGCATCCTCAAGGGACGCAGCCTCGGTGACCTCCGCACCCTGCTGGCGCAGGAATGCCGCCAACCTCTTCCTCAGCGGACCATCATCCTCAAGGAGAAGAATCTCACATCCACGGTTCAGCACAGGTTCGTTGCCTTGGTGGATGGAGGCCGAGGGCATGATATTGGATCACCCTGATTGCCCGAACCATGCCACGGACCTCGATATCTTCATAAGATAAATCCGTCCAATGGGTTACAGTTCATGGCAATCACACTGTTTGTGAACCTTCAGGTGAGATTGGGTGTATTCACCAAACACGGCGATATACTTCTGAAGCCGTTTTGCGGACATCTCCCAGCCCGGGGCACCCAAAATTCCCCTCAGACGCTGAGCTTGGCCAGATTCACCAGCGCGATGCCATCGACCGCCTTGCCGTGGTCGACGGCGGGCTTGAAACGGAGCGCCTTGATGACCGAGTCGAGGAAGATATCCCCGACTTCCTGCTTGCAGGCCGGATCGCTGTAGGCGCCATCGGCGAACCCGTCCCGCGAGACCTTCACATAGTAGGTCTGCGCGTACTTGCCGCCCTCGACCTTGGCACGGAGCTCGGGCGGCAACTTCCCCATCGCGACGGAAGGCGCCAATGTGTCCTTCGCGTGGACGCCCAGGTATTCCATCTTCACGTATTCAAAGGCCTCGTCGTGCGTCAGCTCCACGCGGTCGGCCGATATGTTGGTCGCGAGCTCGACACCCCGGTCGTAGATGTGGAGCTGGAAATCGACGACCTCAAAGCCGTAGGGAAACCCCTCCTCCACCAAGTGGACGCGCAGGATGTGCTGGTCGATCGGGTTGAGGGACTTCGCGTAGACCATGTTCTGCACGAGCCCCGGCTTGGCGCCCGGCGCATGGAACCGCGTCATCGTGACGACATAGGGATTGTGCAGCGGCTTCGCCGAGCGGATGCCGAACTGTATGTCCATCGCGTCTAGCCCCTCGGTGACGATCTTTCCCGTGGCCTCGTCCCCGTTTTCGGTCTGCACGGCGGCCGCACGGGCGGACTGGTCGGCAAGGCCGCGGTTCAGGTCCACGATTGGGTTGTTGAACATGTAGCTGGCGGGGTGCTGCAGGAGCATTGCCGAGGTGACGTCGGGCAGGAGCAGGGTTCCCGACGTGGATGTGGACGTACGTCCGCCCGCGTACACGAACTCCGCCGACGTGAGGAGCGCGTTTGCCGAGAACTGATCGTCGGAGGCCGCGAACCAGGAGGCGCCCCCGAGCGCGTGATTGCCGGTGGTGTCCGCCCGCGCCTGCGCGTCGTTGCCGACGGACTGCAGGTCGCTCGACATGGCCGCGGAGTGGCTCAGGCTCCGCGTCAGGCGCACGCTCGGATCGTTCTCGAAGGAATAGGCCTGGGCCTTCACGAACCCCACGATTGTCACCGATGCCTCGGTGAGCTTGAGGCTCGGCGTGATCTTCAGGTGCTCCGGGGCTGACTTCGACGAGACCACATGGTCTCGGCCGGAAATCTGCACCACCCAGTTCGAACCCACGACGTCATGGACGCGGTAGAGGTCGCGGTCCAGGTTCAGGTCGATGTCCGCGCCCATGAAGAGCGTGTGGGTCTTCGGCGAGACGGTCTCGTCGACGTTATAGGCCTCCATCTTCGTGGCAGGGGCCGCCGAGGCTTCCGACTTGCGCGGGTTTGAATCCTGTCCGCGCATGAGGGGATTGCTGAGAAGAACGCAGATCCAAATGAGGGAAATGGGGGTCTTCATCGCGGGTTCGGTTGGGGTCGCCGATGACATTTGCATCAGGCATGCCACTCGGTTCTAGAAATCCACAACCCGTTGGTTTGCACGAAACAATATAACAATCATGAAAATATCGAGACGGCGGTCCTGCCCGTTCCGGTTCCCTGCAACCAGCCCAATTGGCCTCAGGCTTTCCGGCGAAGCATCCGCTCGATCTCGGCTCGCGTAGGAGCGGAGGGCTGCGCCCCCGCGCTCGTCACCGAGATGGCGGCTGCAGCCTGGGCAAATCGAACCGCATCAGAGAGGACTAGGCCCTCGCCCAAGGCGACAGCCAAGGCCCCGTTGAAAATGTCCCCTGCCGCGGTCGTGTCCACGGCCTTAACCTTGAAGCCCTGCATCCATTCGCGCAGGCCCCCGGTGGCGATGTAGGCGCCCCGCTTTCCGAGCGTCATGATGACGGTGCCGACGCCCATCCCGAGCAGCGCCTCGGCGGCCTTCGCCGCCGACGGGCCGTCCGTCACCTTGATGCCGGTCAGGAGCTCGGCTTCATGCTCGTTGGGAGTCAGGATGGAGACCTTGCGCAGGAGGCTGGCCGGAAGAGCGCGGGCCGGCGCGGGATTGAGGATCACGGTCGCGCCGGACTTGGCGGCAAGGCCGACGGCCGCGGCCACGGTCGCCAGCGGCGTCTCAAGCTGCACCAGCATGATGCCAGACTTGCGGAAGACGGCCGAGGAGCGCTTCACGTCGGCCACCGAGAGCTGGTCGTTGGCCCCCGACGCGACGGCGATGCTGTTCTCGCCGCCCGAGGCGACAAAGATGAAGGCGACGCCCGACGGCGCCTTCGGGTCCCGGACGACATTCGAGACATCGATCCCGTCCCGCGCTAGGTTCGCCAGCGCGGAGGCCCCAAAGTCGTCGGAGCCGACCCGCGCGATGAAGGTGACGCTGCCGCCGGCCCTCGCGGCGCCGACCGCCTGGTTAGCGCCCTTGCCTCCCGGGGCCGTCGAGAAAATCCCGTTGATCACAGTCTCCCCCGGGCCGGGCAGCCTCTTCAGCTGCACGATCATGTCCGTGTTCGAGCTCCCAACGACGAGGATGCGGCTCTTCTTCATGTTAGAATCGCGCCGCAACCAGGGTCCCGAGGCCGGCGAGGTAGAAGATGAACATGGCCGTCAGGAGTCGCCCCGTGCCGGCGGGCGCGTCCTTGAATTCCTTCCACACGAAGACGCCCCAGAGGGCGCCGACCATCGTGGCGCCCTGGCCGAGACCGTAGGACAGGGCGGGGCTTGCGGCGCTGCTGGCGAGGATGCTGAAGGACATGCCGAGGTTCCAGATCGCGCCGCCGAGGATTCCGACCAAGTGCAGGCGCAGGTTGCCCTTCGTGAAATAATCCGAGAACGGCACCGGCTCGCCGCTGAAGGGCTTCACCATGATGATCGAGTTCCAGAGGAAGTTCGAGATGAGGACGCCCGAGGAGAAAAGGACGAGCGCCGTGTACGGGCTCAGCTTGCCGGTCTCGAGGGTTGTCACGCCGGCGACCGTCGTGATCTGGCCCATCGACTTGGCGACGTAGCTATAGAAGAAGCCCATCAAGGCCCCCGCGACGACCGAGAGCAGGATCCCTTTGCCGGAGGTCTTCAGGCTGCCGCCGGCGAGCTTCTTGTAGGCCAGGGCGTCCAGCAGGATCGCTACCGCGACGGCGCAGACGCCGAGCGTGAGCATCATCGGGTTCCCCTCCGGGTGCACCGCGTAGGTGCTGACGACGCCGATCACGAGGGCTAGGCCCACCCCTATCGGGAAAGCCACCGCCATTCCCGCGATGTCGATCGCGGCAACGAGGAGGATGTTGGAGAGGTTGAAGATCACGCCGCCCTCGAACGCGGACATGAGCCAGTGATTGTCGGCCTGTCGCAGGTCGGCGAGGAACGGGCGGCCCGCGGTGCCTGAGCTGCCCAGAGTCACCGCAAGGATGAGCGAGAAGAGCAGGACGCCAATCGCGTAGTCCCAGTAGAACAACTGGAATCGCCAGGCCTTGGAGGCTAGCTTCTGGGTGTTGGCCCAGGAGCCCCAGCAAAGCATGGTTACAACGCAGAAGGCCAAGGCTACGGGGTAGCTGGATACTATATACATGGGGTAAAGCGGGGTAGCCGGAGCTTATTTGTCCGGCGGCCCGACTCGACTCTAAATTTCCTAGCGGATGAATAGGCCATGCGCAATTCGCCTAAAATAGGCCTTTATTCATTATAATTCAGGCACATGCAAAACGAATGTACTCAATAATTGCATATGAAACAATTCATTATCTAACTGTCTATATGAACCTACGAGCCACCTTTCTCACCGGATGCATGCTATTTCTTTCGGCGAGCGCGCCGGACATCCAGGCGCACTTGGACGACAAGTCCTACAAGGCGGTCGTCGACAGCGAGCCCGCGGTTGGCGACATCGTTTTCACGCGCATCGGCGGCCCGATCTTCGCGAATGTTGCGGCGACCACCCTGAGCTGGACTTCGCATGTGGGGATCATAGTCGACTACCGCGACGGCGACTGGATAGTGGCCGAGAGTGGCATCCCCTTCGTCCGCAAGACTCCGCTGCGCAAGTTCATCGATCACTCCAGCGGGCAGATGTTCTCTATCCGCCGTCTGCGGACCCCGCCGACCGAGGATCAGAAGCGAGCCATGCTGATCTTCGCCGACTCGCAGCTGGGAAAACCCTACTCGCTCGGCTTCGATCTCGGCTCAAGCAACACGTTCTGCTCAAAGTTCGTCCACGACGAGGTCTTCGTGTGCACGCAGCAGTCTATCGGCGAGGTTGAGACCTTCGAACACCTGCTGCACCGAAACCCGGATGCGCCGATCTGGTTCTGGAAAATGTGGTTCATTGGAAGGATCCCCTGGCAGCGCACGACCATAACGCCCGCGAGCGAGCTCGAGAGCCCCCTGCTGCGCGTCGTCTCCCAAAACCTCTCATGAAGTCGCTCATCTACGAGATCCTGGCCGCGGCCGGAACGATCGAGTCCGCAGGCGTGCGGATCCTGAAGCCCTTCGGACTGACGCCGATGACCTTCAACATCCTCAACGTGCTCAAGGACGGCCCACTTTCGCAGCGCGAGATCAGCGACCGCATCATCGTTGCCGCCTCGAGCATCACTTTCCAGGTGCGCCAGCTCCAAAGGAAGGGACTCATCCAGCGCAAGCGCTCCGACGCGCGGACGTGGCGCGTGTCCCTGAGCCCGCTCGGGGCGGAGAAGCGCGTCCTCGCCGAGCGCGAGATGGACCGCGTCATCGGGCAGATACAGATCGAGCCGGGCCTGATCGCGGGCGCCGAGTACGCCCTCAAGCAGGTCCGCAGGCACCTCCCCGATCTCAGCCAAGCAAATCCCCACTCATGAATATGCTCCTCTCCAAGCGCTTCCTGCCCCTCTTCGTCACGCAGTTCATCGGCGCGTTCTGCGACAACGTGTTCAAGAACGCGTTCGTCCTGCTGACGACCTTCGGGCTCGCGGTCCAGCACGGCTGGAACCCCGCCTATGCGGTGCAGCTGATCGCCGGTCTCTTCATCCTGCCCTTCGTCCTCGTCTCAGGCTGGGCGGGGTACGTTTCGGACATCTGGCCGCGCCACACGCTCGTGCGGGCGCTCAAGACATTCGAGGCCTTCGTCATGCTCGCTGCAGCGCTGGCGCTGTACGAGAACAGCTTCTACGGGATGTGGGCCATCATCGTGGCTCTCGGCTTCATCTCGGCCATGTTCGGACCCCTTAAGTACGGTCTGCTTCCGGTGTACCTGAGCACCGACGAACTCGTGAGCGGCAACGCCTGGTTCGAGGCGGGATCGTTCATCGCCATCGTAACGGGCACCCTGGTGGGCGCCAGGGCCGCCATGGGCGGCCCGGGTCGCAACGAGGTTGGGCTCCTGCTCGTTGTCCTCGGCGTCATCGGCTGCATCTCCACCTATTTCCTCCCTAAGGCGCCCGCCTCGGCGAGACGGACCATCTCGCCTTGGAGTCCCCGCTCCCTGCGCCTCTGCGCGGCGGACGCCCTGGGCTCGATCCGCCGCGTTCCGACCCTCTGGAGGAGCGTCCTTGGCATCTCGTGGTTCTGGTGCCTCGGCGCGGTCCTCCTCTCCTTCCTGCCGAACTACGTGAAGGAGAACCTCCACCAGGACGCGACCGGCGTCACCCACTTCCTGCTCTTCTTCGCCATCGGCGTAGGCGTCGGCTCCTTCATGGGCCTCTTCCTGAACCGCGGGCGCATCAGCGCGACCTACGTTCCCCTGGCGGGCCTCGCGATGAGCGCCTTCCTCTTCATGTGGATCGTGGCGGACCGGGTCGGCGGCCCCCACATGGGACTCTACCTGACGATCGTCACGGCCGGCATCGGCGTCGCAGGCGGCGTCTACTCGGTGCCGCTGTACGCCATCATGCAGCACAAGAGCCCGGTCGACCAGCGCGGCCGCGTGATCTCCGCCAACAACATCATGAACGCGGTCTTCATGGTCGGCGGCGCAATCGGCGCCATCATCGTGGCGGCCATCGACCCGCGCCCCGCCGCGCTCCTCTTCGTACTCGCGGTCTGCAACCTCGCGGCCTCCTTCTACATGATCTGGCTCCTGCCGGAGTCCGTTCTGCACACGATCGTGCGCCTCACGCTGAAGGTCGTGTTCCGGGTCGAGGTGCGCGGCATCGAGAACCTGCCGGCCTCGGGGCCCAGGCTCGTCATCGCCAACCACACGTCCTGGCTCGACGCCGCGCTCCTCGCGGCCTTCCTGCCGGAGCCCCCGATCTTTGCGGTGGACAGCCGCATCGCCGAAATCCCCTGGGTGAAGCCCTTCCTCACGTGGACCACGGCGTATGCCCTGGACCCCACGCGCCCCATCAGTCTCAAGACCCTCTGCGGCATCGTTGAGAAAGGCGGTCTCGTCGCGATCTTCCCCGAGGGCCGGCTCACGACGACCGGCGGACTCATGAAGGTCTACGACGGCGCGGGCTTCATCGCCCAGAGGGCCGGGGCCCAGGTGATCCCGGTCCACATCGACGGAGCCCAGCTCTCGCCGTTCACCCGCCTCGGCACGAAATACAGGCGCTACTGGTTTCCCAAGATCACGCTCACGGTGGGCGCGGCGCAGACCATGCCAGAGGGGCTCGGGCGCAAGGCGCGCTCACCCTTCGTCTCCCGCATTTTGGCCGAGAACGCGTGCGCCGCCCTGACCCCCGCCCACTCGATGTACCGCGAACTGCTCGCGGCCGCGGGAAAGCATCGCGGCGCGAAGCCTACGTGGATGGACCACACCGGCCAGAGCCTCAGCTACGGCCAGATCCTCGGGCGCTCCGCCTATCTCGGAACCCGTCTTGCGGCCCTGACAAAGCCCGGCGAGCCGGTCGGCATCATGATGCCGACCAGCATCGGGGGCGCCCTTGCCTTCTGGGGCCTGCAGTTCGCGCACCGCGTTCCGGCGTGGCTCAACTTCTCGATGGGCAGCGCGGCGTTTGCCTCGACGGTCAAGACGACGGGGATCCGCTCCGTCGTGACCTCGCGGGCCTTCATCACGGCCGGCCGCCTCGAGGAGAAGGCCAGGATACTGGCCGAGTCCGGCGTGGGCCTCATTTATCTTGAGGACCTGAAGCCCGGCTTCGGCTGGAAGCTGAGGGCCGCATGGATGGGCCTCAATCCGTCGGGCTCCTACACCTCGCACGAGAAGCGCTGGATCAAGCTTGGAAGGGATCCGCGAAGCTCGATCTTCTTCACCTCCGGCTCATCGGGGCTTCCCAAGGCGGTCGTTTTGTCCCACGCCAACCTGCTGGCCAACGTCGCGCAGCTGCGGGCCACGATCGACTTCTCGCACAACGACTGCGTCTTCAACGCGCTGCCGCTTTTTCACGCCTTCGGCTTCACGGGCGGCATGCTCACGCCCCTCCTCTCTGGCGTCCGCACGGTGCTATACCCCACCCCGCTGCACTACGGCATCATTCCGGAGTTCATCTACAGCACGAACGCGACGATCTTCTTCGCCACGAACTCCTTCCTAAACGGCTACGCGCGCAAGGCCAACGCCTACGACTTCTACTCGCTGCGCTACGTGTTCGCAGGGGCCGAGAAGCTTCAACCCGCGACCCAGAAGCTTTGGAACGAGCGCTTCGGCATCAGGGTGTTCGAGGGCTATGGCACGACGGAAGCTTCCCCCGCGCTCGCCATCAACACCCCCCTGGCCTTCAAGCCGGGCACGGTCGGCTGCTTCCTGCCGGGCGTCCGCTACAAGCTTGATCCCGTCCCCGGCACCGAGGGGGGCCGGCTTCACTTCAGCGGCCCGAACCGGATGATGGGCTACTATCTCCCCGAGAACCCCGGGGTCCTCGCGGAATCGGGGGAATGGTACGACACCGGCGACATCGTCGCCGTGGACGAGCAAGGATTCGTCAGTATCCTCGGCCGCGCGAAGCGTTTCGCAAAGATCGCGGGCGAGATGGTGTCACTCTCCTCGGTTGAGGAGGCGATCTCCAGCGCGTGCACCGGCATGGCCGCGGTTGTCAGCCGCCCCCACCCAACGAAAGGTGAGGAGCTAGTCATAGTGACCTCGGACAAGGCCCTCACGGCAGAGGCGGTGCGCGAAGCGGTCAGGGCCAAAGGCCTGTCCGATCTGAGCATACCGAGGCAAATCCGCGTCTGCGTGCCCTTCCCTCTCCTGGGGTCCGGCAAGCCCGACCTCGTGGCCCTCCAGCAGGTCGCCGAGGCCGTCGCCGCCTGAACCTCTCAAGTCCCGGCAATAATTTCATCCCTGCCATGGAATGAAATCCAAAAAATATCGCCTTTCCCCGGATAAGCGGAGGGACTAATACCCCTGCGAACTGGGAGGGCCTGAGCCTGCCGGTTGAGACGGGCCTATAGCTCAATGGTTAGAGCAGAGGACTCATAATCCTTTGGTTCTCGGTTCAAGTCCGAGTGGGCCCACCATTTTTCAACGAGCATGCTTGCTGCGGCTTGTCGATTTAACTAACCATTGGCCCAATTGGACAGGGAATGCTTCCAAATGCGCTAGTGCCAACG
>DASRSJ010000373.1:0-3823 GCA_035656555.1 Opitutaceae bacterium
ATTATATAATAGGGCTTTTTGGCTATAATACGCATAATATTTCAAGTAAAGTAGCCTTTTAAATATTTTATTATATATACGATAAAATCGTATTTTAGCTTCATTTTTTGACAAACTGACGATAAAGTGGCTTTATAACCATATTATCATGACGCCTGATTCAAATAAAAAGTCCCCTGAGGAGCAGCAAAGAGCAATCGCCCTGCGGGTTCGTCAGGAGCGGATCTATCAGGGGCTGACGCAAAAGGACCTTTCGACCAAGGCCAACGTGAGCCTGCAGGCCGTAGGGGACTTGGAACGCTCGGGCCGATCGACGCTGGCGACGTTCGTTCGGGTGTTTGGGGCGCTGGGCCTCGACGACATTCTGGAGACGCTCACGTACCGTCCCTCCGTGAGCCCGATAGAGATGCATCGCGGCGCCCATGAGCCGCAGCGATTCCGGAAGTCAGGCTGATGAACACGAAGACCACGGTTGAGATGCGTGCCTGGGGGCACCCAGTCGGCGTCGTCGGCATCGATCCGGACAGGGCCGGCGCGTACATCTTCGAGTACTTCCCCGCCTGGTCACGCCAGGGCATCGAGCTGGCGCCGCTCCAGATGCCAACCAGGACGGCGGCCACCCGGCGCGTCGTGTGGTCCTTCCCGCAGATCGGGCGCGGCTTCAAGGGCCTGCCCGGCCTTGTCGCGGACGCGCTGCCGGATGCGTTCGGCAACCGGCTGATCGACGCGTACCTCGCGAGGAAGGGCCTCACGGCGGGCCAGGTCACCGCGATCGACAGGCTGGCGTACATGGCCAAGCGCGGCATGGGCGCCCTTGAGTTTCACCCCGCGATCGGCAGCAGGAAGGACCTGGCCGGGATGCTCGACATGTCGGCCCTGGTCGAGGAGGCGCGGCAGGTGGTCACGGGACAGATCGGCTCGCCCTCGGAGGCCACGGAGAGCCTGCAGGAGATCATCAAGGTCGGCACGTCCGCGGGCGGCGCAAGGCCGAAGGCCGTCATCGCCTGGAACCCCGCGACCTCGGAGGTCAGGAGCGGGCAGTTCGACGTGCCGGAGGGCTTCGAGCACTGGCTGCTCAAGTTCGACGGCGTGGGTCACGCGGGCGCCGACCTTGGCACGCCTGCTGGGTATGGAAGAATCGAATACGGCTATTACCTGATGGCGACGGCGGCTGGAATCCGCATGAGCCAATGCAGGCTCCTCGAGGAGAACGGCAGGGCGCACTTCATGACGAGGCGCTTCGACCGCGACGGGAACAGGAAGCACCACGTGCAGTCGCTCTGCGCCCTGCAGCACCTCGACTACATGGAGCCGCGCTCGCACGCGTACGAGCAGCTCTTCTCGACGATCCGGGCGATGGGCCTGGGCGAGGCCGCGCGCACCGAGGCCTTCCGGCGCATGGCGTTCAACTTCGTGGCGTCGAACCACGACGACCACACGAAGAACTTCGCGTTCATGATGAAAGAGGGCGGGGACTGGCAGCTCGCGCCGGCCTATGACGTCACGTACGCCTACAGGCCCGAGAGCGAGTGGGTCTCCGCGCACCAGATGAGCGTGAACGGCAAGTTTGCGAACGCGGGCAGGGAGGACTTCCTTGCGCTCGCCGACACCTTCGCCGTGCCAGGAGCCAGGGACATCATTGAGGAGGTTTGGGCCGCAGCGCTTCGCTGGCCGGAGTTCGCCGCGAAGGCGGGGGTGCCGGAGGGAGACGCCGCCCGGCTCATGGGCACCTTCAGGGGGCCCTGAAAGGACCGCCCACGGCGGGTCCTCATAATTGGTCGGGGCGACAGGATTCGAACCTGCGACCTCCTGGTCCCAAACCAGGCGCTCTACCAGGCTAAGCTACACCCCGGGCCAAGGGCCCACCGCACAGCCCTTTAAAGGGGGTGTCAACCATGACATAACCCGTTGTGTATCGTTGGTGCGCAATCTGCTTGCGTGGTCTAGGATTTCCCACTCTCCTTCGACCTCTTACCTTACTATCCATGGACACCATTTCTCGTGAAAATAACAGCCTGCTCCCGATGGGCGGCGTCATTATTGGCGTGATCGCTCTCGTTGTGGGAGGCGTCGCGGCTTTCAAACTTTCTGCCGTGAACCGCGAGTTAGCTGCTCAGGCCGAGAAGGTTGCGAAGATCGATGACATCGCTTCGCAGGTTGCCTCTGCCGCCGCGGCGAGCGACAAGGCTGCCCACGACATCCAGTCCCTTCAGGGCTCGACGCAGGCTGCCGTCAACCAGCTTGGGACCGAGCTGGCGACGATCGACGAGAAGATCAAGCACATGGAAGAGGCGCACGTCGCCCACGCCGCCAAGGGTGGCAAGGGTGGAGGCGAGCCCGCGGTCGCTGGACCGGGCGAATACATTGTCAAATCCGGTGATTCGGGCGCCAAGATCGCCCGCGCCAACGGAACCACGCTGGCCGACCTCACGTCGGTCAACCCTGGCGTCAGCTGGACCCACCTCAAGGTTGGCGAGAAGCTGAAGCTGCCCGAGAAGAAGTAAGTGGCCACTGGGGAGCCTTCCCGGTGGGTGCGCGAGGGGGAGCGGACGCTCGTCTCGACGCGGATACTTGACCTAAAGAGCGTCCGATTCCGCCATCCCGTAAGGGGGACCGAGCGCGACTTCACCGTGGCCCACGCACCCGACTGGGTGAATGTCGTGGCCCACACGCCCGCCGGGGAAATCGTCCTCGTGCGCCAGTTCCGCTTCGGCGCGAACGAGTTCTCGCTCGAGCTGCCTGGCGGCGTGATCGAGAACGGCGAAGACCCGGTCTTCGCCGGCGTCCGCGAGCTCGCCGAGGAAACCGGGTATGGCGGCGGCAAGGTGACCTATCTCGGGAGCGTGAACCCGAACCCTGCGATCCAGGACAACAAGTGCCACTTCGTCCTCGTCGAGGGCGCGGTTCCGACGACGGGGATCGACTGGGACGACGATGAGGAGATCCAAGTGTCGACGGCCCCCGTGAAGCAGGTCCTGGCATGGGCGCGCGAAGGTGTTATCAGCCATGCCCTTTCAGTTGCCGCCCTGATGCTTTTCGAAGGTGCTAGCGGCGTTTGACTAAACCTTGCCATGGATTTAGGTAAGCGTCTCCCAATCCACGGCCACTCGGTATGAACCCCTCGGAATTCGCAAACAGCCCATCGGCGCTCGGCACCCCCGGAGCCACCGGGACGCTTCCCGCCCCGCTCGAGAGCGAGATCCGCAGGATCTACGACAGGAGCCCCGTCTACACGGCCCGCTTCCCGCTGCACCAGGAACCGCTGCAGTGGGCGTGCTACCGCGAGATACCGACCCTCTCCAAGAAGGAGATCGTCGAGCGCGGCCACCAGTCCTTCTTCCAGGATTACCGCGAGATCGAGCGCGGGCTCGTCGATCGCACCTTCGAGTACGAGAACACCTCCGGCACGACCTCTTCGCCGATGACGGTCATCATGGAGGACGGCTGGTGGGCGGCGCAGACGCGCCGCGCCTACCTGGCGTCTCCGATCCTGCGCGAGTTCGCGGACAGGCCGCATCGCAAGTGCGTCCTGGCCCCGGTCGGCTGTTCTAGCAATCTCTGCCCGTACGAGGACCATCCCTTCCCGCACCGCTACTTCGACGGCACGGTCTATCTCAACCTCTCGAGCGACCCGTTCGCGTTCTCCGAGGCCGAGTGGGACCGGATCGTGGTCGAGCTTCAGGCGACGCAGCCGGAGATCCTCGAGGGCGAGCCGGTGTACCTCTCGCTCCTGGCGCGCGCCGTCACGAAGCGCGGCGTCAAGGTGCCGAGCGTCCGCGCGGTGATCCTCACCTACGGCAAGGCCAGCACGCAGCACGGCCGC
>DASRSJ010000374.1:0-14414 GCA_035656555.1 Opitutaceae bacterium
CCCAGTGCATCCCGATGCTGTGCTCGTAGCTCGCGGAAGCCGTGATGTCGTTGCCGGACTGCTCCATCGTAAGCTCCAGCTTCTTCAACATGTCGTCGGCCTCGACGTCATTGTCGGCGTGGATGTGCTCCTTTGCGACGATCGTCACCTTGGTGTCGCCCGAGGAGTGGACCGTGACGTTGCCGCCCAGGGTCGAGACCTTCAGGTGCATGCCGGGCTGGACGACGAAGGTCTTCTCGACCTCGCGGTCAATCTTGGCGGAGGCGACGGATGTGGCGACGGCGGCAAGAAAGGCGGCCGAGACAATGCGGTTGGAATAGATCATTTGGGATGTGGGATTCCTAGTAAACACCCCGGGGGCCAATAAAGTTACAGGCCGAATTGACTTCGGGGAACCCACATTGACTCAGTTTGGGGAAAGGGGTGTCGAGAAATCTGCAAGTAATTGCCCCACATTCACTAGGCGCACGGTTGATTGCGCTGGCCCGCGGATGGACCGAGACCTATCTTACGGCGCAGTCGCGCCATGGCCAAAGCCTTCTCCTCACTCTCGGACCGCGAAATCCTGGCCTTGGCCGTCTCGCTTGAGGAGGAGGACGGAAACATCTACGGCGACCTGGCTGAAAGATTCCGGGACAGCTATCCCTCCACGGCTGCAATCCTCTCCAGGATGCAGCGCGAGGAGTCGACCCATCGCCAGCTCCTGATCGAAGGCTACCGCGCGAGGTTCGGCAACCACATCCCCCAGATCCACCGCACGGATGTGAAGGGCCTCGTCAGGCAGCGTCCGGTGTGGCTCATGAAGGCGGTCTCAGTGGCCCAGGCCCGGCGGCAAATCGGCGTCATGGAGCTCCAGTCCCGCCGTTTTTACGAGGCCTCCATCGCGCGCACCGCCGACGCAGACCTAAGAAAACTCTTCGGAGACCTCGCCCTCTCCGAGTCGGAGCATTCCATCCTCGCGGACAAGCTCGACGCCGAGCAGGTGGCCTCGGGCGAGCGTGGTGCCGAAGATGAAAGCCAGCGCCGCATGTTCGTCCTGCAGGTCGTGCAGCCGGGACTTGCGGGGCTCATGGACGGCTCGGTCTCAACCCTGGCGCCGCTCTTCGCCGCGGCCTTCGCGACCCACAGCACGAAGGACGCGTTCCTCGTCGGCCTCGCCTCCTCCATCGGAGCCGGCATCAGCATGGGCTTCGCGGAGGCGCTCTCGGACGACGGGGCGCTGAGCGGCCGCGGCCACCCCCTCATAAGGGGAAGCGTCTGCGGCCTCATGACGGCGGCGGGCGGCCTTGGCCACACGCTGCCCTTCATGATCCCGGACTTCCACACGGCGTTCTCCGTGGCGGTCGCTGTCGTGGTGGTGGAGCTGGTCGTCATCTCGTGGATCCGGCACCACTACATGGACACCCCTTTCCTCTCCGCCGCATTTCAGGTCATCGTGGGAGGACTCCTGGTCTTTTTCGCGGGAATGCTCATAGGCTCCGCATGACATGAGCTCGACGTCACTAGAGAACCAGGACCTGGCTCCGGTGCCCCAGGAGCGCCGCACGTGGCGGGCGGGAAGCTACGCCGCCCTCTGGATATCGATGTCGGCGTGCGTCCCCACCTACATGCTCGCCTCGTCGATCGTGGGCGGAGGCATGAATTGGTGGCAGGCGATCCTCACCATATTCCTCGGCAACGCTATCGTCCTCGTGCCGATCCTGCTAAACGCCCATGCCGGCACCCGCTACGGAATTCCCTTCCCCGTCCTTTGCCGGGCGTCGTTCGGGACGCTTGGCGCGAACATCCCGGCGCTGCTCAGGGCGCTCGTCGCGTGCGGCTGGTTCGGAATCCAGGCCTGGATCGGCGGGGACGCGATGCACAAGATCCTCGGGATTTTCTTCCCGGCGTTCGCCCACACGGCGCCCATTCCCGGAGTCGGGATATCGATCTCCCAGCTGCTGTGCTTCCTCGCGTTCTGGGGGATCAACATGTGGATCGTCTACAAGGGCATCGACTCGATCCGCGTCCTCCTGAACATCAAGGCCCCGCTTCTGATCGTGCTCGGGATCGTGCTCCTCTGGTGGGCCTACCACACGGCGGGCGGTTTCGGCCCGATGCTGTCCCAACCCTCGGCATTCGACCCGGGCCAGCCAAAGGCCGGCCATTTCTTCGCCTACTTTGTCCCGGCCTTGACGGGAATGGTGGGCTTCTGGGCGACCCTGTCCCTCAACATCCCGGACTTCTCCAGGTACGCCGTCTCCCAGAAGGACCAGGTGGTGGGCCAGGCGCTCGGCCTGCCGCTCGCCATGGCATTCTACTCCTTCATAGGCGTGGCCGTGACCTCCGCCACCGTCGTCATCTTCGGGCGCACGATCTGGGACCCGCTGGAGGTCCTGGTCCAGTTCCGCAACCCCGTGGTGCTCGTCCTCGCCATGCTGGCCCTCTGCATTGCAACCCTGGCGACCAACATCGCCGCCAATGTCGTCTCGCCGGCCAACGACTTCGCGCATCTGGCCCCGAGCCGGATCTCGTTCAGGATTGGCGGCCTTATCACGGGACTGATCGGGATCGCCATGATGCCCTGGAAGCTCGTCGCGGACCCGAGCGGCTATGTCTTTACCTGGCTGCTGGGGTACAGCGCTCTCCTGGGCCCGATCGGCGGCATCATGATCGCCGACTATTTCGTGCTGCGCCGCACCCAACTTGACGTAAAGGCGCTTTACGAGCCCAACGGAATCTACAGCTACCTCGGCGGCTGGAGCCTGGTCGCGGTCACGGCATTCCTAGTCGCCGTGCTCCCGAATCTCCCCGGCTTCCTAGCGCAGGTCGGCTACCTCAACCCGGCGCATGTGCCGGGATTCTTCCTTAGCCTGTACAGCTTCGCGTGGTTCGCGGGCTTCGCGATAGCATTTGTCGTGTACGTCATCCTTCGTAAACTTTTTCCCAACTCATGAAATCGATCCCGCTCCCCCCGACGTCCCACGTCCCGCAGCCGTATTCCGGCCCCTCGGCCGATGAGGTGCTCTCGATGCGCAAGGAGTTCCTGAGCCCGGCTCTCTTCCACTACTACAAAAAGCCGATCATGATCGTCGAGGGAAAGGCTCAGTGGCTCTTCGACGAGAAGGGCCGGCGCTACCTCGACGGCATCGGGGGAATCGTGACCGTCAGCTGCGGCCACTGCCACCCGCACATCGTCGCGGCCGTGAACAAGCAGAACGAGCTCCTCCAGCACACGACGACCATCTACCTCAACCCGAACATAGCGCTCTATGCAAGGGACCTCGCGGCAAAGATGCCGGGCGACCTGAAGGTGGTCTACTTCGTCAACTCGGGCTCGGAAGCCAATGACCTGGCACTCCTCATGGCGCGCGCTTACACAGGCAACTACGAGATGATCGCCCTTCGCAACGGCTACCACGGCGGCAGCCAGTCCACGATGGGCCTCACCTCGCACAGCACGTGGAAGTTCAACGTCCCCCACGGCGCGGGCGTCGCGCACTCGGTTCTCCCCGACATGTACCGCGGGCCCCATGGCCCGAGCGACCCGGATGCGGGCCGCAAATACGCCGAGGACGTGAAGAGCCTTATCCAGTTCGGCAGCTCCGGAAAGGTCGCGGGATTCATCGCGGAGTCGATCCAGGGCGTCGGCGGCACGGTGGTCTTCCCGGACGGCTACCTGAAGCACGCGTATGAACACGTGCGCGCCGCGGGCGGCGTCTGCATCGCCGACGAGGTCCAAACCGGCTTCGGCAGGACCGGAACCCATTTCTGGGGCTTCGAGACGCAGGGTGTCACCCCGGACATCGTCACCATGGCGAAGGGCATCGGCAACGGATGCGCCCTGGCAGCCGTCGTCACGACGGCGAAGATCGCCCAGTCGCTGGCCTCGCGCATCCACTTCAACACCTTTGGCGGCAACCCGGTCTCCTGCGCGCAGGGCCGCGCCGTCCTCGAGGTGATCGAGAAGGAGGGCCTCCAGGCCAATTCGCTCAAGATAGGCAACTACCTCAAGGCCGGCTTCGCGAAGCTGGCCGAGAAGCACTCCCTCATCGGCGACATCCGCGGCATGGGACTCATGCTCGGCGTCGAGCTCGTGAAGGACAGGAAGACAAAGGAGCCCGCGCGCGAGGAGTGCGCAGCCATCTTCGAGGCCTGCAAGGACATGGGGCTTCTGATCGGCAAGGGCGGCCTCTGGGGCAACACTCTGCGCATCAAGCCGCCGATGATCTTCACGACCAGCGACGCCGACTTCATGCTGGCGGTCCTGGACGAGGCCTTCGCCTCGGTCTAGGGGATCTTCAGGTCAGTCCCGATCTTCAGGGGCGTCTTCTCGCTGGAGAGGGTGTCGCGGTTCGCGGCATAGATGTCGCGCCATTTGGAGCGGTTGCCGTAGAACTTCTGGGCGAGGCTGAACAGCGTGTCGCCCCTGGCGACCACGTGGTGCTTGCCTGCACCGGTCTGCGCCGGCGCGGGCCTCGTGGGCTCCTGCGTGGCGTCGCTGATCGGCGGCGAGGACGCGCCAGCCTGGTCGACCGGGGCCAGGGAAATCGGCGACGGGCTGGACTCCGGTTCGGGCGTCGGCGAGGCCGCCACGCTCTGCGGGCTCGGTATCGCGCCGATGTCGATCGTGCTTGAATGCTCGGATGCCACCGGGACCCCTGCTCGCAGCGCGGCGTTCTCGCTCTTCAGCTCGTCGTTCTCGCGCTGGAGGCGGGCGACCTGCTCCTCGACGCCGAGGTGCTCGGTCTGGCTCTCCAGCGGCTGGCCGGGGAGCGCGCGGGCGAACTCGCGCTTGGCGGCATCGATCAGGCCCCTCACGTAGACGGCCTGCTTCGAGTTCGGCTCGAGTTCGAGGTACTTCCTGAAGTGATAGATCGCGAAGATCGGGTCCTTGATGTGGTTCAGGTAGATGAGCCCGGCGTCGAGGTTCGACTCGGGCGCCGCATCGGACCTACGGTCGATGACCTTGAGGTAGTCGGTCAGGGCCTCCTCCCACCTGCCCTGCCGTTCCATCTGCTGGCCGTCCCTGTAGTAGCTGTCGTCCATCTCCGAGGAAAGGGCCCCGGACTCCCCGCCACATCCCGACAGGGCCGCCAGCGCGAGCGCCGCGCATGTCCCGATTAGGATGGATCGTGAGTGCATCTGGCGGCGAAAGGGATTGAATGGTCGCACCGGTCGGATAATTTCCCGGTCTCGAGCAACGATTCAAACCTAAATGGGTCCCAACAACAACAAGCGTTGATGCCAATTGCCCCGAAATCCGCCCTGGCGCGGGCACGGCAATGCATCCGCATCGAGTGCGACGCCCTCCTTGAGACTTCGCGCGCCCTGGGCCCGGAATTCGTGGAGACGGCGAGGGCTGTGGAAGCCACGATCGAGGCCGGCGGCAAGCTGATCTTCAGCGGTGTCGGCAAGTCGGCCCACATCGCGAGCAAGATCGCCGCCACCTTCAACAGCACCGGCGTCGCGGCCTGCTTCCTCGACTCGACGCAGGCCCTGCATGGCGACCTCGGCCTCTGCTACGAGGGCGACCTCGCGATACTTCTGAGCAACAGCGGCCAGTCCGACGAGCTCCTGAGGATAATGCCGCTCCTGAAGCGCTTCGGACTCAAGATCGTCGCCTTCACCGGCAACCCGAAGTCCGACCTGGCAAAGGGCTCGGACTACCGCCTGACCTACAAGGTGAGGCGCGAGGCCTGCCCGCTCAAGCTGGCGCCGACCGCCAGCACGACGGCGGCGCTCGCGCTCGGAGACGCCCTGGCGATGGTGCTACTGGAGTCGCGGGGTCTGACGCGCGATGACTTCGCAAAATATCATCCCGCGGGCAACCTCGGCCGCGTCCTGCTTCTGAAAGCGAAGGACATCATGCGCAGCGGCAACCGCCTCCCGATCGCCAAGGACACGGTCACCGTGCAGGAGGCCATATTCGCCATGACGAAGGCGAAGAGCGGCAGCATCGCCCTTGTCAGGCCCTCGAGCGGCAAGCTCACGGGCATCCTGACCGACGGGGACTTCCGGCGCTCTGCCCTGTCCGGACCCGGCTTCCTCAGCAAGACCGTCTCGGTCTTCATGACCCGGTCCCCAAAGACCATCCGGGACGACGCGCTCGGCGTCGATGCCCTGCGCCTCTTCGAGCTCCACAAGATCGACGACCTGATCGTCGTCGATGCGGGCGGCAGGCCGGTGGGGCTCATCGACGGCCAGGATCTGCCCAAGTTAAAGATCGTGTAATGCCGCCCGTCCGAATCGGCATCATCGGGATGGGCGGGTTCGCGGGGTCCCATCACACGACCGTGGCCAGGCTGGAGGAGAAGGGCATTCTGAAGCTGGTCTGCACGTGCGACCCGGATCCGGCCGCCTTCACGGAGGCCCAGAAGGCCTGGAAATTCGCCCAGCGCGGGGTGAAGGTCTTCAGCGACTACCGCTCGATGCTGGACGCCTGCCACGGGGAGCTCGACTACGTCGCCACCCCCACCCCGATCCAGCTCCATGCCGTGATGCACGAGGCGATCACGGCGAGGGGCATTTCGGCCTACGTCGAGAAGCCGCCGTCCCTGGACTACGCCGAGCTCGACCGGATGATCGTGGCGGACACTCGCGCCAGGAAGCCGTCCCTCGTGGGCTTCAACTTCATCGTCGAGAAGAGCCGCCTGGCCCTGAAGGAGCGCCTGCTCTCGGGGGAATTCGGGGCGATCCGGGGCGGCACCTTGAGCGCCATGTGGCCGAGACCCTCGGGGTACTTCTCGCGCAACGGCTGGTGCGGCCGACTGCTCGTCGACGGGCACATGGTCCTCGACTCGTGCTTCGGCAACGCGATGGCGCACTTCGTCCACAACATGCTCTTCTGGACGGGATCGCCCGGCATCTACAGCTGGGCCTCGATCGCCGCGGTCAGGGCCGAGCTCTACCGAGCCCACCCGATTGAGGGCGCGGACACCTTCTTCGTGGAGGCGGACCTGGCCACGGGCTGCACCCTCAGGTTCGCGCTCTCACACGCCTGCTCCGGAGCCAGCGCCAGCTCCGAGACCGTGATCTGCGAGAAGGCGATCCTCAGGTACGCGGTCGGCGGCCAGGTCGAGGTGTCCTGGAAGGACGGCCGCACTGAGCGCATCAACACCGAGCCCTTCGACGCCCTGGAGGAGAACCACGTCGAGTACTGCCGCTTCATGCGCGGCGAGGTGGCCAGGCCCGCGACGACGCTGGCCGATTCACGTCCCTTGGTCGTCCTCAACGACCTGGCCTACATCTCAAGCGGCAACATCCTGCCGATCCCCACCCACCTTGTGTCCATCGTGCGCGACGAGAAGGAGCAGAAGGACTACCTGAGCGTGAACGGGATGGCGAAGACCGTGGACAACTTCCTCTCCCGCGGCATCTGGCCGGGCTATGCCGGCTGGCGCAGGGACAACGGCGAGGTTGTCACCTCGGCCGACCTGCCCCGCTTCCCCGGGATCGTCCAGTCGATGGCCAAGGGCTCCTGAGGGCTCAACTTTACTTGGCCGCGGACTTGGGCCATATTTGAGGCATGGCAACGAAACCCTTCGTCTACCAGGACCCCATGCCCCTCTCCGGGGACAAGACCGAGTACCGCCTCATCTCAAAGGAGGGGGTTTCGACGACCCAGTTCGAGGGCCGCGAGATCCTCAAGGTCGAGCCCGGCGTTCTCGCCTTCCTCGCGAGGAGCGCCTTCCGCGACAACGCCTTCATGCTGCGCACGAGCCACCTGAAGCAGCTGGCCGCGATCCTCGACGACAAGGAGGCCTCGCCGAACGACCACTACGTCGCCCTGACGCTCCTGAAGAACGCCGAGATCGCCTCGCAGGGAATCCTGCCGATGTGCCAGGACACGGGCACGGCCGCCATCTTCGCCAAGAAGGGCGAGCAGGTCTGGACCGGCGCCAATGATGCGGAGCACTTGAGCCGCGGCATCCACGAGTGCTTCACGACCGAGAACCTGCGCTACTCCCAGGTCTCCGCCCGAAGCATGTGGGACGAGGTGAATACGGAGACCAACCTTCCCGCGCAGATCGACATCTCCGCGGTGCCCGGCGGCGGCTACGAGTTCCTCTTCGTCGCCAAGGGCGGCGGCTCGGGCAACAAGATGCTCTTCTTCCAGGAAACGAAGGCTCTCCTCAACCCGAAGAGCTTCGAGAAGTTCGTGGCCGACAAGCTCCCGCTCCTCGGGACCTCGGCGTGCCCGCCCTACCACTTGGTCTTCGTCGTCGGCGGCACGAGCGCCGAGGCCTGCATGAAGACCCTGAAGCTCGCCTCGACCCGCTACCTCGACGCGCTGCCGACGAGCGGCAACGACGTGGGCCAGCCCTTCCGCGACCTGGAATGGGAGGCGAAGGTCATGGAGATCGCTCGGAAGACCGGGATCGGCGCGCAGTTCGGCGGCAAGTACTTCGCCCTGGACGCGCGCGTGATCAGGCTGTCCCGCCACGGCGCCGGGTGCCCGGTCGGCATGGGCGTCTCCTGCTCGGCGGACCGCAACATCAAGGCGAAGATCACCCGCGACGGGATCTACCTCGAGAACCTCGATCCCAACCCCGGCCGCTTCATCCCCGACGCCGAGCGCGCGCTCAAGGACACGGCCGGCGTGCCGATCAACCTCGACCAGCCGATGGACGCCATCCGCGCCGAGCTGTCCAAATATCCGGTGACCACCCGCGTGGCCCTCACGGGAACGATGGTCGTCGCCCGCGACAGCGCGCATGCGAGGCTGAAGGAGATGGTCGATGCCGGCAAGGGCCTGCCCGACTACTTCAGGAAGTACCCCGTGTACTATGCCGGCCCGGCGAAGACCCCGATCGGTTACGCCTCAGGGTCGTTCGGACCCACGACGGCGGGGCGCATGGACGTCTACGTCGACGAGTTCCAGTCCCTCGGCGGCTCGCTGGTCATGCTCGCCAAGGGCAACCGCAGCGCGCAGGTGACCAACGCCTGCCACAAGCACGGCGGTTTCTACCTCGGCAGCGTCGGCGGCCCGGCTGCGGTGCTGGCCAAGGAGCACATCACCAAGGTCGAGGTGCTCGACTTCCCGGAGCTCGGCATGGAGGCCGTGTGGAAGATCGACGTGAAGGACTTCCCTGCGTTCATCCTTGTCGACGACAAGGGCAACGACTTCTTCGCCAACGGGTGCGCGGCGTGCCTGCCGCCGTCCGCCAGGCTTAAAACCTGAAGCCGACCAGGGAGCGGTCGTTGGACGAGGGCTCGTCCATCGACTCGTACATGCGGTCGTTGTTCGACGCGCGCTCCTTCATCCAGTCGCTCGCGAGCGCCCTCGGGCCGGCGGCAAGCGCCGGGGCCAGGAGCCTTGAGCGGCGCTCCTCGGCGGGATCCATGTGAGCAAGGGGGTCGGAGACGGCCTGGCGGGCCGGGGCCACGCTGGGCTCAAACTCGCGGTCGTTGCCAAAGCTCGAGGCCTTGGCGATGTCCGGCACCGAGCTGCGGTAATCCGCCAGCGTGACGGCGATGCCATCGGCGAACGGCGACGCTGTCGCCGCCTCTGTGGAGACGAAAGTGGGGGCCTGGACGATGTGCGAGGTGGTCGCGGCGACGATGGCCTTCGGGCTCAGCGACTCGTGCCTGACGGAAACCTCGGTGACGAGCTCGCGCGTCTCGGCAGGAGCCTTGGCCGCAAGGGCGGGGGCGGTCGAAACAACAGCCTGCGCCAGCGGAGCCGCGGAAGCGTAGGTCCCCTGGACGGCGTGGGCCGGCTCCGGGTGTATTCCCACGTACCGGACACCGGCATAGGTCAGGGCAACCGCTGCTGCGGCCCCCAACGGCAGCTGGAGGCTGCGCACAATCGTGAAACTGCGGGTCAGACCGGCCCACCAGGGTCTCTTGCTGACAATGGCCGAAAGCTGCTTTGCGCGGATCTCCGCGTCGAACTTCACCCAGAAATCCTCAGGCGGACGCTCGGCCTTCTTCAGGCGCAGAAGGTCTTCAACTGTGATTTTCTTCCTGGAATCCTCGTTCATTTGGGCAAATAGGGTTGGAGCTCGGCTTGAAGCAACTGTTTTGCATAATGGAGCCGTGAACGCACGGTTCCCACCGAACAATCCATCACCTCAGCGATCTCTTGGTGGCTGAGGCCGTCAATTTCAAATAAGGTCACCACTGTTCTGTGGTTGATAGACAATTTCTGCATCGCATCGTTCAATTTTTCCTGAAGTTCCCGAACGAAGGTGTCCCTCCCCGCGCCCGTCTTATCCGTCAGGGCGTCAATGACCTCCCGGGACACCGGATCGTCCGCATTGATGGTCTCCAGGCTGAAGAATGACCTGAGGCGGTTCTTCCTAAGGTGGCTCAGGGTCGAGTTGACCGCGATGCGGTAAAGCCAGGTGAAGAAGGAGGCCTGTCCCTGGAAGCGGTGGATCGACTGGAAGGCCTTGATGAAGGCGTCCTGGGCCAGATCGGCGGCATCCTCCCTGTTGGAGGTCATGTTGTAGAGGATCCCCACAACCCTCTCCCGATACTTGCTGATCAGCCGGTCAAACGCGGCGACGTCCCCCGCCTGGACCTGCCTCACGACCGCCAAGTCGGCATCCGCCTCAAGCTTTCGCTCGGGCGACGCGACCAGCGTCTTCGCGAGAGTCTTGCTGGCGTTCATTTTGCGTAGACAAACAAGGCCCGCATCCGATCCATGGCAAATCGAAACATGCCTTGGGGTGCGCTAAGGGTTCGTAAATCAGCCAACCGGCCTGAGAGAAGCCACTTGCGCGAGGAGGACGTCCCCAAGGGCCAGGAGGTGATGCGTGGGGGGCCGTCCCGGCCACTCGGAAAGCGCAAGGCGGGCCACGTTGACCTCGTCCCTTATCGCGGCCTCGACCGTGTCAAACACGCCCAGCTCGAGCATCTGCTTGAGGCGAAGCTCCGGCCGGGCCGGCTGGAGGCCACCGATCTCGTCCGAAAGCGCGGCGCGCTCGAAGGGCGGCAGTCTGTCCATCAGGGCAAAGAGCGGCAGCGTCAGCTTGCCGCTAGCCAGGTCCGTCCCGAGGGTCTTGCCGATCTTGTCCTCGCGGCCGAAGAAGTCCGCGAGATCATCGTAGATCTGGTATGCGATGCCGAGGTGGCGACCGAAGCGGTCGGCCGCCTCGACGTAGCCCTGCTCGGCCCCTGCGAGCCTCGCGCCCAGGAAGCAGGAGACCCGGAAAAGCTCGGCCGTCTTCAGGTCGATGATGCGCTGGTAGTCCGCCGGCGTGAGGTCGGTCGAGCGGCGCCTCAGGGTCTGGACGATCTCGCCCGCGCAGACGCGCCTCGTCGACTCCGACACGGCGGCGCAAACCTCCGTCGTCGGGAAATGGGTCGCAAGGTGTAGTGCGTGGGCGAACAGGGCGTCCCCCAGGAGGACCGCCGCCGTCGGGCCAAACTCTCGCATCGCGGTCCGGCGGCTGCGCCGCACGTCCGCCGAGTCCATGATGTCGTCGTGGACGAGCGTCGCCAGGTGCACGAGCTCCACCACCGCCGCCGCGCGGATCAGGTCGGCGGAGACCTCGCCGGGCTTGGTCCAGCCGCTCAGGAAGACGAGCGCCGGTCGGATGCGCTTTCCCGATGTGTCGATGCAGTAGTTTGCCATCTCCCGAATCTCGGGCTCGAAGGCCTTGAGCTGTCCCTGGAGGAAGAGGTCCAGGGCCGCCATGTGCGGCGCGAGCATCGAGAAGACGCCCGCGAACGCATGCGGCTTTCCTGACGCTGTGATGTCGGTGCTGGGCGCCCGTTGCATGGAGGGACGCCAACCTAGCCCGAAATCAGGAAATCTCCATCGAATTGTCTAGCCCAGCGAGGTTCCCGTCGGATCAGGGAACCTCGTACACCTCAACCAGGCCCACGCCCGTGGCACCACCGGCGCCGGACAGGATGGCCGTGTAGGTGCCGGGGGGCAGGACCGCCAGGATCGCCGCATCGGCACTGCCGCTCGCGAAGGCGAACGCCCCCGTGGACGTGGCGGCCAGCGAGACAAGCCCCGGGTCATTGCCGGTGCCCCACGAGTAGTTCTCGCGGATAAGGTTGCCCGACGTGTCCATCAGCTGCAGATGCGCGGCGGACAGGGCTCCGGAAACGCTCAGCGAGCCAAGGGTCGGACCCGCACCCCTGATCAGGAGCCGCTTGGGCGCCGTGCCATTGATGCTGAAGCCGCCGATGAGAACGTTGGCGCCGGTGCCGACCTGGCCGCGCGTCGAGACGTTCGTCAGCCTCTGGGCTGAGAACGGCACGTAGGAGTCGAGGTCGTAGATCTCGGCAAGAGCAAGGCCGGTGGCGCCGCTGACGCCGGAAACCTGGGCCGTGTACGTGCCGGGAGCGAAGGTTCCGATGAGGGCCGAGTCCGCGCTGCCCGCAGGGAGGGCGAAGGCGCCGACCCGGTTGTCAGCCGAGGTGATGGCCACCTGGTTGGCGGTCGTCGAGCTCCAGCCGGTGTTGCTCTGGACGAGCGTGCTGCCGGAGAAGACCTTCAGGATCGTGGAGGGTATCGAGCCCGGGACGTTGAACGTCGAGAGCGTCGGGCCCACGGCGCGGATCAGGAGCGTCTTTGCGGACGTTCCACCAACCGCGAAGCCGGCCACCATGATGTTGTCACCGGTGCCGACCTGGCCGCGCGTCGAGATGTTCTTCAGGACGCCGTCGCTGAAGGTGCCGCCCGAGACCTTGGCAGCCGTGATGTCGCCCGTGGTGCCGGAAAGCGTCCCAGTGAGGAAGCCCTTCGTGAGGCTGACCGAACCATTGAAGGCGTTGTTGTGGATCGTGGTGATCGAGAACGTCCCGTCGGAGTCGATCGCGCCGTCGGCGACGTCCACCGTCGAGCCGTTCGCGATGTAGGCCATGATCGAGCCGTCGCCGCCGACAATCGCCAGGAACTGGCTTCCCGGGGCCGAGGTGACGCTGCCGGTGTAATAGCCGGCCGACGCACCGCCCGAGGACGTGGGCGCGCCGATGAAGATGTCCTGGCTCGGCGTGAGGGTTCCATTCACACCGCCCGCGGAGGCATTTCCGGCCAGGTTCTTGGTCGAGAAGTTGCCCGACGAGGACACCGGTATGTCGGTGTACACCGTGGCCGTCTCAGCACCGGTGGCTGAAATCGAGTGGGAGATGTAGGTGCCGTACTTGCCGTCGGTCGTGACGAAGGCGAAGCGGCCGCCGTCATTGAGGCCCTGGTATTGCCCGAAGAACTCGGACGTGCCGACGCCGGACGTGGCCGGGATGGCCTCGACCACGGTGGGTGTCGACGTCGTCTGGATGCCGGAATTGTCGGTCGCGATGGCCGTCAAGGTGTAGACACCGGATGAGGGCGGCGTGAAGGGGATGGTGTAGGGGGCAGCCGAGACAGTCCCGATCGGGATTCCGTTCTCGAAGAACTGGACCTGGGCAATCGTGCCGCTGGGCGAGGATGCATTGGCAGTCAGTGTCACTGACGAGCCGGAACTGACCGTGCTGCCGGCGGCCGGGGACACGAAGCTGACCGAAGGTCCCGCAGGCGCGATAACCGTGACGTTCGAAATGGCGCTGGTCGTCTTGTCACCGACATTATCGGTGACCTCAACTGACAGCTGGTAGTTGCCGAGATTGGCCGGGGTCCAAATCACCGAGTACGGATACTTCGTGATTGTCTGGAGCATCACATTGTCGACGAGGAACTTCGCGGAGACGATGTTGCCGTTCGGTGCCGACGCGGTCGCGTTGAGGGTCGTCGGGTTGTTGACGATCACCGTCGCATTGTTGGCCGGAGCCGTCAGCAGGACACTCGGCGCGATGCCGATGACGACGTTGTTGGTGCCGGAACCGCCGGCGGTGACCGTCACGGTCACGCTGGACGAGGTTCCCTGGAAACCCTGCTGATCGGTCGCAACCGCGGTCAAGACGCTGGGAAGGACGGTCGAGCCGTTGCTGTTCTGCTTCGGCATGAAGCTGAGCTGATAGAGGTCGCCAGCCGGCGGGTTTGGCGCCGTGCCAACATAGATTCCGTCCTGGAAGAACTGCACCTGGGTGATCGGAATTGCGACGCCGTGCGAATCGAGGTTCGTGTCGACGGCGACAGCCTGGACGGTCGCGCCGCCGGTGCTGATCGTGGCACCCGCGGTCGGGGTCGTGATGGCGATGGCCGGGGCGGCCTCGACGGTCACGTTGTCAGGTCCGACTACCGTTGTGCCGGCGCTGTTGAAAGAAGCTGTCTGGGCGACGTTGCCGAGCGAGTCGTAGACCAGCGCAGAAAGGGCGTACTGGCCCGTGGACGTCGGCATCCACTTGAAGTTGTACGGGGGAGCCGTGACGGTCGCGTTGAGCACGCCGTTGATGTAGAACTCCACGCGGTTGATCTGGGCGCCGCCTTGGGCGCCGGCCTCGATGACCACAGGGATGTACGCGGTCGCGGAGGCTGTGTAATCAGGAATCTCGATGAGTGAACCGGTGAGGGGCGCGAAGATTGTTCCGCTCGG
>DASRSJ010000375.1:0-8755 GCA_035656555.1 Opitutaceae bacterium
ACTTCCCCGAGCCGCTCGGGCCCGTGACGACCACCAGTTTCCCGCGCGGGATCCTGATGTCCAAGTTCTTTAGGTTGTGCTCGCGAGCGCCTTTTACGTGTATGTGTGAAGCAGCCTCCATGTCAGCAAACCCCAAACGTAGTCAAAAGCGCGCTGGCGCAAACCCAATCGCCCGCTTTTGCCCCAGATGGTTGCCCGTTGTGCTGGCGCTTGCCGCGGCCGTATCTATGGCGCGTGCGCAAACGCCGAACCCGCCCAACCGCGGCATCGGCGAGGGCGAGGTCCTCACCTACAGCGTGCGGTGGGGAATTATCCCGTCGGTCGGCCGAATAAAGATCTCCGCGGACTCGCTGGGCTCGGGCTCCGGCCAGGTCCTTCGCGTGACGACGACAACCGCGACCTGGGGCATCGCGCGCGGCATTCTTCCCTTCGACGGCCGCGGCGAATCCATCTACCAGGAGCCGAGCGGAAGGCTGATCTCCTCGGACCAGTGGAGCTCGTACCGTGACAAGGTGGTCAAGAATTCAACCACGTTCGACTACGACAACATGGTGGCTTCCTTCACGGACGACATCCATCCCGAGAAGTCGCACCAAATGAAGATGCCGGGAAGCGATCCCTCGGACCTGATCCTCGCGCTGATCCAGACGCGCTACTGGGGACTCAAGCCCGGCGAGAAGCGCGACGCGCTCGTGATCTTCCAGGACCAGTTCTACCAGCTCACGATCCACGCCGAGGACGAATATCAGACTGTCTACACCTCCCTGGGCGCCTTCAAGACCACCGTTCTGGTCCCCCGGATGGAAAAAACACCTCCTTTGGGTATGTTCAAGAGGGGCTCGACCGTACGGGTATGGATTGCGAACGAGGACCAGAGGCACCTTCCGGTGCGTTTTGAGGTCGGTTTTAAGGTGGGAACGGGCACCGCAACCCTACTCGATTATCAGCCGCCAAAATAGCCTTGCTTTGACCTCTTCAAAAAGGCTTAGTCAGCGGTTTTATTTCATGAAAGCCACTATCAAAACCCAGGGACAGCAGTTCACCATCACGGAGGGCGATGTCCTCATCGTGAACCGCTTCCCGAACACCGAGGCCGGCGCCCTGGTGCAAATCAACAACGTCCTGACCGCCGGCGAGGGTGCTGACTTCAAGGTCGGCACGCCGACCCTCAAGGGAGCCTCGGTTTCCGCGAAGATCCTCGAGAACAAGCGCGGTGATAAGGTCATCGTATTCAAGAAGAAGAAGCGTAAGGGCTACGAGCGCAAGCAGGGCCACCGCCAGGAACTTTCGGTCATAAAGATCGAGTCGATCACAATCTAAGGAGAACTACGTCATGGCGCACAAGAAGGGTCAGGGAACATCCGTCAACGGCCGCGAGAGCCATTCCAAACGTCTTGGCATCAAGATGTTCGGTGGTGAGAAGGTCATTGCCGGCAACATCATCGTCCGCCAGCGCGGCACGAAGCACCATCCGGGCAAGAACGTGGGCGTCGGCCGCGATTGGACGCTCTTCGCGCTCAAGGACGGCTTCGTCAAGTTCGACAAGCTCCACCGCAAGGTCTCGGTCGTCACGGCCGTCTGATTAGGCCCGGCGGACTTACGTGTCCGATCGAGCCAACGAACTGCGCAGGCAGAGGGACCTCCTCAGGGATAACCTCGCCTGGATAGAGAAGGAGATTGCCGCTGAGGAAGGCCGCGCAAATGCGGCTTCCCCGGGCGTGCCCCCACCCCTTGTTCCACCCGCGAGCTTCAGCGTGGACGCGCCGGACGCGGCCCGCGACGCCGAGGCAATCCTCTCCGAGTACCGCACGGCGCCCGTTTCAATCTCAAGCCAGACGAAGCTCGGCTGCATCTCCTACTTCGCCGTGGCCATGGTCCTTATCGTGGGCGCCTTCGTGGCGTACTACTTCCACATCAAGGCCTCGAGGGGCCACTAGAGGGCGACCTCAGGTCGCCGAGGGATAGCTGCCGAGCCACTTCACTACCGGGCAGAACTTGGTCAGCTCGCCGAGCGCCGCCTTCATGGACGGGTCGTCGTAGTGGCCCGTGACATCGATGAAGAAGTAATAGTCCCACGGGCGCTTCTTGCTCGGGCGCGACTCGATCTTCGAGAGGTTGATGCCCCTCTTGCCGAAAGGCATCAGCATCTTCAGCAGCGATCCGGAATGCGCGGAGGCCTCGTCGCCCAGCGAGATAAGGAAGCTCGTGATGTCCTTGCCGCCGCCCACGGGGCCGGCCGGCTTGCGCCCGAGGACGAAGAACCGGGTCGTGTTGTCGGCCTTGTCCTGGATGTTGCGAACAAGGATCGGCACCCCGTGATGGATGGCCGCGGCCTCGCTCGCGACGGCGGCGGCCTTAGGGTCGTCCTTCGCGATCAGGACCGCGCGCGTCGTGCTCGGGGCCTCGACCAGCGCGGCGTTGGGCAGGTGGCGCTTCAGCCAGTGCCTGCACTGCGCCAGGGCCTGGTCCTTCGAGTAGACCTTCTCGATCTTGTCGAGCGGGGACTGGGAGATCAGCGCGTGCGATATCTCTAGGTAGATCTGCCCGACGATCTTCAGGTCGCTCTCGACGAAGCTGTCCAGGGCCTCCCTCACGCTGCCCTCGGTGGAGTTCTCGATCGGGATCAGCGCGTTGTCCGCCTCGCCCTTCTCAACCGCTGTGAAGATGTCCTCGATGGTCGCCATCGCGTGGTAGTCCACGCTCGCCCCGAACTTCTTCATCGCGGCCGTGTGGGTGTTGCTGGCCTCGGGCCCGAGGTAGGCCACCAGGAGCGGCTTCTCGAGCGCGATCGCGGCCGACATGATCTCGCGGTAGATGGCCCTCAATGCCTCGTCCTTGATCGGGCCCTTGTTCTGGGCGCAGACCTTGCGCATGACCGCATTCTCTCGCTCGGGGACGAAGATTTCGCCGCCCGTGTTGCGCTTGATCTTGCCGATGTGCTCAACCAGCGAGAGGCGCTTGTTGACGAGCGCGACCAGCTTGCCGTCAAGGGCGTCTATCTTTTTGCGGAGGGGGCCGAGATCCTTCACGGTGCGGCGGTCTCGGGCGATTCTGCGGGTGCTGCCTCGGACAACTCAGGTGCCGCCCCGGCGGTGACCGTCTCGGGTGCGCCGAGCGGAAGCTCCGCGTCGTCGAGGCCCATGTCCGCGTCGTTCGGTGTGTGCGCGGTCGTGGCGTTTTTTAGCCAGTCGTCGATCTGGCGGGAGGAGAGGACGTCGGACGCGGGAAGCTCGTTGAGGGCCTTGACACCCACGAGTTCCAAAAAGGCGTCGGTCGTGCCGTACTGGATCGGGCGTCCCGGCAGGTCGGCGCGGCCGACGACCGCGATCAGCTCGCGCTCAAGGAGCTTCGCGATGCCGGCGTCGGCGGAGACGCCGCGGACGGCCTCGATCTCCGAGCGGGTGACCGGCTGGCGGTAGGCCACGACGGCGAGCGTCTCAACCGAGGACTGGCTCAGCTTCATCGGCGGCGGCTCCTCACGGAGGATCCTAATCCACCGGGCAAAGCGGGGCTGGGTCGCAAGGCGGTAACCGTTTGCGCCGTCAACGAGCGTCAGGCCGTCGTCCGCGTCGGCCACCTCCGCGGCGATCTCGTCCATCGTCTCGCGGATCATCGCCGTCGTGACAAGGGAGGGCACCTCGTCGTAGAGGTCCGGGGAGTCGGGAGCCTCGGCCGGGGCCTCGGCCACCTCGGGCAAAGGCGAACCGGGAGCTGCGCCTTCCGCAACGGGGGTCGGGGCGGACATCCGGTGGAAACGCTCGAAGACTCCCTGTATGTCCTTTGTCGAGAGCGGCTGACTGGAGGAATAGAGGAGTGCCTTGAGCACCTTTTTCAGGTTGAAAGCCATGCGGGATATCGAGGACGAGTGAATGGGGTCGGCAATGGGCCACGCAACCACGAAAACACCGCTTGCCCGTCCCATTGCGCCGTGGTGAGCTTGGCATCCCACATGAGCGCCCCCAAAGACACGCTTCGCCCTTTTTCGTCCATCGTCGTGGATGGACCCGACCGCTCGCCGAACCGCTCGATGCTTCGCGCGGTCGGCTTCAAGGAGGAGGACTTCAAGAAGCCGATCGTCGGCATCGCCTCGACCTGGAGCATGGTCACGCCCTGCAACATGCATATCGACAAGCTGGCGCTGCTTGCGGCCGAGGGCGCGGACAAGGCCGGCGGCAAGGCGATCGTCTTTGGCACCATCACGGTGTCCGACGGCATCAGCATGGGCACCCCAGGCATGCGCTACTCGATGGTGTCGCGCGAGGTGATCGCCGACTCGATCGAGACCGTCTCCGGCGCGGAGGGCTTCGACGCCGTGGTCGCGATCGGCGGCTGCGACAAGAACATGCCGGGCTGCATCATGGCCATCGCCAGGCTCAACCGCCCGGCTGTGTTCGTCTACGGCGGCACGATCCTTCCTGGAATCCATCCCGGCACGAAAAAGGAGTGCGACATCGTCTCCGTCTTCGAGGCCGTGGGCCAGCACTCGGCCGGCAAGCTCGACGACAAGGGTCTCCACGACGTCGAGGCCTGCTCGATTCCCGGCCCCGGCTCCTGCGGCGGCATGTACACGGCGAACACCATGGCCTCGGCCATCGAGGCCCTGGGCATGAGCCTGCCGAACAGCTCCTCGCAGCTCGCGATCGGCGCGGAGAAGAAGGAGGACTGCAAGCGCGCGGGCGCCGCGGCCCTTGCCCTCTTGAAGGCCGGCATCCGCCCGAGCGACATCATGACCAAGAAGGCGTTTGAAAACGCCATCACGGTCTCGATCGCGCTCGCGGGCTCGACGAACGCCGTCCTGCACCTCCTCGCGGTCGCCCACTCCGCCAACGTGAAGCTCTCGATCGACGACTTCACCCGCATCGGAAAGAGGGTCCCCGTCCTCGCCGACCTCAAGCCGTCAGGCAAGTACGGCGTCTCTCATTTGGTGAGGATCGGCGGCCTGCCGCCGCTCATGAAGATGCTTTTGGACAAGGGCCTCCTCCACGGGGACGTGATGACCGTGACCGGCAAGACGCTCGCCGAGAACCTGAAGGGCGTCGGACCCTACCCCGCCGACCAGGACGTGATCCGCCCCTTCTCCAACCCGATCAAGGCGGACAGCCACCTGCGCATCCTCTACGGCAACCTGGCCTCGGGCGGCTCGGTGGCCAAGATAACCGGCAAGGAGGGCCTCAAGTTCTCCGGCAAGGCGATCGTCTTCGAGTCCGAGGAGACGGCCCTGGCGGCCATCCTGGACGGCCGCGTGAAGGCCGGCCACGTGATCGTGATCCGCAACGAGGGCCCCGTGGGCGGCCCGGGCATGCGCGAGATGCTCTCCCCCACGAGCGCCATCATGGGCCGCGGCCTCGGCAGCTCCGTCGGCTTGATCACCGACGGGCGCTTCTCCGGCGGCAGCCACGGCTTCGTGGTCGGCCATATCACGCCCGAGGCGGCCGTCGGGGGCACCCTGGCCGTCGTCAAGAACGGCGACCCGATCACGATCGACGCGATCGCCAACTCCATCTCCCTCGACATCCCCGCCAAGGAGATCAAGGCCCGCCTGAAGTCCTGGCGCCCCAAGAAGGCCAAGGAAACCCGCGGCGCCCTTGCCAAATACGCCAAACTAGTGACCAGTGCCTCTGAAGGCGCAGTGACGGACAAGAACCTCTAATCCCTATGACCTGGAACCGATTCAAGAAGTACCACTATCAGGACGCCAAGCTCGGCGTGGCTCTCGACATCAGCCGGATACCCTTCCCCGACGACTTCCTTGGATCGATGGAGGCGCGCATGCAGGCGGCCTTCGCCACCATGGTCGCCCTTGAAAAGGGCGCGATAGCCAACACGAGCGAGAAGCGCATGGTCGGCCACTACTGGCTGCGGGCGCCCCAGCTGGCTCCAACAAAGGAGATCTCCGACGAGATCACCTCGACCGTCGCGGACATCAAGGACTTCGCAGGCAAGGTCCACTCCGGCGCGATCAAGGGCCCCAAGGGAAACTTCACGCACCTGATCGTGGTTGGCATCGGCGGCTCGGCCCTCGGGCCTGAGTTCGTGGCCCACGCGCTCGGCAAGCCCGGCAAGGACAAGATGAAGATCCACTTCATCGACAACACCGACCCCGATGGCATCGACCTCGTCCTCGCCGAGATCGGCCAGGGACTGGCGCAGACGCTGGTCGTCGTGATCTCCAAGTCCGGCGGCACGATCGAGACCCGCAACGGCCAGCTCGAGGCGGCCGCGGCCTTCAAGAAGGCCGGCCTCTCCTTCGCGGACCACTACGTCGCCGTCACCGGCGCCGGCTCCAAGCTCGACCAGCAGGCGGTAAAGGAGGGCTGGATGAAGCGCTTCCCGATGTGGGACTGGGTCGGCGGCAGGACGAGCGAACTCTGCGCCGTGGGCCTCGTGCCCGCGGCCCTCCAGGGCCTGGACATCGACGCCATGCTCTCCGGCGCCGCGGCCATGGACGCCGCGACCCGCGGGTCCGTCACCTCCTCCAATCCCGCGGCGCTTTTGGCGCTCATGTGGTACTACGCCACGGACGGCAAGGGCTCCAAGGACATGGTCGTCCTGCCCTACAAGGACCGGCTGCTCCTCTTCTCCCGCTACCTCCAGCAGCTCGTCATGGAGTCGCTCGGCAAGGAGCTGGATCTCCAGGGCAAGGTCGTGAACCAGGGCATCGCCGTCTACGGTAACAAGGGCTCCACGGACCAGCACGCTTACGTGCAGCAGCTGCGCGAGGGCGTTAAGAACTTCTTCGTCACCTTCATCGACGTGCTCAAGGACCGCGAGGGCTCGAGGTTCGAGGTCGAGCCCGGCATCACGAGCGGCGACTACCTGCAGGGATTCTACCTCGGCACCCGCGACGCCCTGAGCGAGAAGGACCGCTGGTCGGTGACGCTCACCGTGCCGGATGTCTCGCCTGAGACGATCGGCAAGCTGATCGCCCTCTACGAGCGCGTGGTCGGCCTCTACGCGACATTGATCAACATCAATGCCTATGACCAGCCGGGCGTCGAGGCGGGCAAGAAGGCCGCGACCACCGTCATCGCGCTGCAGCAGCGCCTGTCCTCGGCCCTCAAGGCCTCGCCGGGCAAAGCCTTCACGGCCGACGAGATGGCCGCTGCCGTCGGCGGAGATCCCGAACTTTCCTACAAGATTTTGGAACATCTTGCCGCGAACGGGGTGGCCACCAAGGCGATCAAAGCCTCCTGGTTCGACTCGACCTACACAGGCTAAGCAGAGCCGACTTGCATCCGGCGCGCACGGGGTTAAATTGGGCCGACGAATGAACCTGACCCCGAAACGAACGGCCCTGCTCCTCATCATCGCGCTAGGCGCGGTTCTGGCCGGTTGTTCGTCGGAGACCCCCGAGGCCTCCTCCATTCCGTGGAACCAGCCCGCCGACTGGGAGGGACAGATTCCCGGAATGAACAATAGCGGCAGCCAAGTGCATTGAGTCCTGAGACGACGAACACGTCGCTCACGGCCCAGCCCGGCCACCTCTACGTCGTATCGACGCCGATAGGAAACCTCTCTGACCTGACGGATCGCGCGCGCGCGATCCTGGGCAGCGTCGATCTCGTCGCGTGCGAGGACACGCGCACCACCGGCACGCTCCTTGGCCGCCTCGGCATTCGCCGCGAGCTCTCGGCCTACCACGAGCACAACGAGCTCGAGGCCGCCGATGGACTGGCGGAGCTCGTGGCCTCGGGAAAGTCCGTGGCCCTGGCGACCGATGCCGGCACCCCGGGCCTCAGCGACCCCGGCTTCCGCGCCGTGCGGGCCTGCAGGAGGCGCGGGCTACCCGTCGTCCCGGTGCCCGGCCCTGTGGCGTTTGCGATCGTCCTAAGCGCCTCGGGACTGCCCACGAATGGCTGCCTCTTCGCCGGCTTCCTGCCGCCCAAATCCTCGGCGAGGCTCGCCTTTTACGCCAAATACCGCGAATTTGACTACACGATCGCGCTCTACGAAAGCTGCCACCGGATCACGAAGGCCATGGACGACATCGTCGAGGCCCTGGGCCCCGCCCGCGTCGTCTGCGTCGCAAAGGAAGTGACGAAGCTTCACGAGACCTTCTGGGTCGGCCCGGCAGGAGAGGTGCGGGACAAGATCGCCAAGGCGAGCGTCAAGGGCGAGTTTACGCTCCTCATAGCGCCCGCGGACTTCACGCTGTAACGCCCCGACCATGCGCGTCGCCGTCATCGATGTCGGGAGCAACTCAATCAAGCTTCTGGTGGCGGACACCGGGGCGGACGGGATACCCGTCGAGGTCACCTCCCGCACGCTCGAGGTCAGGATAAGCCGCGGCATCTCGTCGGACCGCCCGCACCTGCTGCCCGAGGGGATGGACAAGGGTATCGAGGCTGTCCTCACGCTCGCGAACGACGCGCGGGTGCAGGGCGCCGACCGGATCCTCGCGGTCGCGACAAGCGCCGTCCGCGACGCGGCGAACGGCCAGGAGTTCCACGACAGGGCGAGGATAGATGCCGGTGTGGAGCTGCGGATCCTCTCCGGGATGGACGAGGCGAACCTGATCGGCCTCGGGCTCACGACCGACCCCGCCCTCGCGAGCCTGACCCAGTTCAGCACATTCGACCTTGGCGGCGGCAGCCTCGAGTTCCTCTCTTTCCGCAACCGCGAGGTCTCCTTCGCCTCCAGCATGCCGCTCGGCTGCGTGAGGCTGACGGAGATGTTCGTCGGCAAGCCTGCGGAGCCGCTGGACGACGCGGAGTCGCAGAAGATCGGCTTCCACGTGACGGAGACGATCGTCAAC
>DASRSJ010000376.1:0-28776 GCA_035656555.1 Opitutaceae bacterium
G
The DNA here is from genome assembly GCA_035656555.1 of Opitutaceae bacterium. Taxonomy (GTDB): domain Bacteria; phylum Verrucomicrobiota; class Verrucomicrobiia; order Opitutales; family Opitutaceae; genus Palsa-1447. Next base: position 2 of record DASRSJ010000376.1, read on the forward strand.
TTCATGACCGCACCCTCGGTCATCGACTGGTCCTGGCAGTGGTCCATGACCGGCAGCCCGAACATCTTGGCGTACTCGATGCCGCGGCGCATGAGTTCGTTCGACTGCACGCAGTCGCCGTCGTCCGTGATCGCGACGACGCCGGCGCGCTTCAGGGAGCCAATCGGGGCGAGCGTCTCGCCCTTCATGCCGATCGTGATGCAGCCGGTCGGCAGGACCTTGACCACCGCGTCCCGTCGGATCGCATCCTGGATGAACTGGATCGTGCCCGCGTTGTCGGCCGTCGGCGACGTATTGGGCATGCAGACGACGGTCGTGAAGCCTCCGGCGGCGGCCGCGCGGGAGCCCGTCGCTATCGTCTCCTTGTGAGTCTGCCCGGGCTCGCGGAAATGCACATGGATGTCGACCAGGCCGGGCGCCGCGACGAGGCCCTTGGCGTCGATCTTCCTCGCGCGCTTCCTGTCCTTCGGGGACAGCTTGGCGACGATCTTGCCGTCCAGGACGAACAGGTCCCCGACCGAGTCCCGCTTGGAGGCGGGGTCGATGACGCGGGCATTTTTGATCCAGAGTGCGGGCATGGGGGTCCTATTCGGTCGATGCGATCACGTGCTCGGGCTGGTGCCCCGCGCAGAGGTAGAGGACCGCCATCCTGACGGCGATGCCGTTGGTCACCTGCTCGAGGATGACGCTGCGGTCGCCGTCGGCCAGCTGGCTGTCGATCTCGACGCCGCGGTTGATCGGGCCCGGGTGCATGATGATGGCGTTGGGATTGAGCCACGACGCCCGGGTCTTGTTCAGGCCGAAGACGCTCGTGTACTCGCCGAGCGAGGGGAAGTGCCTGTGGCCCTGGCGCTCGTGCTGGATGCGCAGCAGCATGACGACGTCGGCGTCGGCGAGCGCGGACTTCAGGTCGTGGGACACGTTGGCGCCCATGTCCGTGAAGCCGTGCGGCACAAGGGTGGAGGGGCCGACCAGCGTCACCTGAGCGCCCATCTTCGTCAGAGCGTGGATGTTCGAGCGGGCGACGCGGCTGAAGAGGATGTCGCCCAGGATCGCGACCTTGCGGCCCTTCATCTTGCCCAGGTGCTCCTTCATCGTGAAGGTGTCGAGGAGGCCCTGCGTCGGGTGCTCGTGCGAGCCGTCGCCCGCGTTGATGACGGGGATGTCGAGGATCTTGCTGAGGTAGAGCGGGGAACCGGCCGCGGCGTGCCGGATCACGATCATGTCGGCGTTGAGCGCCTGGATGTTCTCCGCCGTGTCCCTGAGGGTCTCGCCCTTCTGGGTCGAGGAGCTTGCCGCGTCAAAGGCGATGACGTCCGCGCTCAGGCGCTTGGCCGCCATGTCGAAGGCCATCCTCGTGCGCGTGCTCGGCTCCAGGAAGAGGTTCACGATCGTCTTGCCGCGCAGAGCCGGCACCTTCTTCACGCTGCGCGTCAGGATCTTCTTGAAGGCCGACGCCGTGGAGTGGATCTGCTCGATCTCGGAGAGGCTCAGCTCCTCGATCGTGATTAGGTGTCGGCGGGTCCAGGTCATCGGGTAATGAGTGTGCGGGGGGCCCGCGCCTTCCGGGGTCGGATGTCGATCCTGTCCTTGGCGGGGTCGGCACCCAGGGAGACCACGACGTCCTCCTCGCTCGTGGCGTCGATCATGGTGCCGGAGAAGTCGGCGACGACCGGCAGGCGGCGGTGGCCGCGGTCCACCAGCACGGCGAGCTCGACCGTCGCCGGCCTGCCGTGGTCAAAAAGCTCGTCCAGGGCCGCCTTGACGGTCCTTCCCGTGAAGAGCACGTCGTCGACCAGGAGCACCGTGGCGCCGTTGACGTCGCCCGGCAGGAGGGTGACGGCAAACTCCTTGGGGATCGGGTGGCTTCCTATGTCGTCCCTGTGGAAGGAGATATCAAGGTCGCCCACGCGCTTCATGCCCAGCCGCAGCGCGAGGCGCCGGGCGAGCGTTATGCCGCCGTTGGCGATTCCCAGGACCAGCATGTCCTTGTCGCCCCCGTGGCGTTTCTCAATGGCAGACGCGAGCCGTTCTATGGCGGCATGAACCTCTCGGGAGCCGATGGTCTTGGGCGAAGCCACTGCGCCAAGTACTGCATGCCGCCGGAGCATCGGTAAAGCGAAATTGGATCACTCCGCCGAGCCGAGCCACCCGGCCAGGTCGTCGTCGTCGAGAAGGCGCCGGCCCCGGCGGTACTCCGGGGCGAGGAGTTCGTTGTAGCCCTCCTCGGCAAACCGCTCGCAGTGGAGGATCACCCGGGCCTTCTGGCCGGGAGCCCGCACGAGCCGGCCCAGGGCCTGGTTCACCTTCTGCATCCCGGGAATACGGTACACCCGGTCAAAGGCGACGTCACGGCCAAGCTCGGAGAACGCTGCAAGCCTTGCCCGCTGGACAGGGTTCACCTCCGGCAGCGCCGGGCCGACAACCATCGCGTGGGCCACCCGGCCTCCCAAAAGGTCGATGCCCTCGGCGAAGCCCGAGCCCAGCACGAGAAAGAGCGCGCGGCCATCGTCGAGATTCTGGTTGATCCAGTTGTTCTGGGCGCTGAGGTCGCTCTTCCTCGGCTGAATCGAGGCACCCGGGACCTCCTTGGCCACGGCCTCCGCGTAGGCGAAGCTCGAGAAGAAGACCGCGATCGGAACGCCTGTCCCCGCGGACTCGTGCAGGGCGCGGATCGTGGCGGCGGTCGTGCCCATGTGCCGCTGGCGCTGCTGGTAGGTCGTGTTGACGCGCAGGTCGACCGCGACGTCGTACGCGTGGTCCCTCCAGGGCGTCGCCGCCACCACGTGCTGGAGGGCGGGGCAGCCCGTGGCCTCCGCGAAGCGCCCGACGGGGCCCGGCGTCGCGGTGGCGAAGACGACCCCGCCGTATTCGCTGAGGAGGGCGCCGATCGCGGGTGCGGCGTCAAGGCAGGTGATCGAGAGCGTTCCGTTCGAGGGGCTCCACCAGAGCCGCTTGAGCTCGACCGAGGCCAGCTGCTCCGCGGCCGATGGCACGCTCCAGATTATCCCGGAGACCTGCGGCCCGAGGGCCGCGTAGTCGACAGGGTGGGTGCCCGCTCCCTCGGCGATCCGCGCCAATTGATCCTTGGCGTCCTCCATGTCCGCCTCGGAGAGGAACGGGGCCTGCGGCCGGCGCTCAAGGAAGCTCGCCCACGCGTCCCACTGCGCCACCCAGGCGTGCGGTGCGCCGACCTGGCGCAGCCCGTCGCAGGCGGCCCTCGCGTCGTCCCAGGAGAACGAGTGCGAATGCGCGTCGGCGGCGCGCGAGGGCAGATTGTGGGCCTCGTCGATCACGACGAGCGTGCGCGCCGGGTCGAAGCCGGGCCTGTCGTAGAAGAGTCCGCGGCTGCCGGGCGAGAAGACGTAATTGTAGTCGCCGATCCACACATCGTTGAACGCGAGGGCGGCCCGCGTGATCTCGTAGGGACAGATCCTGGCGCCGATGCCGGCGCTCCTTAGGGACGCGATGTCCCTGGGCTGGTTGTCCAGGAGGTAGAACCTCGAGAGGCCGCTCTCGGGCCAGCGCCGCTCGGCGTTGTCGATGTAGGCGCACGCCTCCCTCATGCACTGGAAGACCGAGTTCACGCAGTGCTCGAGCTTGTTTCGCACGTGCCAGACCGCCAAGGGCGAGCCTTCCCCGGCGCCCTCGGTCATTATCCTGAGGGTCTCCACCACCTGGATCTGGCCGGTGGATTTTCCCGTGAGGTAGAGGACGCGCTCGAAGGCGCCTTCACGGAGTTCGCCGAGTGCGCAGTCGAGGAGGACGCCCGTCTTGCCGAAGCCCGTCGGCGCCTCAAGCAGGATGGCCGACTGGCCCGAGCGCAGGTAGTCGCGCAGCTCCGCGTGGGCCTGGACCTGGCCGTCGCGGGGCACCGCGAACGCGGGCCTGAAGGCAAGGCCCCGCAGGCGCTCCCTGGCCCGCAGGCGCAGGTCCAGGAACTCCGCCACGCGGTCCAGCTGGACATCGACCAGGGCCTCGTCGGCCGGCGTGAGGACGATCGTTTGGGCGAGCCCGGACTCCACCTCGATGAAGACCAGCTCGCAGCGCTCCTTCCCTCCGCGAAGAGCAGCGTAGGCGGCCACCTGGACAAAATAATCCGGATAGTCGGCGCGCAGCTCCGCCTCGTCGGCCGGCAGCGGGCGGGTGACCGTCTTTATCTCGCGAAGCACGGTCTGGCCGTCCACGCAGACCACTTGGTCGATCCTCCCGGAGAGCGAAATCAGCCAGCCGCGCCTCGCCAGCTGCCCGCTGATCACGACCTCGAAGTCCGCGTCGGCCTTCTCCGAGACCGACTGCGCCCTCATCTCATTGTGCCAGTGGGTGCCGAGCTGCGCCCGCCAGATGCCCCCGCCCCCGCCGAGGGAGCTTTTCGGGCCGATCGAGAAGTCGGACAGGTCGCCGACGCTCAGCTGCGCGCTCCGGCGCTCGAGGTCGAAGATCATGGGATGATGATCTCGGTGTTGGCGCCCAGGTACGACTCGAGGCTCTGGCGTATGGCCGCGACGTCCGCGGCCGGAAGCGCCTGCTCGCCGACCCGGCTGTTGAGCACCGAGGCTGCCTGCACGCGCTCGGTGTCGGAGAGGGACGGGATCCATTCCTGCTTCACGGGATAACCCTCGTCGCGGGCGAGGAGGTAAAGGCTCTTCAGGTACACGACGTCGGGCCTGACCCCCTCGGCGAAGGCGTCGAGCGCCGTCCGCAGGAGCCGCCCCACGGCCTCGCGGCTCTCCTCGTGGACGGGATTGCGCCCGACGACGGAGACCAGGGCCGACGCGAACCTGAGCGCGTCGTAGCTGCGCCCGATTCCGCTTCTCCTGGTCGAGATCCTCACCTCCTTGGCGAACCAAGTGCGGCCCTGGTTGGAGCTCTCGAGCATGACCGCGATCTCGTCGAAGAGGTCCGCGGCGACATGGGTCGGCGAGGGCTTCCTCGGGACGCGCTGCAGGGCGAGCAGGTTGCCGTGCTCGGGCGAGAAAAGCAGGAACGTCTGGAACGCGTCCGCCGGGGGGCGCTTCTCCAGGACGAACGCGTCCGTCGTGAGCGTCTGGCCGGGCACCAGTGTCTTGCGCGGGCCTAGAGGGCCGCGCGGCTCTTTGCGGCCTCGACGCTCGGCCAGGTGGGGACGACCGCGCCGCCGGAGATGATCATCTTCATGCCGTCGCCGACAGGCATGTCCAGCTCGACGACCTCGGCCTTGGGAAGCATGAGGAGGAAGCCGCTCGTGGGGTTGGGCGTCGTGGGGACGAAGACGGTCCACACCTCGTCGCCGGCCTTGGCCTGCGCCTCGCCCTGGACCGTGTTGGTGAGGAAGCCGATCGTCCAGCACTCCTTCCTCGGGAACTCAACCAGGACGACCTTGTTGAACATGTGCCGGCTCTGGGAGCTGAAGGTGTTCACGATCTGGCGCACCGTGTTATAGACTGCGCTGACGCCGGGGATGCTCTGCATGAACCGGTCGCCGATGCTGAAGAAGAACTTGCCGAACACGTAGCGCGAGACCCAGCCGAGCGCGGTCACGAGCACCATGACGATGAGCGTCGCGACGACCGACCACACCGTGTCCAGGCCCGGGCGGTCGCGCAGGCTGGGGGGCACGAAGGCGAGGAAGAGCGGCTTGAAATTGCCTCCCACGAAATCGACGATCTTCGCGAAGACCCACACCGTCAGGCAGAGCGGCGCCACGAGGATGACGCCCGAGAAGAACGCGTTCCTGAGCGTTACGTAGCGTGACTGGATGGGATCGTTGTCGGCCATGGGACTCGCTATTGGTCGTAGCTCCGCACCCGCGACTAAGCCAGCTTGAAGCGGGGCATCTTGCCGCCTGCCGCGAGTATCTTGATCGCGCGGGCCTCCGCGCGGCGCATGACACGCTTCGCCGCCGGCCGCAGGTCGTCGTAGCCCGCCAGGTGCAGCCACCCGTGGACGACGTAGAGGAGCATCTCGGCAGAGAACCTGGCCTGGGCGCGGCCCACCTGCCGGACGGCCGCGTCGACGGAGACGCAGATCTCCCCCGCCGTGCCCGACGAGGACTCGCCCTCGAACGTGATCACGTCCGTCGGCGTCGGGTCCGCGAGGAAGCGGCCGTGGAGCTCGGCCAATTCGGCGTCGGCCATGAAGACGAGGGAAAGCTCGCCCGGGGGGCAGCCGCCCAGGAAATCCTCGGCGTGGTGGTCCAGGACGGCGACCGCGGTCGCAAGGGCGCGGCGGTCCACCGAGAGCCCGCGCCTGCGGACTGCGATCTCCAGCGCTCGGGTTGATCCCATCAGGCCTTGGCCTCGGCGGGCGGCTCACCGGCGGCCGTGTAGGCCACGCGCGAGTGCAGCATGTTCAGGAGCGTGAACGTGAAGCTGTTCTTGATCTTCGCCAGGTCCTCGAAGGTGAGCGGCGCCTCGTCCAGCTGGCCGTCGATGACCCGCTCGGCGATCAGCCTCTCGATGAGCGCGCCCAGCTTCTCGGCCGTGATCGTGCGCACGGAGCGGGTCACCGCCTCGACGCCGTCGGCGAGCGAGACGACCGCGCTCTCCTTGAACTGGGGCTTCGGGCCCTCGTAGCGGAAGGGAAGGTCGGAGACCTTCGGCGGTTCGACGCCGGGGAACGGGGACTGGGAAAGGGCGAGCGCCCTGTCGTAGAAGAACTTAACGAGCGTCGTGCCGTGGTGCTGGCGGATCACGTCGACCACAGCGCGCGGCAGGTGGTGGCGCGCCGCCAGGTCCACGCCGTCCGTCACGTGCTGGCGGATGATGGAAGCGGACACGGCCGGGTCCTTCTCGTTGTGCGGGTTGCCGGCGTCCCTCTGGTTTTCGGTGAAGTAGGCCGGGTTCGCCGCCTTGCCGATGTCGTGGAAGAGGGCGCACGCGCGCGCGAGCAGCGAGTTGGCCCCGATGGCGTTGCACGCGTTCTCGGAGAGCTGGGCGACCACGAGGGAATGGTGGTAGGTGCCGGGAGCCTCGAGCTGCATGCGCCTCAGGAGCGGATGGTTGAAGTCCGTCAGCTCAAGGAGCGTGATGTCCGTCGTCCTCTTGAAGAGCGACTCCAGGACGGGCAGGAGCCCGACGACCGCGATGCCGGTAAGGAGTCCCGCCACGAGGCCGGCGCCCATCTGCCACATGAGGGTCTCGTAGGGCGTCTGCTGGGCTATGCCGATCAGGGCCGCGAAGGCCGCGACCGTGAGTCCGCCCATGCCGGCCGCCTTGACGACCCTGCCGCGCCGGCGCGCGTCGCGGCAGCCGAAGATCGCCACCATGGACGCCAGGAAGGTGAGGACCAGGAGGTCCAGGCGGTTTCCGTAGATGACGCCCGTGAAGATGGAGATCAAAAGCGCCATGAAGATCGCCGAGCCGGCGTCGATCAGGATGGCGACGATCAGCGGGGCGAGCGCCGTCGGCGCGAGATAGGGAAGGGCGGAGGCCCACGTCGAGTCGTGGAGGAATATGGCGGCGCCGCCGACCGAGTAGACCGCCCGCACGAGTGCCAGGTTGAAGATGACGACCAGGGCCAGGAGCCCCAGGCGCACGTTGCTCGCGAGGGTCTCCGGGTCCTCGAGGCGCACATAGAGGATCGCGGCCAGCACCATCGCGAGGACGAGGAGCACGCGGCCGAAGAGCTCCAGGCCGTCGTCGAGCTCGGCGGCGCCGCCCTCAAGCACCGTGCGGCGGTAGGCGGTCGCCATCTCGTACTGGTCGTCGGTCACGCGGTCGCCGGCGTCGACGATCGTCTTTCCGGGGGGCACGTTGACCGTGACCGGCTTCACCTTGCTCAGGACCTCGGTCTCGCGGGCCGAGGCTGCGGCGCGGTCGAACACGAGGTTCGGCTGCACGCCGTCCCGGAAGAGCCTGAAGAGGGCCTGGGCGGCCTCCTTCGGCACGCCCTCGGAGGAGAGGCTGACCCGAAGGAAGGTGAGGGAGTCCTCCATCGACTGGATGGAGCGGGAGGTGACGCCGCCGGACGGGCGCTCGACCTCGAAGATCTCAACCGCGTCGGAGCCGCCGGCGGTCGTCGAGGAGTCATGGACGCCCTCGCCGTAGATCTGCCGGAGCGCCGCGAAGCCGTTCTCGAAGAGCGCGGCCCGCGCCGTCGTGTCGCCCGCCGTCAGGAGCGCGCTCAGGTCGTCCGCGTTCGTCTGGTAGGCGCCCTTCTGGTTGAAGTCGTCCGCGAGCGCGGAGAGGGCCTTCCTGCGGTCAAAGAAGAGTTCGGAGGCGCTCGGGTGCGAGTTCTCGAAGGACGCCAGCTTGCCCAGGAGCTCGCGGGCCGCGCCCTCGAAGCGGGCCTCGGGGGCCATGTCCAGGCGGTAGATCGGGGGCAGGCGTGCAAGCCTCTGCGCCCGGTCAGCCTGGGTCCTGGAGGCGCTGACGTAGGTGAAGGGGATTCCGGCAACGATGCGCACCGGGGCGATCTGGTTCGGCAGGACCGGCAGGTCCAGCACCCTCATCCCCGCCGAGCTCACGATCACGATCGCGGCCACGGTCACGATGAAGATCAGGCCCGAGATCAGGCGGCTCTGGTCCAGGAAATCGCGGAAGCCGGAGGTCCGGGCCGAGGCGGCCTCGGTGCGGCGGGCGTTGAGCCCGCCCATCAGGAGCTTGAGCTGATTGCGGACGGACATGTCAGGGTAGCGCGACCACGCCAAAAACGAGCACAATCTGTTCCATTCTCGGGTTCATCGCGCTCATGCCGAGACGGCGGGCAGGGCGGCAGTCAGGCGCTCCCAGGTACCCTCGAGGGACTGGGGCAGGACGCGGGTCTGGCCGATGACGGGCATGAAGTTGTTGTCGCCATTCCAGCGCGGCACGATGTGGCCGTGCAGGTGGGCGATGCTGCCTCCCGCGGCCGAGCCCAGGTTGAAGCCCACGTTGACCCCGTCGGGCTTCATGGCCGCCCCCAGGAGCTTCCGGGCAAAGACGATCTCCCTCATGATGTCCGCGCTTTCCTCCTCGGTCAGGTCGCCCAGGTCCACGACTTCCCTGAAGGGCACAGCCAGAAGGTGCCCCGGATTGTAGGGGAAGCGGTTGAGCACCAAGTAGGAAAGGGGGGAGCGGTGCACGATCAGGGCGGCCTTGTCGTCGCCCATCAGGGGAAGGTCCGTGAAGGGACGCTTCATGGCTGCCGGGTACCGCGGTGCCTCAATGTAGTCCATGCGCCAGTAGGCGTGAAGCTGCTGCATCGGTTAGGACCGAAAGCAGATCACAGGGGGGTATCAAAGTCAAAGACTTGCCTCCCGCGCATTCAGGAGTGTGCTTTATGCCCTATGTCCGCTCCTTCCCCCAGCCGCAGGGTAGTCGTCACTGGTCTCGGCGCCGTCACGCCCGTCGGGCTGACCGCTCCCGAAACCTGGGCCTCGCTGATCGCCGGCCGGAGCGGGATTGGCCCGATAACCCACTTTGATGCAACAGGATGCACTGCCCGCATAGCCGGGGAGGTCCGGGGTTTCGACCCGACGAAGCCCAACGGGTCCGTCGTTCACCCCCGCGGCACCGCGGGAGAGCCTGTCACGGCCGCGCTGAACCCCAAGGAAGTGCGCAAGTTGGGGCGTTTCAGTCACTTGGGCGTTGGTGCGGGGCTTGAGGCCTACATAGATTCTGGGCTCGATGCCCACCGCGCGTCCCTGCCCTCGGAGCGGATCGGCGTCAGCCTCGGGGTCGGCCTAGGGGGCCTTCCCGAGATCGTGGCGACCCACGAGACCTGGAAGGCCGGCGGCTTCAGGAAGATCTCGCCCTTCTTCATCCTGCAGTCCGCCCCCAACATCCTGGCGGGCCAGCTGGCCATCCTCCTTAACTGCCGCGGCCCAAACATGAGCATCGCCTCGGCCTGCGCGACCAGCGGACACTCCCTGGGAGAGTCGGCCCGCGCCATCCGCCGCGGCGACGCCGATGTCATGATCGCCGGGGGCTCCGAGGCCGTCATCACGCCGGTGGCGGTCGGCGCGTTTGCCCAGATGAAGGCCCTCTCCACCCGTAACGAGGAGCCGGCCCGGGCCTCGCGCCCTTACGACAACGACCGCGACGGCTTCGTCATCGGCGAAGGATCCGTCGTGTTTGTTCTGGAGGAACTCGAGTTCGCGAAGCGCCGCGGTGCCCGCATCTATGCGGAGCTGCTCGGCTACGGCGCCACGGCCGATGCCTACCACCTCTCATCCCTGGCCCCGGAGGCCGAGGGTTCGCGCCGCTCCATGCAGCTGGCCCTGGACGACGGCGGCGTCGACGCCTCGCGGGTCGGCTACGTCTCGGCCCACGCCACGTCGACCCCGGGCGGGGACGGCGAGGAGGCGGCGGCCATCGCGTCCGTCTTCGCGGCCACGAAGGACAGGCTCCACGTGAGCGCGGTGAAGTCCATGACGGGCCATCTCCTGGGGGCCGCGGGCGCCCTGGGCGCCTTCGCCGCAGTTCTCGCCATCGACAAGGGCATCGTGCCCCCGACCATCAACCTCGAGAACGTGGACCCCGCGTGTGCGGCGCTCGGCCTTAACTTCACGGCCGGAACGGCCGTCACGAAGCCGGTGGAGGCCGCCCTCGCCAACAGCTTCGGCTTCGGCGGGACGAACGCCTCGCTTGTCTTCGGTCGCGTCGCCTGACGGCTACTCGCCGTCAGGGGGCGGGGTCGGCGTCGGCGCCTTGCCGGGCAGGGGCAGGTTAAAGACCGGGCTCACCTGCGAGGCCGGCTGGGCCGGTCCCGACTTCTGGAGGATCGAGGCGCCCGCGTTCGTGATGTAGGGCTTGATGACGACCTTTGACGCGCTCTTCGGCGAGAAGTAGAGCTGGGCCAAGGCGTCCAGCTCCGCCTTGCTGATCGACTGGAAGTCGTCGCGGCGGCTGCGGGCCCACTCCAGCGTCTCCGGCCTCTCCTGCGCGCGGCCAAGGACCGTCATCCAGTAGTTGTTCGTGCGCTCGCTCTCCTTGAGCGCCGTCATGGCCGGGTTCTTCGTTCGGTCGAGCTCGTCCTGCGTGATGCCGCCCGTGCGGATCTCGGAGGCGACGCCGACAACGACGCCGGTGATGTCCTCCGTCTTGGACGGGTCGACGACGACCATCGAGGTGATGTAGCCGTAGCCCGGGAAGACGTCGCTCGCCGTGCTGCCGACAATCGGGGAGTAGGTGCTGCCCATCTGCTCCCTCACCTTGATCCTCAGGCGGTCGGAGAGGACCTCGGCCAGGATGTTGAGCCGGCGCTGGCGGTGGATGTCCAGGCCGTCGTTCGTCGGCCAGTAGATGGCGACAATCCCCTTGGGGATCTTCGTGTCCAGGCCGTACTCCTTGGAGAAGGGGACGGAGGGGAAGGAGACCTTGTGCTTCTCGGGCAGCGGGGGCTTGGGATCCCTGGCCTGCAGCGTGCCGAAGGTCTTGGCGACCGAGGCGATGACGGCGTCGACGTCGACGTCGCCCGCGACCGCGATCTCGATGGGGCCGGTTGAGAGCTGCGGCGTCAGCCACGCCTTCTCCTCGTCCAGCGTGCGCGACATCATCTCGTTCTCGCTCGGCAGCCCGAAGCGCGGGTCGCCGCTCGCCAGCATCTTCGCCACGTGGAGGTTCAGAGGGCCGCGCTCCGTGTGCTCGTAGCTCTGGTAGGCCGCCTCGATGCGCTTCCTCGCGGTGCGCATGGCCTCGGGCCTGTAGCCCGGGTCCTTGACGGACGCGGCGAGGAGCTGGAACTCCAGGTCCTGGTCCTTGCGGTTCGTGTCGCCGATGATCTGGAAGGCGTCGGGGGTGGAGGAGAAAAGGGCTCCGACGTTCTTGCCGGCCAGGATGCGCTGCAGGTCGGTCACGCTGTGCTTGCCGAGGCCGCCGACCGAGAAGGTGATCCCCGTGAAGGTCGAGAGGCCGGGCTCGGTCGCCGCGGGCTCCGTCATCTGGCCCGTGCCGATGCGCACGGAGACGTGCTCGGTGTTCGCCTCGAAGTCGGTCTTCTTGATGTTCAGGCGCACGCCGTTCGCGAACACGACCTCGGTCAGGTCCAGGTCGTCGATGTGCTGGCGGGACGAGACAGCGCCGGGCGCCCCGAAGTCGCCGTAGCCCCAGGTGAGGTTGCCGCCGCCCGTCGTCGGCGTCGCCGTGACCGTCTCCGCGTTCTTGTAGATGTTGGCGACGATCGCATCTCCGCCGAGGGCGATGTCGACGTTGCCGGAGACGTAGACGTACCGGCCGGGACTCGACCACGCGTCACGCAGGGCCGCGAGGCAGTCGGCCTCCGTGATTTTCCTAAGCGCCGCGCCGTAGAGCGCCAGGTCGTCGGCCGGGGAGGTGAAGACCTCGCGGTCGACGAGGGACTCGGCGATGTCGCCGGCCAGCCCGTCGGAGCGCCGCGTCGAGGCCGTCTTCTCGGCCTGCTCGATGTTGTTCTGGAAATTCGCGACCGCCTGCTTGAGCTCGTCGGGGCGGAAGCCGAAGTCCATGGCGCGGCGCAGCTCCAGGTCGCCGACGCCGAGCGCCTCGCGCCACTGGCCTGCCTTGCAGTTGATCTCGATGGACGCCTCGCGGTAGAGGTTGAAGGACTCCTCGACGTTCGCGTTGGCCCTCGTGAAGAACGCGTGGTCCTTCTTCGAGAGGATGTCGAAGCGCTCGTTGAGCATGTCCATCGCCAGGTAGCGCGGCAGGTACTTGATGCGGGTCGCCGTGTCGTCGCGCTCGTGGGCGTAGGGCGTCACCGAGGCGATCACGATCTGCGTGTCGCCCGACTCGGGTTCGTGGTGGTAGAGCGCCTTGACGCCGCTGAAGACGGCGACGGATCCGAGGTTGGTCGCCGCGGGCTCGGGGCTCCTCGCCGCGATGGGCGTGAACTGGGAGCCGATCTCCTTCTCGACCGAGGCGGGGTCGATGTCGCCCACGACGATCACGACCATCTTCTCGGGGCGGTACCAGGTGTTGTAGAAGTCGACGAACGGGTCGCGGTTGGACTTCGTGATCACGTCCTCAAGCCCGATCGGGATGCGCTCCGGCACGCGGGTGCCGGCCTGCATGAACTCGGCGCCGGCGATGAAGGTGCGGTAGCCGACGGAGTCGCGCGTGCGCTTCTCGCTGAGAATGATGCCGCGCTCCTTGTCGACCATGTTGTCCTGCAGGAGGAGGCCGCCGCTGTAGTCGGCCAGGATCTGCAGGCCCTCGCTCATCGTCTTTGGGTCCGTGGCCGGCAGCTCGAGCTGGTAGATCGTGTGGTCGAAGGACGTTGCCGCGTTCGTGTCGGCGCCAAATCCCATGCCGAGGCGCTGGAGCTTCTCGACCAGGGTGCCGGGGGCGTAATGCGTGCTGCCGTTGAAGGCCATGTGCTCCAGGAAGTGCGCGAGGCCCCTCTGGTTCTCCTTCTCGTTGAAAGAGCCGGCGAGGACCAGGAGGCGCAGCGACGCCCGGCCCTTGGGCTCGTGGTTCGGCATCACGACGTAGCGCAGGCCGTTCGGCAGGGTCCCGAAGGTGATGGCGGGGTCGGCCTTCAGGTCGCTCTCGGCCTGGGGGAAGGGGACCGGCGCGGCGCAGGCCAGTGTCGTCAGGGCGAGGGCGGCGAGGGCTGAAAGCAGGGGGAGGCGGCGCATGATTATAGGAGGCGCAGGCTACCCCCGGTGTTCCCCCGGCGACAGCTAAAAAAGGCCGGCCTTCGGAAACTTGTTGTGGCCTTGCCGGGGGCTTTTGGCGTCTTCTTGTGCCCCCGTAAGCATGATCTGGATCTACCGGCTGCTGTTCCCCTTCTTCATCGTCCTCGCCTCGCCGTACTACCTGCTGCGCATGCGCCGCAGGGGGGGATACGGGAGCGATTTCAGCCAGAGGTTCGGCTCCTACAAGGGCCTGCCTCCGAGGAAGCCAGGGGTTCGACGGGTCTGGCTGCAGGCAGTCAGCGTGGGCGAGATGCTGGCGGTCGAGCCGATCCTAAAGGCGCTCAAGTCCGATGGCACGGAGGTCGTCCTGACGACGACGACAAGCACCGGCCGCAAACTGGCCGCGGAGAAACTGGCCGCCCATGTGAGCGCCATAGCCTATTTCCCGATAGACTGGATGCCGTTCTCATCCGCGGCATGGGAGGCGATCAGGCCCGACCTGGCGATCATCACCGAGGGCGAGCGCTGGCCCGAGCACATGCGCCAGGCCGCAGCGCGGAAGGTCCCCGTCCTCTGCATCAACGCCAGGCTCTCGGATCGCAGCTACCAGAGGATGAGCGTCTGGCCCGCGGCCTCGCGCTTCCTGCTTAGCGGCATCACGAGGCTCCTCGCGGGCTCCGAGCAGGACGCCGAGAGGTTCGGGGCCCTCGGCTTCCCGAAGGGCCGCATCACGGTCACGGGCAACATCAAGCTGGACGTCGACATCCCGCGCCTGGACCAGGCCGCGCGCGAGAGGCTGCGGGCCGAGCTTGGGCTCCCGCGCGCAAGCCTGGTCCTCCTCGGCTCCTCGACCTGGCCCGGCGAGGAGGAGGCCCTCCTTGAGACGCTGAAGACCGCGCGAGGCAGGGGAACGGCCTGCAGCCTTCTGATCGTGCCGCGGCACGCCGAGCGCAGGGCCGAGGTCGAGCGCGTCGTGAAGGCCTCGGGCTTCTCCTATCACCTGCGCTCGCAGGGCGCGGCGCCCGCCGAGGTCGACGTCGCGGTCGCCGACACGACGGGCGAGCTGCGCGCCCTGACGCAGCTGGCGGACCTGGTGTTCGTCGGCAAGAGCCTGGTGCCCCACAGGGAGGGCCAGACGCCGGTCGAGGCCGCGACGCTCGGCAAGCCGATCCTCCTCGGGCCGGGCATGGCGAACTTCAGGGCGATCGAGGCGGACCTTCTCCACCGCGGCGCCGCGCGCACAGTCGCGAGCCCCGCTGAACTGGCGACCAAGGCCTCGGCGCTCCTGGCGGACAAGGCCGACAGGGACTCGATCGCGGCCGCCGGCGGGGCGTGGCGCCGGGACAACGGCGGGGGAGTGGAGCGCACCCTTCTTGCAATCAGGTCGGAGCTCGGCAGGCAGGCCGCGTAGGGGCCGTGTCATAAGCCGCGCGCCGGCTCATGATCACCCTTGCTTTCGCGCGCCGCGTACATTGGTTTAGACCTTCCTGTTCACTCGCTTCACGGCGGTGGCGGGCTCCACATAACACACACCACATCCTCACACTCCCATGGCTGTAAAAGTCGCTATCAATGGTTTCGGCCGCATCGGCCGTCTGGTCTTCAGGGCTCTCGTTGAACAGGGCCTGCTCGGCTCCACGTTCGACGTCGTCGCGGTCGGCGACATCGTCCCCGCCGACAACCTGGCCTACCTGGTCAAGTACGACTCCACCCAGGGCAAGTTCGCGGGAACCGTGACCTCCAAGAAGTCGTCCGCCGACAAGGCCGAGGATGACGTCCTGGTCGTCAACGGCCACGAGATCAAGGTCGTGAGCGCCAAGACCCCGGCCGAGCTGCCGTGGGGCGCGATGGGCGTCCAGATTGTCATCGAGTCCACGGGCCTCTTCACCGAGGCCGAGAAGGCCAAGGGCCACCTGGCCGCCGGCGCCAAGAAGGTCATCATCTCCGCGCCGGCCAAGGGCGAGGACATCACGCTCGTCATGGGCGTGAATGACGCGAACCTGGACCTCTCGAAGCACTCCATCATCTCCAACGCGTCCTGCACGACGAACTGCCTGGCGCCGCTCGTCCACGTCCTCCTCAAGGAGGGCTTCGGCATCGAGGAAGGCCTGATGACCACCATCCACTCCTACACCGCGACGCAGAAGACCGTGGACGGCCCGTCGAAGAAGGACTGGAAGGGCGGCCGCTCCGCGGCCATCAACATCATCCCGTCGACCACGGGCGCTGCGAAGGCCGTCGGCCTCGTGTGCCCCGAGGTGAAGGGCAAGCTGACCGGCATGTCGTTCCGCGTCCCGACCCCGACCGTCTCCGTCGTCGACCTCACGGTCAAGACGGTGAAGGAGACCTCCTACAAGGAGATCTGCGAGGCGATGAAGCGCGCCAGCGAGACATACCTGAAGGGCATCCTCGCCTACACGACGGACGAGGTCGCCTCGAGCGACTTCATCCACGACAAGAGCTCTTCGATCTTCGACGCGGGCTCGGGCATGGAGCTCAACAGCAAGTTCTTCAAGCTGGTCAGCTGGTACGACAACGAGTGGGGCTACAGCAACCGCTGCGTTGACCTCCTCAAGAAGGTCGCCGCCGGCGTATGAGCTTCAAGAGCATCCGAGACCTCCAACTCTCCGGCAAGCGCGCCTTGATCCGCGTGGACTTCAATGTCCCGCAGGACAAGGCGAGCGGCGCCATCACGAACAACCAGAGGATCGTCGCGGCCATCCCGACGATCCGCTACGCGCTCGACCAGGGCGCGTCGGTTGTGCTGATGAGCCACCTGGGGCGCCCGGACGGCCAGAAGATCGCCAAGTACTCCCTTAAGCCCATCGCGGCGGAGCTTGAGAAGCTCCTCGGCAAGCCGGTCACGTTCCTCGACGACTGCGTCGGGCCGGCCGTCGAGGCCGCCTGCGCGAATCCCGCCCCGGGCTCCGTCATCCTCCTTGAGAACCTGCGCTACCACATCGAGGAGGAGGGCAAGGTTAAGATGGAGGACGGATCCTCCAAGAAGGCCGACCCGGCCGCGGTCGCCGCGTTCAGGGACAGCCTCTCCAAGCTGGGCGACGTGTACGTGAACGACGCCTTTGGCACGGCCCACAGGGCCCATTCCTCGATGGTCGGCGTCAACCTTCCCGTGAAGGCCGCCGGCTTCCTCATGGAGGCGGAGCTCAAGGCCTTCGCGGCCGTGATCGCGAGCCCGAGGCGCCCCCTCCTCGCCATCCTCGGCGGCGCCAAGATCGCCGACAAGATCCCGCTCATCCGCAACCTGATCGACAAGGCCGACGAGATCATCATTGGCGGCGGCATGGCCTACACCTTCAAGAAGGTCCTCAACGGGATGGAGATCGGCGAGAGCCTCTTCGACCCCGAGGGCGCGAAGATCGTGGCCGAGCTGGTCGCCAAAGCCAAGGAGCGCGGCGTCTCGATCGTGCTGCCCGTGGACTACGTCTGCGCCGACAAGTTCGACCCGAACGCCTCGACACGCCCGGCCGACGACTCGACCGGCATTCCGAAGGGTTGGATGGGCCTCGACGCCGGCCCCAAGTCGATCGAGCTCTACCGCGCGGCCATCCTTCGCTCCAAGACGATCGTCTGGAACGGGCCCTCGGGAGTTTTCGAGTTCGAGAAGTTCGCGACCTCCACCAAGGCCATGGCCGAGGCGATCGCCGAGGCGACGGCGCACGGCGCCACGACCGTCGTCGGCGGCGGCGACACGGCCACCGCGGCCCGCAAGTTCAAGGTCGCCGACAAGGTGACCCACTGCTCGACCGGCGGCGGAGCATCCCTCGAGTACCTCGAGGGCAAGGTGCTCCCCGGCGTCGCGTTCCTCGAGTCCTGAGCCGTCCGCTGGAAGCTCCCCCTATCATGAGCCGCAAGAAACTGATCGCCGGAAACTGGAAGATGAACAAGACGTCGGCCGACGGCGTCGCCCTCGCCCGCGAGATCGTCGCGGCCGTCGGCGCGCAGCCGGACGTCGAGGTCGTCGTGTGCCCGCCCTTCACCGCCCTTGAGGGCGTGGCCGGCGCGATCGACGGCTCGCTCGTGAAGCTCGGCGCGCAGAACATGCACTTCGAGGCCTCGGGCGCCTTCACCGGCGAGATCTCGGCCCCGATGCTGCGGGCCCTCTTCGCGACCCACGTCATCCTCGGCCACAGCGAGCGCCGCTCGCTCTTCGGCGAGTCGGACGAGCTCGTGAACAAGAAGGTCATCGCGGCCTTCAAGAACCAGCTCAAGCCCATCCTCTGCGTCGGCGAGAGCCTTGCGCAGCGCGAGGCGGGCGCGACACTCAAGGTTGTCCAGGAGCAGACCGAAAAGGCGCTCGAGGGCGTCTCCAAGGAGCAGGCCCCGACGCTCGTCATCGCCTACGAGCCGGTCTGGGCCATCGGCACCGGCAAGGTCGCGACGACCGAGCAGGCCCAGGAGGTCCACGGCTTCATCCGCGGCCTTCTCACGAAGCTCTACGGAGAGGCCATCTCCCAGAAGGTCAGGATCCTCTACGGCGGCTCGATGAAGCCCTCCAACGCCCCCGAGCTCCTGGCCCAGAAGGACATCGACGGCGGCCTTATCGGAGGCGCGAGCCTCGAGTCCCGCAGCTTCGTCGAGCTCGTGAAGGCGGCTTCGGCCGCCTCCAAGTAATCAGGGCTGCGCGGCCGTCACGGACTGACCCGTGCCGGCGTCGGAGTGGCCGTAGGCCTTCCTGAGCTTCTCCGTCGAGCGGCGGACCGCGTCCACCGCATACGACTCGAGCGTGCCGTCGGCCTGCCTGGCCATCAGGTTCTCGACCTCGGGGATCTTAACGCCCTCGCGGATCTTGATCGTGTGGTAGAGGCGCAGCATTGCGACCCAGCCGGGGTAGGGGTTCGGGTCCTGCTTCCCAGAGGAGAGCTGTGCCTTAACGCTGCCGGAGAGATAGGCGGCCAGGAGAAGCCCGCGCTCGGAGGAGTCGGGCATGTTCGAGAGGCCTTTCTTCACGTCGCACCACGGGACGGAGTCGTTGCCGAGGTCGACGACCACGTCTTCGCTCTCGAGCGAGTACTTGAGGATCGTGTTGGAGGCGCGGGCGACGACGTCGTCCGCGGCCTGGGCGGGCTTCGCGGAGGTCAGGCTTCCCGCCGCGTTGGCGTCGAAGGTGTGGATGGCCTCCAAGACCTGCTTCTTGGAGACGGAAGCGGCGCAAAAGAGCGGGGCCATCAGGGCAAGGGCGAGCACGCAGGCTCTGGGGGTAAGGCAGCGCATCGGGGCGGGGTCCTCGAAAAGTGACCCTACTTGGACCCCGTTTGCAACGATTAGTGGCTTCGCCCGACGAGGCTGCCGACGAGCCAGACGAGGAAGCCCGTGTCGACTGGCAGGGACCGGAGTGCCGCGACCGCGGCGTCGGAATGGTGCCGCGCGATCTGGCGGGCGCGCTCGAGCCCGTGGACGGAGACATACGTCGCCTTTCCCGCGCGGGCATCCTTGCCCGCCGTCTTGCCCAGGGTTTTTGAGTCCGACGTCGCATCCAGGATGTCGTCCTCGACCTGAAAGGCCAGGCCGAGGTCGCGGCCCGCGCCGCGCAGGACGCCGGTCACAGACTCCGGGGCGGCGCAGCAGCGCGCCCCCATGGCAAGGGAGGCCTCGATCATGGCGGCCGTCTTGTTGAGGTGGATGTAGGCCAGCGCCTCGGGCGTGACCTTGGGCTTCTTCTCGGCCAAAAGGTCCTCCATCTGGCCGCCGATCAGGCGGCGGCTGCCGGCCGCGGAGGCGAGTTCGCCCACCAGGGCCGCGGCGAGCGCCGGGTCGTGCGCGTAGGACTCGGCCAGGATGCCGAAGGAGCGGGTCAAGAGCGCGTCGCCCGCCAGGAGCGCCGTCGCCTCGTCGAACGCCTTGTGCGCGGTAGGCTTGCCGCGCCGCAGGTCGTCGTCGTCCATGCAGGGAAGGTCGTCGTGGACGAGAGAGTAGGTGTGGACGCACTCGACGGCGACCGCGGCCGGGACAGGGTCCGCGCCACCGGGGACAAGGCGCGAGGCCGCCATGACGAGGACGGGCCTCAGCCTTTTCCCGCCGGCCTGCATGGAGTACCGCATGGCCTCGTGGAGACGCGTGGAGGGTTCCGCGGAAAGGGGCAGCAGGCGGCCAATGGCCCCCTCGACGGCCGCCACCATCCGCTTCATCTCGGCTTCGTGATCCATGGCCATAAAGTCAGCGGATTAGGCCTTCCGGTGCCGAGAACAAACTCGCCAAGCCGGTGGGCTTCACCCATATCCATGGGGTACACTCAGATGCCCACCTACGAGTACGCCTGTTCAAAGTGCGGTCACCATTTCGAGCAATTCCAGTCGATGCGGGACGAGCCCCTGAAGAAATGCCCGAAGTGCCACAAGGTGGCGCTGAAGCGCCTGATTGGCGGTGGGGCGGGACTGATCTTCAAGGGCACGGGCTTCTACATCACCGATTATAAGAACAAGGGCATGGCGAGCGCGGCCGCCAGCGAGTCCGGCACCAAGGCTGACAAGCCCGCCTCCAAGAAATAACCACTATGGCCTCACGGAAAATCAAGAAGGGCCCGAGCTGGCTCGAAGTGGGCCTAGGCGCCTTCCTCGCGGTGATCCTGGGCGTCGTGCTCGGCGCCGCCTACCTCGTGACGAAGACGGTCATCACCGCGAAGGAGCTGCCCAAGGACGCCCCGGCCAACGCCATCTACTATCTCGAAGGTTCGAGGAACACGACCTCGAGCGGAGCCGCCGAGGAGGCGCGCAAGAATTTCCTGGCCGGCGAGTCAGTCGACGTGACCGAGTCCGAGGTCAACGCCCTTGCCGGCGACGGAGCCCCGTCGAAGCCCGCAGCTGAAAAGGACAAGCCGGCGCCGGCGGACAAGATGCTCACGCCCGGCACGATCAACGTGCGCATCCGCGAGGGTACGATCCAGTTCGGCTGCCCGGTCGACTACAACATCTTCACCATCTTGGGCACGATCATCGTGCAGGCGAAGGGCTCCTTCGAGAAGCACGGCTCGGGCTTCGTGTTCGTCCCCGACTCGGTCATGGTTGGCGGCTGCCAGGTGAACCACCTGCCGATCGTCAAGGACCTGGTCCTAAGCAAGCTCCTCTTCTCGCACCCGATTCCCGACGACATGGCGAACGCCTGGGGGAAGCTCGGCGCGGTTTCGATCGAGGGATCCACGCTGCGCCTGAAGATGCAGTAGGCCGGTCCCTGCCTGCGTGTCGAAGAGCCTCAAGAATATCGGGGTCATCTCGTTCCTGACGGCGGTCTCGCGGGTGCTCGGGCTGTTCCGGGACTCCGTGCAGCTGGCGATCTTCGGGGCGGGGGAGGTGATGTCGGCGTTCACGACGGCCAACATCGCGCCGAATCTTTTCAGGCGCCTCCTGGCCGAGGGCTCAATGACCGCGGCCTTCATCCCGACGCTGCAGGAGGAGCTCCATCTGAACGGCAAGGAGGGCACCTTCAGGCTCGTGTCCAAGGTCTCGTCCTGGCTCCTCGTCATCACAGGCAGCCTCTGCGTCGCTGCGATGCTGTTCTTCAGCGAGTCGCGCTCCCTTTTTCCCGGCCACGACGACAAATGGTACCTGGCCTCGGACCTGACGGTCCTCCTCTTCCCGTACCTTGCTCTCATCAGCCTCTCGGCCGCGTTCAGCGCGACGCTGAACGTCCTGCAGCGCTTCTTCGAGCCGGCGCTTTCCCCGATCTGGCTCAACCTCTCGGTCCTGGGCGGCCTGGGCTTCGCCGGGATGCATTACGCGAAGAGCCCGGTCGGCGCGATCCACTGGCTCTGCGCCGGATGGCTGATCGGCGGTTTCTGCCAGATGATCGTGCCGGCGCTTGTCCTCATGTACGAGGGCTGGAGGCCGAACTTCGACCTCGGGCTGTCCCCGCGCGTTCGCGAGATCGCGCGCCTCATGACACCGGGGATTTTTGGCACGGCGATCTACCAGATCAACTTCTCGGTCTCCCGCCTCCTCGCGTTCTCGCTCGACGACTCCTCGGCCACCTTCCTCTACGCGGTCAACCGGCTGATGGAGTTCCCGATCGGCGTCTTCGCCGTCGCGGTCTCAACCGTCATCT
Source organism: Opitutaceae bacterium (assembly GCA_035656555.1). Classification (GTDB taxonomy): domain Bacteria; phylum Verrucomicrobiota; class Verrucomicrobiia; order Opitutales; family Opitutaceae; genus Palsa-1447. The sequence goes on from DASRSJ010000376.1 coordinate 21,573, forward strand.
ATCCCCTGATCGCGCGGCACGCGGTGAAAAGCGACTTCGCGTCCATGGCCAAGGATTTCCAGAAGGGCATCCGGCTGATCCTGATCATCAACGTGCCCGCCGCCGCGGGCCTGGCGCTCCTGAGCGGCCCGATCGTGAGCCTCCTCTTCAGGCACGGGCAGGTGACGCCGGACGAGGCCCACAAGATGGGGTTCCTCCTCGCGGTCATGGCGATCGCCCTTCCGTTCTTCTCGGTCGTGAGCCTCATGATCCGGGCCTTCTACGCCATCAAGGACACGAAGACGCCCGTCCGGATCGCGGTCGTGGACTTCATCATCAATATCGCCGTCAGCCTTATCCTGATCCGCATCCTGGGACTCCTTGGCATCGTGCTCGCGAGCACGACGGCAATCATCGTGCAGGCGGTGCTCCTCGAGAGGGCGCTCGTGAAGCGCCTGCCCGAGATGCACTTCGCCCCGCTGATCCCGAGCGTACTGAAGGTCCTGGCGTCGGCCGCCATCATGTCGGGAATCCTCTGGGCCGGCATGAGGGCCGTCCATGCCGCCGGACTTGCCCCGGCCGCCGCGAACCTGGTGCAGGTCGTGGGGCTGATCCCGCTCGGCGTCGGCGCCTACGGGCTCTGCCTCTGGCTCATGAAGATCGAGGGGGTGGACGAGCTTCGCGTCCTCCTCGGCAAGCTTCCCGGGGTCGGCAGGCTATTGCGGCCCGCGCTTTGACTTCCCGCGCGACCGGCGCTGGTTCTATTCCACTTACCCATGTCATTCGTTCCCGCCAAGACCGTCACGGCCGCGCTTAACTGGCGCTACGCCACGAAGAAATTCGACCCGGCGCAGAAGATCCACGCGGACACCTGGTTCGCGCTCGAGGAGTCCCTGGTGCTCACGCCGTCGTCGGCGGGACTCCAGCCCTGGAAGTTCATCATCGTGACGGACAAGGAGGTGGCGGCGAAGCTCTCCGCCGCCTCGCACGGCCAGCCGCAGGCGGTGGACTGCTCGCACTTCGTCGTCTTCGCCTCGAGAAAGGACCTCGGACTCCATGATCTGGACCGGCACGTTAAGAGGACGGCGGCCGTGCGCAGCGTGACGACCGAGAGCCTCCAGAAGTACAGGGACTCGATCGGCGGCAGCATCGAGCGCGCGGCAAAGTCGGGCTTCCTTGGCACGTGGGTCGACCGCCAGCCGTACATCGCGCTCGGACAATTCATGGCCTCCGCGGCCCTGATGGGCGTCGACACATGCCCGATGGAGGGGATCGACCACGCCAAGTTTGACGAGATCCTCGGTCTTCACGCGATGGGCTACCACGCGCTCTGTGCCTGTGCCGCGGGCTACCGATCCGCGGACGACAAGTACGCCACGACGCCCAAGGTTCGCTTCGAGATGGACGAGGTCATCGTGCGGGTCTAGCCACAGTGCCATGAGAGCGATCCAGATACCGGAAATCGGCAAGGCGGCGCTAGTGACGGTGGCGGATCCCGTCGCCTCTGCCGGGGAGGCGGTCGTCGAGCTCAAGGCCGCAGCGCTCAACCACAGGGACCTATGGATCAAGCAGGGCAAGTACGCGGGCCTGCGCTACCCCTGCATCCCCGGCTCCGACGGCGCGGGCATTGTCACGTCGGTGGGCGAGGGCGTCGACCGCGGGTGGATCGGCAAGGAAGTGATCATCAATCCGGGCTCGGACTGGGGGCCGAACCCCCTGGCGCAGGGACCCGACTTCAAGATCCTGGGGCTTCCCCATGACGGGACGCTCGCCGACCGCGTGGTCGTCTCGGCCTCGAAGCTCTCGGCAAAGCCTGCGCACCTGAGCTGGGAGGAGGCCGCGGCGCTTCCCTTGGCGGGGCTCACGGCCTGGCGCGCGTTGGTGACCCGGGCCCAGATGGGCAAGGGGGACAGGGTGCTCGTGACCGGGATCGGCGGAGGGGTGGCCCTCCTGGCGCTCAAGATCGCGGTAGCCTCCGGCAACGAGGTCTGGGTGACCTCGAGCTCCGACAAGAAGATCCGGGACGCGGTGGCGCTGGGCGCCAAGGGCGGCTTCCGCTACGACCTCGACGGCTGGGTCGAGTCCGCGGCCAAGAGCCCCGGTACCTTCCAGGTGATTATCGACAGCGCCGGAGGCCCGGGTTTTGCGCGGCTGCTGGACGCCGCGGCCCCCGGCGGGCGCATCACCTTCTTCGGGGCGACGCGCGGGAACGCGCCCGAACTCGTGCTCCGCAAGGTCTTCTGGAAGCAACTCACCATCGTCGGCTCGACCATGGGAAACGACTCGGACTGGGCGTCCATGATGTCCTTCGTGGCCGCCCACGGGGTAAAGCCCGTGGTGAGTGACGTCTTCCCCTTCGAGAGGGGGCCCGAGGGCTTCGACCTCATGGAAAAGGGCGGCCAATTCGGCAAGATCGTCATCAAGCATTAGTAAAGCTGCGAATTAGCGGGAGGGCGCCGATTCCGGCTTGGCGAAGGCCCCCGGCCCCGCGAATCTCCGAGCGTGTCACACATGACGGCTGACCCAAGGTTTCACGCGTGCATCATAGCGGGAGGAAGCGGCGAGCGCTTCTGGCCGATGAGCCGGGCGAAGGCCCCGAAGCACCTGCTGAGGCTCTTCTCCGAGAAGACGCTCCTCGAGGCGACGATTCTGCGCCTGAAAGGCATCGTGGCCGACGCCAACATCTGGATCCTGACGAACGAGTCCCAGGTTCCGCTGATCGAGAAGGCCCTGCCCGGCTTCCCGTCGGCCCAGATCATGGCCGAGCCCGCCAAGCGCGACACCGCGCCCGCGGCAGCGCTTGCGACTGGCCTCGTGCGCTCGCGGCATCCCGACGGCGTCGTCGCGCTCCTGCCGGCCGACGCGCTCATCAAGGATTCGAAGCGCTTCGGCGAGCAGCTGCTGCAGGCCTTCAAGTGGGCGGCGGGCGAGGGGCCCGGCGGATCGGGTGAGGGACTCTTCACCTTCGCCATCACGCCCAACCATCCCGCGACCGGCTTTGGCTACCTGGAGCTCGGGGACAAGCTGGGCATGGGCTCCGAGGGTAGCCGCCTGCACACGGTCAGCCGCTTCGTCGAGAAGCCCGATCTCGCCTCGGCAAAGGCCTACCTCGAGGGCAAGAAGCATGCGTGGAACGCCGGCATGTTCGTCTGGAGCGTCGGCCGCTTCCTTGCCGAAGTTGAGAAGAACGCCCCGGAGCTCGCGACCTTCGTTAAGGACTTCCCGGCTGGTGACCCGGCGCCCTACCTCGCCGCACGCTTCCCGTCGCTGCCCAAGATCTCCGTCGACTACGCCGTCATGGAAAAGGCGTCGAGGGTGTCGACCATCATCGCCGACTTTGACTGGGACGACGTGGGTTCCTGGACTGCGCTTCCGAGCCACCTCGACGCCGACGCGTCGGGCAACATCTGCAAGGGCAACGTGGTCTGCGTGGGCTCCACCGGCACGATCGCCGTCAGCACGGGCCGCGTCGTGGCCCTCTGCGGTGTGAAGGACATCGTGGTCGTCGAGACCGAGGACGCCGTCCTCGTCTGCCACAAGGATTCGGTCCAGGACATCAAGAAGCTCCTGCCGCTGGTGCCCGGCCACACCCTCTAGGCCCGTCCGCCGATGCTACAGTCGCTCACGATCCGCAACCTGGCCCTCCTTGAGCAGGTGTCCGTCGACTTCGACGAGGGGTTCTGCGCGGTCACGGGCGAGACCGGGGCCGGCAAAAGCATCCTGATCGGCGCCTTGGCGCTGCTTGCGGGCGAGCGCGCCGACAAGGCCGTGATCCGTCAGGGCGCTGCCGCCTGCGAGGTCGAGGCCTCGCTCCATTTCAAGGACGCAAAGCGGATCGACGCCCTCCTTTCGGAGCTCGACCTGCCCGCATGCGAAGAGGGCCTCCTGGTCCTGAAACGCAGCGTGCCCCGCGAGCGCGCCCCCAAGATCACAGTCAACGGCGGCCTTGCGACCTTGGCCGCGCTCCAGCGGATCGGGGAAATGTGGATCGACTTCCATGGCCCGAGTGAGCCCCGGCGACTCCTCAAGGACTCGTGCCAGCTTGAGCTCCTTGACCTGTACGGCCGAGCCGGAGGGGCGCTCGAGGACTACTCGAAATTGTACAAGGCCTGGTGCGAGCTGCAGGCCGAGAGCGAAAGGATCTCCTCCGAGGCCCGGCTCTCGCCCGACGAGCTGGCCTTCATGGAGTCCCAACTGGCGAAGCTGGACCGCCTTGAATTGACGGACGAAGCGGTCGCGACGCTCGAGAGGGACTTCCAGCGCTCCAGCCGCGCGCAGGAGATCGCGACCCTGGCCTCATCGCTTGAGAACGGCCTGGCTGGCGAGGAGGGTGTCGCCTCCCGGATCGCGGTCCTGGTCCGCGAGGCGAGGAAGCTCGAGGCCGTGGATCCCGCCAGCAAGGAGCTCGCGGAGCGCATGGCTGCCGCATCGGCCGAGCTGGTGGACCTTGCGGGCGAGTTTGGCTCGCTCGGACGCGAGCTGCAGTCCGACCCGGACGGACAGGCTCCACTCGAGGAGCGCATGAACTCATGGCTCGAGGCGCGGCGACGGCACGGGCCGGACGTGCGCACGGTCCTCGCCGCGCGGGAGGCGATGAGGCTACGCGTCACGTCCCAGGGCGACATCGAGGGCACGCTTGCCCGGCTGGACCGCCAGATCGAGGCAGCCGCCCGCGAGGCCAGGAAGGCGGCGGGTACGCTGCGCGCCGTCCGCGAGAAGGCCGCAAAGAACCTGGCGCGCGTCGCCGCGGCCGGCATCTCCGAGCTTGGCTTCGCCAAGGCGGAGTTCCGGATCGCGATCACCGATGCGCCGGGCCTCGGTCCGACGGGCGACTGCGGCTGCGAATTCCTGTTCTCCCCCAATGTCGGCGAGGCGCCGCTGCCGCTCAGCCGCATAGCCTCAAGCGGGGAACTCGCGCGCGTCATGCTGGCGCTTAAGGCTATCCTCGCGGACTTGGACTCCGTGCCCGTCCTTGTCTTCGACGAGGTGGACGCGAACGTCGGCGGGGAGATCGGCAGCGTCGTCGGCGAGAGGATGGCCTCCATCGCCGAGCGCCACCAGGTGCTCTGCGTGACGCATCTTCCCCAGGTCGCGGCGCAGGCCTCGAGCCACCTCGTGGTGCTCAAGGACCAGTCGGGCGACCGCGCGGTAGTGACGATCAAGCCGATCCACGGGGAGCGCAGGGCGCGGATCGGGGAGCTCGCCCGCATGCTCGGCGACCGAAACGCGAAGAGCGCCCTGGCCCACGCCGAGAAGCTTCTGAGGGCCGGCTAGCAGCTCCCCGATGAAGCTCGAACCCCTTGGCGATTCGGCGGCGGTCGCCACGCTGGGGTCGGGCATTGACGAGGGCACGATGGCGGCTGTCCTCGAGTTCACGCAGACCGTACTCGGTGCGGCGAAGCCGGGCATCATCGATGTGGTTCCCGCTTACGCGACGGTCACGGTCTTCTACGACCCGCTGCATTTTCCGTCCGGCTCGGCCGACTCCTTCGACGCGGTAAGCCGCTTCCTGCAGTCCTGCTCCAGCCGCCCGACCAACGCGCCCTTTCACTCTGATTCCAGGATCACCGAGCTGCCGGTGTACTACGGCGGCGACCACGGTCCGGACATGGCCGTCGTGGCCGAGCACTGCGGGATGAGCGCCGAGGATGTGGCGGCGCTCCACGCCTCGGGCGACTACCTCGTCTATGCGATAGGCTTTACGCCGGGGTTTCCGTACCTCGGCGGCCTGCCGAAGGCGCTGCAGACCCCGAGACGTGACACGCCCCGGGCGCGTGTGCCCGCGGGATCGGTTGGGATTGGCGGCGTCCAGACCGGGGTGTACTCGGTCGAGTCGCCTGGCGGCTGGCAGATCATTGGCCGCACGCCCGTGCGCCTTTTTCGTCCGCTGGAAAGACAGGCCGCGCTCCTTCGGCCAGGGGACAAGGTCCGCTTCAGGCCAATCTCAAAGGCGGAGTTCGAGTCATGGAAGTAGCCGTCATCAGGTCCGGCATGATGACGACGGTCCAGGACCTGGGCCGGAAGGGGCATTTGTCGCAGGGAGTGCCCTGGGGCGGAGCGGCCGATTCCTTTGCGATGCGGGTTGCAAACATGCTGGTGGGAAACCCCGAGGACGCGGCGGGACTCGAGGTGACGCTGACCGGCCCCGAGCTCGAGTTTGCCGAGGCGGCCTGGATCGCCGTCTGCGGCGCGCGCTTTGAGGGAATCCCGTCATGGCGGCCGATCCGAGTCGAGGCGGGTGCGCGCGTCAGTTTTGGAAAGCGCGAGCAGGGCTGCCGGGCCTGCCTAGCGGTCGCGGGAGGTTTCGATGTCCCGGTCGTCTTGGGAGGAAAGGGCACCTTCCTTGCCGGAAGCTTTGGCGGTTTCGAGGGCCGCCAGCTGAGGGACGGCGACATCCTGCGCACGATCGGTGCCTCCCGGGAACTCTCCGGGCACTGGAGCCTTGATGAGCGGGTTCTCCCGAGGTACTCGCGGGAGCCCGTCATCCGGGTCATGCCGGGCACGCATGCCGCGGATTTTGGCGAGAGCCTATATTCGGGGCGCTTTGCCGTGACCGCGCGCTCAAACAGGATGGGCACGCGCCTCGACGGCGCGAAGCTCATACGCCCGGAGGCGGCAGACCTTGTCTCCTCCGCAGTGGCTCCCGGGACGATCCAGGTCCCTCCCGACGGCAATCCCATCGTCCTTATGGCCGATGCCCAGACGCTGGGCGGATATCCCAGGGTCGCCCACGTGGCCTCGGTCGACATGCCGCTCCTGGCGCAGCTGGCGCCGGGCGACGGCGTCAGGTTCGAGCGCACGAGCGTCAGGGAGGCCCACGCGATGGCCCATGCGAGCGAGCACGCGCTCGCGCTCCTCCACCAGGGAATCGCCGAGAAGGTGAGGCCCGCATGAGGCGCGTTTCCATCGATCTCAACGCCGACGTGGGTGAGGGCTTCGCCACTGAAGGGGAGCTGATTCCCCTCATCACGAGCGCCAACATCGCCTGCGGAGCGCACGCTGGCGACGAGGCCACGATGAAGGCCACGGTGGCCCTCGCTATCCGCCACGGCGTTTCGATCGGGGCCCATCCAGGCTTCGAGGACCGCGCGAACTTCGGGCGACGGGAACTTGTCGTGACACCGAGAGAGGCGGCAAGTCTCGTGACGGGGCAGACGAGGCGGCTGCTCCTGGTCGCAGAGAGCCTGGGGGCGACGGTCGCCCATGTGAAACTCCACGGGGCCCT
>DASRSJ010000377.1:0-8016 GCA_035656555.1 Opitutaceae bacterium
GGGGATGTCCTTGACGGTCACCTCGCCCTTGGGGCCCGCGTCGCGCTTCTTGTTCACGCGGACGACCTCGATCGAGGAGTCCGTCGCCGCCGGGAGCATGTCCCAGTAGTGCAGGAAGGCGTTCTTGGCGTAGCCGATGTCGACGAACGCGGCCTTCAGGCCGGGGTCGAGGTTCTTGATGCGCCCCTTGTAGATGCCGCCGACCATGCGGTCGTCGCTCTCGCGCTCGATCTCGTACTTCTCGAGGCGGCCGTCCACGAGGAGCGCCACGCGCTTCTCGAGAGGCTCGGAGTTGATGATGAGCTCCCTGTAGGAGCCCTTCTCCTTCTTGAACGCAGCGATGATCTTCTGCAGCAGCGGTCGCTGCTGGGCGCGCTGGCTGGCGCCCTCCTTAAGCTCGCTCGGGCTTACCGAGGCGACCTCGCGCTGGAGTGGGGGACTCGCAAGCTCTGAGTCATATTTCTGTGCGACGTCCTGTGGGGCGTCGGGACTGGGCCGTGTTGTTTCGCTCATGGGGGTCTCTGTCTTGGTTGGATTCGGGACACCCCCGGCCTCTGGTTGCGGCGCAGGAAATTCCGGCAGAGCGGTCGTTATCGCGGGTCGGACGCATGGTCATGCGAAGTCCTTCCGGAAGCGATAGACGCTCTGGACCAGTCCTTGCAACAAGCAGCAACTAAGCACGAAGGTGCCACCGTAGCTAATAAAGGGAAGCGGTATGCCCGTGATGGGCACGAGCCCGATGGTCATGGCGATGTTCACGAACACATGCACCATGAACAGCACCGTCACGCCTAGGGCGAGGAGGGTGCCGAACCGGTCCCTTGAGAGACCGGCAATGCGTATGCCGTTGAACAGCATCAGTCCAAACAGGCTGAGAACCGTTATGCTTCCCAGAAATCCTTTTTCCTCGGCGATGACCGAGAAGATGAAGTCGTTGTGCGCCACCGCGCGGGGCAGGTAGCCGAGCCGGGCCTGCGTGCCCTCCGTCCAGCCCTTTCCGTAAAGACCGCCGCTTCCGACGGATATCAGCGACTGGCGCTGGTTCCAGCCGATCCCCATGGGATCGATCTTGTCGGGGTCCACGAACGAGAGGATGCGGTTGCGCTGGTAGTCGTGCAGCGGGAGCCAGCTGTGCTTCTCATAGGTGCCCCTGTCGGCCTGGTAGGAGTAGTGGTTCGAGTCCACGAAGTGCATGTAACGCGCTGTGTCCCATGCAACTAGGCCAGTGATCAGGAGAAACGCGGCCAAGGCACCGGCGAAGAATCGCCCGGATAGTCGGGACACGTACAGCATCGAGAACACCATTGGCGGAAGAACAATCGCGGACTTTAAGTCCGGTTGTCTCAAAATAAGGAGCATGGGAACACCCACGGCAAGGGCCAATTTCCCGAGCACCCCCAGCGACTGCTTGACCGTGCCTATCTCGCTGCGCACCAAGAGGCTCGCCGTGATCAGGAGGACCGCGATGATCGCCGTGTCGGAGGGCTCAAACTGGAAGGCCCCGAGCCGTATCCAGCGCTGCGATCCGTAGACGGAAGTCCCTATCCCGGGAATCAGCACCAGGACCAGCGGAACCAGGCAGGCGGCGTAGATCCAGTGGGCGACGCTGAGCCAGAACTGGTAGTCGATCAGGGAGACGGCGACATAGATGCCGCCCCCGACCACGAGAAAAAAGAGCTGCCGGATCCAGCTGTCGCCGTGGACCGGAAGCTGGGCGGAATAGATGAAGGCCAAGCCGAAGAGCCCGAGCCCGGTGATCGCGATCGGCGTAAGCATGTCCCAGCGCTCACGCGTGGTTGTCTTGAAAACGCTGAAGGAGTCTACCGGCAGGCGCAGGTTCACCGTGACCTAGTAAGTATCGACCGGCACCGGCTTTGCAATCGGCCAATCGGCAGCCGTCGATTTTGAGGCGGCGGCCACGACCTCCGGCGCCCTGAGGCTGCCGTGGGCGAGCCCGAGCGCGGTCCAGAAGAAGACCGCCGCCATCGGGGACTCCAGGACGACGCCCACGCAGGCGCTGACCCAGGTTACCGTGACGACGCAGCAGAGGCCCATTGCGTCCAAGTCCCCTTTCTTGAAGACCCGGTACACGGTCTTTGCAATGAAGGCGGAGAGGACGAGCCAGCACGCGAGCCCGAGGAGGCCCATTCGCCCGTAGTTTGTGACGATGATGCTATGCGGGCTTCGGGCCGCAAACGTCTCGTCGGTCTGCAGGCCGTAGTCTGCCGCGAAGCGCGCAGCAAGGTCGGTGCCGAAGCCCAGGCCAAGGATGGGATTTTCCGCCGAGGTGTCCTCGATCACATCCTTCCACCAGACCAGGCGGAAGCGGTTGTTGTCACCGGGGTCGCCGCTCTCGCCGTTGATGTAGGTCCCTGAGCCGGTCGGGTCAAAGATCGATATCGCGTGCTCGTAGGCGGAGTAGGCAGCCGAGGTCTTCACGTCCTCGCCGGTGATGCTGAGGACGACGACCGCTATAAGCGCGGCAAGCGCCACCAGGCCGACCTGGGCAAGGGCGATCCGCCACCTGCGGAAGCCGATCCAGAGGACTGTCGTGATCGCCGCGGCAATCATGGCCGCGCGGGGGGACGCCATCTTGCTGATGAGAAGCAGGCTGGCGGCCGCCAGGAGAAGCCACCCCGCGCGCTTGCTTTTCTCCCAGCGGGTCCAGAGCCAGAAGAACCCGACGGCGAGCGAGTTCGCGATCAGGTCGCTCTTGTGGTAGATCAGCGGGATCCCGTTCCAGGTCAGGTTGTCGAGGAGGAAATCCGGCGCGATCAGGATGCTGATGACGACCGGGATCAGGAAGACGAAGGCCGCCGTGAAGGCCCCGATGAGGATCCTCATGTTCGAAGCACGGCGCGACAGCGCCTGCGCGATGAAGAAGAACGATGCGTAGTACACCATCGCGTAGTCGCGGACGGCGATGATGCCGTAGCGCTGGACGTCCAGGGGAAGCCGGATCGTTCCGATGATGATCCATGCGAGGATGCTGAAATTGAGCGCGTCGCGTTGGATGAGCGGGTCCTTCTTCAGCGCCGCCCGGGCAACCAGCGTCGGGGCCGCGATCAGGAGCACAGCCTCTGCCGGCAAAAGGGGGACGCCGCCGGTTGGCTGCAGCTGCGCGAAACCCCGGTTGCCGACGATATAGCCGACCAGAGCGGCTGCGAGCGCCCATGCGTCGGGGTCGACGTCGCTCACCTTCCTCAGGATCAGCCAGCAGCAGGCAAGGCCTGCAACCGCGGCGAGCCCGTAGCTCTCGTCCGCGATGTCCCCCGCCACAGCCATGCCGATCGCCACTCCCGCGAGCGTGAAGAGCGCGATGCGAAGGCGTGGGTTCATGGCTTCACAAGAGGCTGGGCTCCGAGGCGCTCGCGGCAAGCAGCCTCTACCATCGCAGGCGTCCAGTACCTCATGCAGGCCATCGGGCTCTCGAGGTTCGCGCACGAGCCCATCTCCTTGCTGAGGTCCTCACAGGGCGAGCAACTGAGGCTGGGATGCCTGAGAACTGACCAGCGCTGGGGATGCCAGTACGGATCCCATCCGAGCGCCGAGGCCCCCGCGACAGCGACACCCTGGCAACCGAGTGCGTCTGCCAGGTGCATGGGGCCGGAGTTGTTCCCGAGGAAGAGGTCGGCTGACTTTATCCATTGCGCGAGTTCGGCCAGCGTCGCCACCTCCTCGCGGAGGCAACCGGCCGGCGCCAGCGACCGGCTTTCGTGCGCGATCCAAACGACCTCGAAGTCGGAGGAGAGCGACGAGGCCACGCGCGCGAAAAGTTCGGCAGACCATTGCGTGAGCGCCTTGCCCGCACCCGGGTGGACGACCACGCGGCGCCTCGCGCCGCTCTTGGCGCGGGCGCCCGTGAGAAGATGTCCGAGGTCGGGCGCGGGGGCACGCGCCGGCCACTGCGAGGTGTCGCCGAGCGCTCGGCACAGCGCTTGGGCCGTCTGCCAGTTCCATGTGGCCAGGCAGCCGTCGGGGGGAAACGGCACGTCGATACTCAGCCTGGACTGGTATCTGGAGTTCCCGGAATTCGCGCCGACGAGGATTTTCGCGCCGCTCCACTTAGCCAGCAGGTGCGCGACGGACCCCTGGTCGTAGGACAGCAGGCAGGCCTTCGGACGCCAGCGTCGCACCTTCAGGGCCCAGGAAAGAAGCGAGGCAGGATTCCTGTACGCCTTGTTGAACGCCGCCTTCGAAACGGGCACGACGGCCTGGGGGCCGAGGCTTCCCCCGTACAACTCCACGGCTCCCGGGTTTGTCACAAGTGTCACGGGCATGTCGGGAAACCTCGAGCGCAGCGCCTGCACTGCCGGGACAAAGACGACATTGTCGCCGAGACCGTTCACCTTGAAGACGACGATCATCGCTTAGCTGTTGGCCGCCGCCATGAACTCCCTCCATCGCCTGGGCTGCCACGGGGCGAAGAGGCTTCGCAGCTGGGGCCGGAGGCAGGGACGCAGCGAAGGCAGCGCGAGAGGCAGGAAATATGCGCTCAGGACCTGGGTCGCCAGGAAAGCCATGGCCGCGCCGGAAATGCCGAAGCGCGGGACGAGGATGTAGTTGAGGACGACCTGAATCGCGAGGGTCGCCGCCGCGGCCGCCGCCTGAGAGCCCGGGGCGCTGCGCAGGGCGAGGTAGTTCGCCCGCACCATTCCTGAAAAATAGAACAGGGCCGCCCAGCCGTGGATGGCGAAGACGGGCCATGCGTCCCCGTAGGCGCCGCCAAGGAGCGTGGGAATGAGCCAGGGGCCCGCGAGCGTGGCGCCGATGGCCGTGATCCATGCGATGGCGGACATGAGCCCGAAGACCGTCTCCAGGCGCACGTGCATGGCGTCGACGTCCTCCGCCACGGCGAGCGCGGGAAAAAGAGCCGCGGCCGCGGAGGTCGCGACGAAGATCGGTATCTCCATCACCCTGAGCGCGCCGAAGTAAAGGCCCGCCGCCGCGTCCCCGAGGGAGCCGGCGACCGCGATCTGGTCGGCGCGCACGGAGAGGGCGCCAAGGAAGCCCGCGAGCGCAAAGCCCCAGCCCTCGCCCATGAGGCGCCAGGCAAGGGAGGCGTTGAAGGACCAGGACGGGGCCCGGTCACGGCCGCGGCTGCTGCAGATCACAAGCCCGAGCGCGAAGGCGCCGGCTTCGGCCGTGTACACCCAGGCGAATGCGACGAGGCCGGCGCCGGCGGCCACGAGGGCAAGCTTAACGCCCGCGCCCGCGACGATCAGGCTTCCCCGCAGCACCACGACCGTCCTCGACTGCACGCGGCTGCGGAACCAGCAGTCCGAAACCTCGCCCGCCTGGGCGATCAGGATGAGGCAGAGGGGTCCCAGCGCAGGCTGCGCGGAGCCGATAACCGTGGACACATGCGAGAGGCCGAAGAGCGCGGCCGCGAGACACACCCCGCTCACCAGGCGGATGGCGAAGGAGGTGCCGAGGAGGGACCCGGTCCGTGACGGGTTCCTCACGAGCTCCCTGACGAGGACCGTGTCGAGCCCGAGCTGGGCCAGCGGCACCACGAGGCTGACGACCGAGTTCGCGAAATTGAGGACGCCGAACCCGGCGGGCTGAAGATGCCGCGCAACCGCCGCCAGGGCCACGACCGTCACCAGCCCGCGGATCAGGCGCTCGCCGATGAGCCACGCGACAAAATGGACGGGACGTCCTTTCCCGGGATCGCTCATGCGCCGATCCATGCAAGGACCTCGGACTGTACTTTCTCGGAACTGATGGACGTGATGCAGAACGCCTCGGGAAACCTGCAGCTGTCGAAGCAGGGCTTGTAGGGACACGGGGCACCGGAGACCCACCTGGCCTTCGGGTGGCGGGGCGCGAAGGCCTCGGGCAGCTGGGGGCCGAAGACCGTGAAGGTCGGCACGCCGAGCAGCGCCGCGATGTGGCCCGGTCCCGAATCGTTGCCTATGAAGCGGTCGGCGGAGTCGAGCTTCTCGATCAGGCTGGAGACGCCGCTGAAGCTGTCATCCAGGATCTCGACCTCCCAGCCCGCGCTCCGGAGCTCGCGCGCGAGCTCCTCGTAGCGGCCCCGGGGCCAGAGCCTCACGGGCTGGCCTGCGCCCGCGTGGATCACGACCCGGCGGCCGGTGCGCTCGGCCGGGGCGGCGCTCGGGAGGTCGAGTCCGAGGGCCTGCGCAATCGAGTTCCAATGGGCCGACCGGTGCAGTCCCGCGGGAGGCGTTAGCGGGGCGTTCAGGAGCACGCCGGACGAAGCCCTGGGAAATCCGTACCTTTTCCTAACCCGCGAGACCGCGAGGAGCGCATGGTCGCGAGGATCCGGCCGCGCCGAAACCCCGGCCGTGAAATCCCTGCGCCGCAGGTCCCTGACCAGTCCGCCCAGGCTCGCCCAAGGCCACTCCCAAAGCCTGTACTTGCCCCGGAAAGCCGTCCAGGGCGCCACGAGGGGAATGAGCTCCACCGCTGGCGCAAAGCGCTCCAGGAGCGGGGCCGCGTGGGGTTTGGCGACCAGGGTCACCCTGTATCTGGCCGAGGCGGCACGCAGGAATGGAACCGCCAAGGCGAGGTCTCCGAGGCCCCATAATTCGGTGACGAGCAGCGTTGGCCCGGAATCTTGGGATGGTTTTGCCAAGTGCTTACAGTTAGGCTTTCAATCCAGTACATGACAAGCGTCGGCACCCGGGGGAAAAACATATTTTGGGTGGGGGCCTTGTGCGCGGTCTGCGGCTTTCTGATCTTCCAGTTTCTCGGAAACAGCACCCACGGCTACATTGCGTCCTCGTCCCTCTTCTACTGGTGGGGCTTCCAGTGGGTGAACGCGGCCTCCGAGACGGAGCACGGGTTCCCGATCCTGGCCATCAGCGCATGGCTCGTGTACCACAATCTGCGGCGCGAGCAGCCCGCGGCGGCGTCCTATGGGCCGGCGTCGGCCGCCATGGTCGCGGGACTCCTTGTCCACGCTCTGGGGTTCGTCGCGGAGCAGGCGCGCCTGTCGATCTTGGGCCTCCTCCTGTTCACCTGGGGCGCTGTTTCCGTCGCCGGCGGCCGGCGCTGGTCGCGGGCCGTCGCATTCCCGATCGCGTTTATGGTCTTCGCGATCCCCATCAATGCGCTGGACTCCGCCGGCTTCTGGCTGCGGATGTGGGTCATCGGCACGTCGAGCGCGGTCGTCCACGGCCTCGGGATCCACGTGCTCGTCAACGGGACCCAGCTCCTCTCGCAGGACGGGCGCTATGACTATGACGTGGCGGCGGCGTGCTCGGGGATCCGCTCGCTGGTCGCCGTCACCGCACTATCGCTCCTCATCGGGTACCTGATGTTCCGCAACCGCTGGCTTTGGGCCGCCATGTTCGCCGTCGCCTTTCCCCTGATCTACGTGGCGAACGTCGTGCGGATCGTGTCCATCGTCGTCGCGGCCCAGCTCGGGGGCCAGTCGCTGGGCGACAAGGTCCACGAGGTCATGGGCTTTGTCGTCTTCGTGATGGTCCTTGGCGGGGTCTATTTCGTGGCCGAGTGGGCCGCGCGGGCAAAGCCTGGCTGGGCCCGCGAGGAGCCCAGGGGAAAGGCCGCCTCCTCGGAGCCGATCACGGCGCAAGGGCCGGCGCTTCGGCTTTGCGCCGCCGCAGTCGTGGTCACGTCGGTCCTGGTTGCCTGCCTTCTCGTGCACGTGTCGGCGATGGCGTCATCGGGAAAGTCCGGAATTGCACTCGAAGCTGACGGCATGAACCCCGTCGCGCTTCCCACTTTCGTCGGGGAGGACTGGATCGGGCGCCGCACCGAAATCAGCGCGGTGGAGCGGGAGGTCCTGCCGCCCGACACCGGCTATTCTAGGAAGACGTACGTTTCGCTCGCCGATCCCACGAAGCAGGTCTTCCTCTCGATCGTCCTAAGCGGGCGCGACAGGACCTCCATCCACAGACCGGAGGTCTGCCTCGTCGGCCAGGGCTGGACGATCGGCGGCTCCTTCCAGCACTCCTTCGCATTCCCGGGAAAGACCTCCCGCTTCCCAGCCACGGTCCTGCGCGTGGAGAAGGAAGTGCTGACGCC